>NZ_CP042812.1:1571931-1886317 GCF_008000835.1 Malaciobacter canalis
TGTAGAGTGTGTATTTTATTATTTTAGTATTAAAATGAGTTTAAAAAGTTTATATAATTATAAAAAGTAGCTTATGCTACTTTTTATTTTCTCTTCCAAATACTCATTTGTGAAATTGTGTGCTGATATTTTCTTGATGTCTCTTTTATGACAAAAGGAACATCAATTAATTCAAGTAGCTCATATTTATCTTCAAGATTTTTCTTTAAAGTATCAATAGTTTTAATCTGTTTATTATCTTTATAGTATCCTCCAAGCCAGTTTGCTTTTGGAGTGTAATCTTCAAGCCAAGTATATGGAGATAAAAGAACAAGTAATCCACCCTCATTTATCCTATTTGGTATGTCATCTAAAAATTTTTGTGGATAGTATAATCTATCTATTAAGTTTGAACAAAATATT
Organism: Malaciobacter canalis; assembly: GCF_008000835.1. Taxonomy (GTDB): domain Bacteria; phylum Campylobacterota; class Campylobacteria; order Campylobacterales; family Arcobacteraceae; genus Malaciobacter; species Malaciobacter canalis. The sequence continues at coordinate 1,572,334 of NZ_CP042812.1, forward strand.
AAATCATAACCTGTATATAAAGTTTTTAAATTACAAGCATCACCTTGCATAAATTCAACTTTATCTTTAATATCACCTAAACCTAAATCTTTTAGTGAAATAGTTTTATCTTCAAATATTTCACCCTCAGATTTTAGTTTAAATGTTAAATTATCATACTTTTTAAGTTTAACCCCAACATTAATAAAATTAGCACTAAAATCAATCCCAAGTACTTCATCAAAAACTTTTGCTAATTCAAAGCTACTTCTTCCAACAGAACATCCTAAATCTAATGCTTTTTTTGTTTTGATATTATTTAAATATGGTTTTAAAATATCAACAGATGCTTTAGCAAAGTTTTTTACATTGAAAAACTCTTCTCCATAATGAAACTCACAATATTGAGAGATCAATTCATCTGTTTCATAAACATTGTCATTTAACTTTGTTCTACACTCATTATCTGATTTAACATATCTAAAACCTGCATGTTGAAAAAAGTGCTTTCTAAAAGCATATCTTGCACTTTTAAGTGTTTCATTTCCTAAAGATATAAAAGAACCACCTTTCATAAGTGCATGTCTATCATCAAAAGTTGGTGTTGTAAAATCATCATATATAGGATGAGTTTGAAAATCATCAAAGGGATAAGTAGGTGTTATACTCCATTGCCAAACATTTCCTACAACATCATAAAAATCATCAAACTTATATTTATCAACTGGTGTTTGATTAAAATATCTTAAACCAATATTTGCTTTTTTATCTCCTGCATTTACATAATCATACAATCTATAATACTCATCTTCAGTTGGAAGTCTAACTTCAAAACCTAATTTTTCACTTTTATATTTACAAAAAGCTTCTGCTTCATATATATTTATATCCACAGGATAATTTAAAGGAAGAGGAACAATATTATTTATTTGTCTTAAAAAGTATTTTTCATCTTTTTTTATCCAAAATACTGGCATTTTTGTTTGAGTAAAATCTAGCCATCTTAAACCATCTTCTGAAAAGTATTTTAATTTTGAATATCCACCATCTTTTACAAACTCTAAAAACTCACCATTTGATACTAAATATTTACTTGCTTTAAAATCTTTAATATTTGCCTTATGATAAGAAAACTCATTATCCCATCCATAATAAATAGGATTTTTTCTATCTTTTTGTAAAACTACTTCTCCTGCACTTACATCAAGGAGTTCATTTTTTAAATAATCATCTTTATACTCTTTACAATATAAAAAAGATTCCTCATTTTTAAAGTGAGATATATCTAACTCCCTTAAAAGCACAGAAGATGTTTCAATATGAATATTTTCATGCTCAATTCCCATCAAAATAATCCACATTGGACTATCCCAATTTATTGGCATTGTAAACTCAATAGTATCAATCAACTCTAAAACAATTTTTTTTACTTCATCTCTATATGCTTTAACTTCTTCAAAAGCTGGCCAAGAATAGTTTTTACTATTTAAATCATCCCAACTCATTTCATCAACACCAATTGCAAATATTGATTCAAAGTACTTGTTTACTCTTTTATTTATAATTTTACTAACCATTAGTTTATTTATAAAAAATGTTGAAGTATGTCCATAATAAAAAATCAAAGGATGTCTTAATCTATTTGGTTGTTCATAGATTGATTTTTTATCTTTTAGTAGGTCAAACAGCTTTTCATCTAATTCATAAGCTTGAAGAAAATAGTTTTTAATCTCTTCTCTTTTTTCTTCAACTGTACCCTCTTGTAAATTTATAGTGCCTGTTTTATATTTCATTATTCGCCTTTATTAACTTAAATTATCTAAAAATTTTAAATTTGTAATATTATGATTATTTTTAAATAGTTTGTATATGTTTAATATCTGTTCATGCTCATTGTTATCCATATTTTGCCAGTGCTGTTTAAGTAGTTGCTCTATTTCTTCACAAGGAAGTAATAATAAACTCTTAGCTAAATAGTTTTCAATTAACAACATTCCTAATCTTTTAATAGAGTTTGTTCTATTTAATGTTTCAATTCCTGTATCTGTCATAGTTACAATTGTATTTAGTTCTTCTTTTGATAATTGGATTTTATTTAATATATTTAATGCTTGGTTGTGTAAAACAACTGGCATTTCATCTCTATCTCCAACTGAATCTTTTAAAGCTACTCCAATTGAACCAAGATCAATGCATTTTGTGATTAAATCTTCATCTTTATTTTGTTTATTAAGATAGATAAATCTATAAGCAATTGACATATTTAAAAAAGTCGCACCATATTCAAAAGCACCAAGTGCTGGGATTGATAAGCATTTTTTATAATAACTCACTGCTTTTTCATAATCACAATCCCACTCTGCATAATTTGCTTTTATATTATAAAAATGCCATAACCATAAAGGTTCATTATCTTCATTGTGTGAGAATAGTAACTCTTTTAGTTTAAATATCAAATCCAAACCTTCTTGTTTTTTCTGCTCTTTTCTTTGACTTACAATAATCCAAGCTTTTCTTTGAAAAAATCTAACTTGTGTATCTAAAGGTTTGCTTGAATTTTTTATCTCTAGCGTTTTAGGTAAACTATCATATGCTTTATCAAACTGCCCCATTCTTTCATATAAAGAACAAATACTAATAGAGTATCTATTTGGATTTATTTCATATAAATAATTTGCCAAAAGTAATGCTTGATTAAAATGCCCATTTCTTTCAAAAAGAAAAATCAACTTATCTAAAGATTCAATTGAAAGTTTTCTATATAAAGAGTTATTTGTAAGTTCAAAGTCATCTAATTTTGATGAATCAAACATTTTATTAGCTATTTTAAACCAATATATGTCTATAAGCTCATAGTGTTGCTTTTTAAATACAGCATCAATAAATTTTTCTAAAATGATTAAATATCGTTTTTCATCTAAAACTATATCTTTTACATAATAGTATAAAATCAAAAGTGATATTGGATTATCAAAAATCTCAACACACTCTTCTATATGATTTCTCAAATGATAAGATAATCTTCTTTGTTCATCTTCTAGTTTTTTTATCTTTGCATTTTGTGTTAAATAAATTTGCATTGATTTTTCTTGTTTTAAAAAGAAAAAGTCATCAAAAGCTCTATTTATAAAGTTTTGAAATCCAGAAATTAGTTGTGTTGATTTTTCTTTTGTATCTTCTAAAAAGTTTCTTCCACAATACTCAAACATCTCTAATGAGATAAAATTATTGTCGTTTTTTTCAATAATCAAAGAAGAGCTTAGTTGCAATAAAGAGTAAAGTTTTTGTTCTTTAGCTGATAAAAGCGTATCAACATTACATTTTTTAAAATCTTCAAAGTCCTTTTTTATTTCAATATTTAAAATATTAAAACTTTTCAATCTTTTATACATATTTTTACTTTGATCATTTCTTATATAAAAGTTTACATTATTAAATCTTTTTAAAATAGCTATTGCAATAACTCTCCAAAGCCAATGTTCTTCATCAACTAAATCAAAATTATAAAGATTAATTTGTATTTTTTTATCAAGAGAATTAAGAGCAATATTTAATTTTTTGAGTCTTCTTGTCTCTTTATTAAACCATGATTGAAGAAGATTTCTAAATTGGGAACTTTCCCCATCTAAAATTGATGGCATCATAACTAAACCAATGAAAAAGAAGCTTACAAAAAGTATTGCAACTGTATCATTAAGCTGCCATTGAAAAGGAAATTCAAAAATTATCTTTTTAAAAATATCTTCATATATAGATGCAGAAATAAGTGCAAACATAATAACAAATACAGAAATTATAGAAAAAATATATGAAGATATTTTTTTTCTAAAGCTATAAAAACTTGAAGAGTTTCCACATATAGAATAAATACTTGATTCAAATGACTCTAAAGTATCACTATGAATATAAGTAATATCTATTATATTATCTTGCTTTAAAACAATATCATCATTTTTTGTTTTTCTATTTGTTTTACAAAGTTGTGAAGTAATAATATCACAATTATTTTGATTCATTCACACCTTCTTTTGCCAATTTATTTTGCAATGGATCAGAAAATTTATAACTGCCCTCTTTTAGTTCAAAAGGGAAATCTTTTAATGTTTCTTCTTTATACTTTTCTACAAAAGCATCATCATAAAACTTAAAACTTTCTGTTAACAAATCCAAATATCTTGAAGGAATATAACAGTTTTCATCTCCTTGTTTTGCTATTTTACTCTCATTTGTAGTCATAAAAGCAATAACATCATCATCTAAATTGCAGCCTATAATATTCTGTTTTTTTATAATAACACTAGAGTAGTTTTTCTCTCTTAATTTTAATAGCTCAAACTCTTCATCACTTACTTTTACAACAACCCCATTTGCACTTGAACTTTCATCTATCTCAAGATTTAAAAAAACCCCATTTACATTTGCTTTATCTTCAAAATCAATAAACTCTATTGAGTTCCAAACTTTCTTTACACCTTTAGCAGTTACAGGTATTAAATCTTCTTGTTTTAAAACTCTTTTAAACGATTTTTGTGCACTTTTTATATTTATTAAAGAACCAAAACCAAATAAATACATAAAAAAAACTCCTTAAATAACTTAATATATTCATTATATTTTACTTATCTTAAATTTACCAAAAATAAGCTAATATATTTTCTTATAATAATAATTACACATGAAAAAAAAGAATAGGTTTATATATGAAAGTAGTAACAGGAGTAGTAGGCAATGATATTCATGTAGTAGCAAACAGACTTATTGAAATATCACTACAAGCAAGAGGTTTTGAAGTATTTAATTTGGGAGTTAATACTTATCTTGAAGAGTTTATAGATGCAGTTATAGAAACAGATGCTAATATATTACTAATCTCATCACTAAATGGTGAAGCTGAGGGTTGGTGTAGAGAACTAAATATTCTAAAATCCAAATATAAGCAATTAAAAGATGTTGTTTTTATGCTAGGTGGAAACTTAGCAGTTGGAGAGAAAACAACACAAGAGATTGTGCCAAAGTTTAAAGATTATGGATTTGATTTAGTTTTTCACCAAGTTGATTTAAATACAGGCTTAGATGAATTAGAAAAATATATTAAGGCAAATAGATGAGTTTACTGCAAGAAGAGAGAGAAATAATAGTTCAAAACGAGTATGCAGACAGCTTTGATTTTCAAGAGATTGAAGAGTTTGTAAAAAATGCTAGCAAAAATCTATTTATTTCCCACAACTTTAAAAATAAAAATAAAATGCTAGTACAACCAAGAGGTGGTTTTCCAACTTATGAAAAACAGTTTGCATTAAATGAATTTTTTGTTAAAGCAAATGTTGATGTTTTACCTTTAACAATTGATTCAAATACAAGACTTAATGACTATGCAATGGCAAAAAAAATGTTAAGATTAAGTGAAGAGAATGAAGTTGATATGCTAAATGGCTATCCCCTTGTAAATCATGGATATAGAACTACAAGAAAAATGATTACTCATTTTGATAAACCAGTTAGTTTAAGACATGGAACACCAGATGCAAGGTTGTTAATTGAGACAGCTATTGCTTCAGGAATTTTTGAGATTGAGGGTGGTCCAATTACTTACCTTTTACCTTATTCAAAAAACTTTCCTTTAGACAAAGCTTTTTTATATTGGAAATATGTAGAAAGAGTATGTGCAAACTACTCAAAACTAAATGAACCAATAAATAGAGAATCTTTTGGTCCTTTAACAGCAACTTTAGTTCCACCATGTATTACTATTGTTATTCAACTTTTAGAGATGTTATTATCTTTAGAAGAAGGTGTTAAATCATTTTCAGTCTCTTTTTCTCAAACAGGTTCAGTAAATCAAGATATTGTAACAAGTGCTGTTTTGAAAAAAATGGCTAAATATTATGCAAAAGAAATTGATTGTGAAGATGCACAAATCAACCTTGTATATCATCAATGGATGGGAGCATTTCCATCAAACAAAGATTATTCAGAGTCACTTATAAATACATCAACTGTAATTGCAGCTTTAGTAAAAGCAGATAAAATCATCACAAAAACAAGGGATGAAGCTTTTGGTATTCCTACAAAAGAAGCAAATGCAAAAACTGTTGCAAATACACAATATACACTTAGAATACTGCAAGGTTTACCAAATATTGTAAATGAACAAGAAGAAGAGATTTTAACACAAGAAGTAAAAAGTATAATGGAAGCTGTTTTCAATGATAGTGCTGATACTTTATGGAGAAAAGTTTTTAATTCAATCAAAAATGGAACAATAGATGTACCCTTCTCTCCTCATATTATAAATAACAACGAAGTAGTAACAGTAAGAGATAAAGATAAAAACATAAGAATTATAAAAAGAGGTAATCTTCCTATTAGTGATAAGTGTTTTGAATATGAAAAATCAAAATGCAATTTAAATAAAGATGCTACATCAATAGTAAACGATATTATACATGATATAGGGATTATGCAATGAAAAATAAGTTATTAATAGATATAGGAAGTACCTATTTTAAAGTTAGTGATAATGAAAACTTACAACAACACTTTAGAGATTTCAACAAAGATATATTTGATGATTTAAAGTATAAATGTAATGAAATTTTAGAAAAATATAAAAAAGAGGATATTTACATTTGTTCTTCTGCAAATGGTGGTTTAAGTACACTTATTATTGGTACAAGTAATTCATTTTCATTGAAGTTTGCTACAAATATTGCATTTAATTCTGGTATTAATATAATAGATACAGTTTTATATCAAGATATAAAAACAACTTCAATTCCTAGTGATTTAATTGATGTAGTTATAATAGCAGGTGGTATTGATAGTGTTAGCAAGCTTTTTGATGAAGAGTTATTTAACTATTTAGAACAAATAAGCTACTCTAATATTGTCTATGTAGGAAATAAAAATGACAGTGAAGAATTATCTAAAAAAATTGAAAACTTGGTTGTTTTGCCAAATATTATTAATAATAAACTTCAAGTAAATGAAGATGAATTAAAAGAGTATTTAACAAACCTTTATCAAGCTGATATTATGGGAAAAGAGGATATCAAACATTTATATGATATTACATCAAATCAAATCTATCCAACTCCATATATTGTAAATAAAACTTTACCCCTTATAAATAATATGTTAAAAGTTGCAGATCCTTTTATTTTAGTTGATATTGGAGGTGCGACAACAGATATTCATTATAGTACTACTTTAGTAAATGACAATATGATAAAAAATAACGAATATGACAGATTAGTATTTAAAAAATTAGGTGTTTTTAAATCAAAAGAGTCTTTAATATTTGCAGCAAAAAACAACGAGTTTGTTTACGAACTATTAGCCAATATGAATGTTACAGAAAATATTTTTGAAGAACAAAGTGATAAAGCTATAAAAGTATTAATGAAATTAGCAATATTTTTAGTTTTATATAAAGTTTCAGAAGCCCATCCTCAATATATTCATCTAAAACTAAACCTACTAAAATCAATCGTACTAACAGGTGGTATTACAAAAGTTTTAAAAGATGAAGAGGTTGAAGATATTGTAGGATTTTTTTATAAAAAAATCTTAAATTCACAAATAAAGCCAAATATTGTATTAGATAGCAATTATGAAATTTGGACTTTAGGTATAACACAAAAATAAGGAGATAAAATGTCTATAAATTGTATAAGAACACTTTTAGAAGATGCAAATACTTCTCATAAGGATAAAATTGCATTAGTACATAATGATAAAAAAATAACTTACGAAGAGTTATTTAAAAGAGTAAATCAAGTAGCATTTTATCTAAAAGAGCTTGACCTACCAAAAGATAGTAGAATTGGTATTTATTCAACAAAATCCATTGATCAAGTAATAGCAATACTTGCAATTCTTTCAACTGATTATATTCTAGTTCCATTAACTAGACTTCTTCAACCTGAACAAGTTGAATATATAATAGATGATTGTGATATAAAATGTATTATTACAGATAAAGTAAAAATTGAAAAGATTCAAGAGAGTAACTTTGATGGACAAATCATCTCTTATGAAAGAACTGAGCACAATTTAGCTTCATTTGAAGAGATTTATAAATATTATAACAAACCTTATACTTGTGATGTAAATGGACATGATAATGCAGTAATTACTTACTCTTTTGGACTTACTGGAAAACCAAAAGGTATAGTAATTTCTCATAGAAATTTAATAGACTCAGCAAGAGTTGTATCTCAATATCTAAAATTAAAAGAAGAAGATGTAATCTCTGGAACTCTTATTTTTAATCTTGATTATGGATTAAATCAAATCTTTTGTTCTTTATATAAAAGAGCTACTCTAGCACTGCATAGATTTATTTTAGCGGGTGATTTTTTCAATCATATAATAAAAGATAAAGTTACAGTACTACCTTTAATGCCAATAAATATAACCCAAATGTTTGATGAAGATGAATACAAACTTCCAAGTGCAGAATTACTTTCAAATATTAGAGTTATAACTTCATCAGGAGGAAATGTAACTGCTAAGATGTTAAAAGATTTAGATAAGTACTTTCCAGATGCAAAATTTTATTCGATGCATGGATTAACAGAAGCTTTTAGATCAACTTATTTAAAACCATCACAAATTTGGATTCGACCAGATTCAATAGGAAAAGCAATTCCAGATGTTGAGCTATATGTTATAAATGAAGAAGGATATGAGTGTAAACCAAGGGAGATAGGAGAGCTTATACATAGAGGTGGATATATTTATAAAGGATACTGGAATGCTCCTGTTGAGACAAAAGAGAGATTTGAATCTATTGATATCTTAAAAAATGTAATCAACCTTGAGGGACAACTTTGTGATGAGATTGTTGTTGCAAGTGGTGATTATGTATATAAAGATGAGGAAGGTTACTTATACTTTGTCTCAAGACGAGATGATATGATAAAAACAAGAGGTTTTAGAGTAAGCCCATATGAAATAGAATCAGTTGTATCAAAAAATATTCCTCAAATTGAACAGTGTGCAGTTTTTTCTATACAAAATCAAGAGATTGAAGAAGAGATTGTATTGGTTTATTCAAGTAAAAATGAAATTCCTGTAAATGAAATCTTATTTGAGTTAAAAAATCATCTAGCATCATATATGATACCTAGTAAAATTATTTATAATAAATCATTACCATTAGTTCCAAGTGATAAAAATAAGATAAATAAAGAGATATTAAAACAAAATATTATAAATAATATTTAAATGAGTATAAAATAAGCTCTTATTCTTAAATTTGGTTTAATTTTTGATATAAATCAAAGCTTTAAAAGAATAGTTTATATAAAATACCTAATAAAACAAAAAAGGATTGTAAAAATGAAAAAAATTTTGATTGCAACTTCGCTTTTCGCATGTGCATTATTTGCTTCTGATGGAGCAGCACTATATAAAAAGTGTGCAACTTGCCATGGGGCAAATGGTGAAAAAGTAGCTTTAGGTAAAAGTAAGATAATTAAAGATATGTCTAAAGCAGATTTTATTGCAGCAATGAAAGGTTACAAAGATGGATCTTATGGAGGACCAATGAAAGGTCTAATGAAAGGTCAAGTAGCTTCTTTAAGTGATGCTGATATTGAAGCGTTAGCTAATCATATCATAAAATAATTCTTTTTGTAAGATAGTAGCTTTTGCTATTATCTTATAAATTCGATTCTATCTCTTCCTTTATTTTTTGCTAAAATAACACCCTCTTTTGCTTTTTGAATAAACTCATTCTTATCTAAACAGTTATCAAAAAATGAAACTCCCATACTTACAGTTACATCAATAGGTCTATTTGGATGAAAAACTCTTTGAAATTTTATTTCAGCTTGTAAAGACTTAAGATTTTCTAGTAAAAACTCTTTTTTACAAAAACAAAGTATTAAGAACTCTTTTGAATCATATCTATATACTTCACCATTTAAAATAGTTGCATAATTTAAAAGTTTTGTACCTAAGTACTCTAATACTTTATTTGCATACTCATATCCAAAAGTTTTATTTATATTTTTAAATTTATCTATATTTATTAAAACTGCATTTAATAAATATGAGTTTTCTTGTTCTTGAAATTTTGATAAGTCTTCTTGCATTTTTTTTATATTATATGTTTTTGTTAAAGCATCTTTATTTATACTCTCTTCTAAAATAGCTTTTTCTTTTAATAGTTGTTCAATTAAAGTATCTTTATAATCCTCTTCAATTTCGATATTTTTTTGTTCATAGATTTTACCTAAGTTAAATTCAAACTGATTAGATTTTGTACTATAATCAACTTTTTTGCACTCTATTACTATTGAGGGTTTATCTTCACCTAAGCCATTAGTTAATATAAGTTTATCAACTTGCTTAATAGTATAAGATATCTTATCATCTTTAATTATAGGTTCTATTAACTCTTTTTTCCAATATTTTGATGCATCTTTTTTTAGTATTTTATCTTTTTTTAATAATATATCTTCAAATAAATTTTTATCTATAGAAATTTTAAACATAATCAAATATTAGCAATAAAATACTTAATAAGTAAAATCATGAAAATAAATTATAAGAAAAACAAATATTAAATTTTATCGATTTTTAATATTAGTTTTACTAATATATTAAAAATCAATTATAAGGAGTTCTTATATGAGCTTAAGGGAAAAATTTACACCTATGTGTTTTCTGGGTGCACTTGGAGCAGGCGGATTATCTGTATCATTTTTTATGTATTTAATGTTTTTAGTACCACATAAAGAGACTCCAATGCCTATATTTGAACAAATTTTTCCAAAACTTATGGAAGGTTCATGGTTATCTTTTGTTATAGCTTTTTCTTTGGTATTTATCATAGTTTTTGCTTTTTTTCACTTTAAATTTTTAATTTGGAATACAAAACAGTTTTTAGAGTTTAAAAAAACAGATAAATATAAAAGTTTAATTTCATCAAATGGTGAAGTTTCTTTAATGACTATTCCATTAACATACGCAATGACTATTAATGTTTGCTTTGTTTTAGGAGCTGTATTTGTACCAAACTTATGGAGTATTGTTGAATATATGTTTCCTTTTGCATTAATTGGCTTTACAGTTGCAGGATATTTTGCATTGAAAATCTTTATTGATTATTTTAGTAGAATTATCACAACAGGAGATTTTGACTTTACAAAAAATAATAACTTGTCACAAATGATTTCTATTTTTGCTTTTGCAATGGTATCTGTAGGTTATGCAGCACCTGGAGCTATGAGTAGTAATCTTACAATAAATGCAATTGGTATTTTTGGTTCACTATTTTTTGCAGCAATTTCAATATTGTTGTTAATAATAAAATTAACAATGGGTTTTAAAAATATGTTTGAACAAGGAATTTCACTTGAAGCATCTCCATCACTTTGGATAATATTACCAATTTTAACACTTCTTGGAATTGCTATGATTAGAATTAGCTTTGGATTAGACCATCACTTTAATGCACCACTTGCTAAATCATCACTATTTACACTAACATCTGTAATTGTATCACTACAAATTATATTTGGTCTTTTAGGTTATAAAGTAATGAAACAAATTGGATATTTTGAAAAATATATTGAAAGTGAAGACCGTTCACCTGTATCTTTTGCACTAATTTGTCCAGGAGTTGCTTTTTTTGTTTTTGGAATGTTTTTTATAAACTTCGGATTAACTTTTAATGATGTAGTTACAAAATACTCAGTTGCTTATTTTGTATTAATGATACCTTTTATGTTTATTCAATATAAAACAATAGTCTATTTCTTTAAGTTAAAAAGAAAATTCAACTTTTAAAAACATAGCTTGTGTTACAATCTGCTAAATTATATTAGGAGATTGTAACTGCATGAGTAAAATATTAAAACCTACTTTTTTTCTATTTATTATAATCACATTTTTTACAGCTTGTTCAAATAAAAATATACAAATCCAAGATCTTAAAACTTACTCTCAAAATCCAAAACAGTATTTACAAAATGAATCTTTTGAATTTAAAAATCAAAATACATATAATGAAAGATTTTATGATAAGTATTTTGAAGTATGGAATAATCCTACTATTAAAATAAGCAAAAGAGCTGCGTCTTGGGGTTTTTTATACAAAAAAAAAGATATCTATTTACAAAATTTTTCAAAAGCATCAAAACAGTGGTTTGATAAACAAATACAAAACTCTAACTTTAAAGAGTTTAAATCAAAGCTTCAAAAAGCAATTACAATTAAAAATAGTAATATCAAAGTATTACCAACAAAACAAATGATGTTTTATAATCCATATAATGCAGGAGAAGGTTTTCCTTTTGATTATAATCAAAACTCTTCTATTAAAATTAACACACCTATATTAGTATCTCACTTATCAAAAGATAAAGCATGGGCTTTTATAAAAACCTCTTCTTTTTATGGTTGGATAGATATAAGAGATATTGCTTTTGTTGATGAAGAGTTTATAAAAAAATTTAAAACAAATACTTATGCAGTTGCAGTAAAAGATAAATTTAATATCTATAAAAACTATTTTATAGAAAATATACAATTAGGAACTATTTTTCCATATGAAAAAGATAAATTCTTTATTGCAGCAAAAAAATCAAATCAAAAAGCATTTATTAAAACTGTTAATATCAACAAAGAAAACATCTCTTTAAAACCTTTGAAATTTAATAATAAAAATCTTACAAAAATTGCACAAGAACTTATAAAAGAGCAGTATGGTTGGGGTGGTATTTTAGGATTTAGAGATTGTTCAAGCTTTACTCAAGATTTTTTCTCAAGTTTTGGAATATATCTTGATAGAAATTCAAAACAACAAATCAAAAATGGCAAATACTACAAAATAAAAAACTTTACAAATAAAAAGAAAAAAGAGTTTATTTTAAAAAATGCTAAAGCCTTTAAAAGTTTAATATATCTAAAAGGACATATTATGCTTTATATTGGAAATATAAAAGGTGAACCTTTGGTTATGCATAATGTTTGGGGAGTCAAAACAAGAGTTTTTTTAAATAAAAAAGGAAGAAATATAATTGGGAAAAATATAATTAGTAGTTTAGAGTTTGGAAAAGAATTAGAAACTTACGATGATACAAATACTGTTTTAGATAAAGTTGAGGGTATTATTATTTTAGATGAAAAATAAAAAAACTCTAAAATTTATCTTAAATATAACTACTCCTCACACTTTCTTAAATAAATCAATCTATACACCATTGGAACATAATATAGATTTAAAATAGTTGCCCATAAAATACCAAAGCCTAATGCAATAGCCATAGGTTGAAGAATTAAAGCTTGTCCTGAAGCAAAGAAAATAAGAGAACTCAAACCTAAAACTGTTGTAATTGAAGTAAGTAAAATTGGTCTTAATCTTAATAAAGCTTGTTCTTCCATTTGTTTTAATGTTTTTGCTTTTTTAATAAAATCCATCATAATAATACCATCATTTACAATAACTCCTGCAAGTCCTACTATACCTATAAGTCCTGGCATTGTAAGGTTTATTCCCATTATTACATGCCCTACTAATACACCTAAAATAGAAAGTGGAATAGTACTTATAATTATTAGTGGTTTAACCATAGAATCAAACATCCAAACAAGAGCTATAAAAATAAGAATAATCGCTATTAAAGCAGCTTCTGCCATCTCTTTTTGAACCTTTGAATTCTCTTCTTGTTCACCTTTTATATCTAGTTTTACTACACCTTTTAAACTATTTAAAACAGGTGTTAACTCTTCATATACATCAGAAGATGTAGTATCAGTAATAGAAGCTGTTACACTTGTAATTCTTTCATTATTTTCTTTAAATATTTGAGAGTATGCAGGTATTTTCACAAAAGTAGCCACATCTTTTAAAAGTACCCTCTTTCCATCATTTAATACTATTTCAAAACTATCTAAACTTGTTAATAAATCTTTATTTTTACTTTCAAAGACAACTTCAACAATACCTTTTTTATCAAACATTTTTGAATAAGCAGCTTTTGAGTAAAAAGGTCTTAATTGATTAAGAATAGTCTCTTCATCAACTCCTATTTGCTGTCCATATCTATTTACCTTAAATTTTAATTCAAAATTTCCCAAAAGTGCATCATCTGCTATATTTGAAACTCCATTTATTGAAGATAGCTTCTTTTTTAACTTATCAACTGCTTCATGTACTTTTTTATTTTCTCCTGATACTGCTATTTCAATATCATTTTTAACAATACCTGCTTTTGGAGTAAAGATTTTTAACTCATCAAACTTTGAAGTATCAATATTTTTATCTATTATACTTTTAATCTTTTTTTCCAATTCTTGTGCGCTTGATTGTCTAATCATATTTGAGTCATCATATTTTGGTGATAAATATGGATTTATATACTTATCAAAAAAGTTTTGTGGTGCTCTTTCATTTAAGTTTACAAAAAGTTGAAAATAAAACTCCTCATTTTGAGGTTGATTTTTTCCATCAAGTTTCATTCCAATAACAGAACTAATAGAACTTACTTCTGTATCAAAATCTATACTATTAAGTAATAACTTCTCTATTTTTAAAACAGATTTTTCTGTTTGTTCAATTTTATTTCCCACACCTACTGAACCACTTATATATACTTGTGTAGTATCAAATGATGGCATAAACTGGAATTTTAAACTTTTAAATAAAATAAATGTTATTGAAAATATTACACTTATCATAATAACTAAAGTAAGATATTTACCTTTTAATAAAAAATCTAAAACTTTTGCATATAATTTTTTATTAAAATCCCACACTTTATGTGATCTTCTATTTTCATTACTTACTTTTAAAATCTGCATTGAGTGCAATGGCAAAAAGAAAAATGCTTCAAGTAAAGAAGACAATAATAGTATTGTTATCATAATAGGAAGTATTTGCATAAATTTTCCCGTTTCTCCACTCATAATAAGTATAGGTAAAAATGCAAAAATTGTAGTTGCAGTTGCAGTTAAAACAGCAGGAAACATCTCTAAAGCTCCATCTCGTGCAGCAGTAAATCTATCTTTACCCATTTCCATATGTCTATATATATTTTCTGCAACAACAATTGCTTCATCTACTAGCATTCCAAGGGCAATTAAAGCTCCTAAAAGTGAAAGCATATTTAAGCTATAACCTAAGTAATCTGCTCCAATTAAAGCAATCATAAAAGAAGTTGGAATACCAATTGCAATAACTATTGCAATTCTTACATTAATAAATAAAAGTAAAGCAATAAAAAGCAAAATCAAGCCAAACAGTATATTAGAAACTACAGTATTAAGTCTATTTTTAATCCAAATAGAAGTATCAATGTAAGTATCAAACTCAATATCAGAGTAAACTTCTTCATAATCTTTAGTAATTTGCTTTATTTTTTTTACTAATTCAATTGAGTCACCCTCAAAACCTTTATTTATTCCTATTGCAACATTTCTTTTGGCATTAAAATGTGATATATCATCTACGTCTGCAAGTTGAAACTCAACATTTGCAATATCTTTTAAATATAATTTTTTATTGCTTACTTTTAAAATAGTATTTTTTATATTTTCAATATCTTTTTGACCATTGAAAGTACTTAGATAATAGTGTCTTGAAGTATCTTTTATAATCCCAACTGGAAAAATAGAGCTTATTTTTTGTACAGCATTTATTACTTCTACTTTATTTAAGCCCAATGCTTCAATTTTATTTTCATCAAAACTAATAAGTAACTCTTTATCTGTTTTACTAAATACAGTAACTTCAGATAAATCTTTTAGTTGCATAATCGTTGATTTTACATCATCTGCTATTTCTAGTAATTGATTTTTATTTTTTGAACCATCCTTTGAGTATAAAGAGACTGTAATTAAAGGAAAAGTATGTTCAATCGTTTTAACAGTTGGTTCATCCATATCTGTTGGAAGATTTGTTTTAACTTGCGCAATAATATCTTTTACATCATCAACAACTAAATTTGGATCTTCTCCATCTTTTAAATCAACTTTTATAGTAAAAAAACCATTTTTAATAACAGAAGTAATTTTTTTTGCTTCACTAAGACCTAAAAGTTCATCTTCAATATCTTCAACAGCGATTTTATCAAGTAAGTCAGAACTAGCTCCACTATACGAGCCAGTTATAGAAACTGCATCAAGTGATGAGGGAGGAAAAATCTCTTTTGGAATGTTATTATATGAAAAAATTGATATGACAAGTAAAAAAACCAATAACATATGATTTAGCACTGGTTTTCTTAATGCAAACTCTATCAAATTTTGTATCATTTTTTCTCTTCTAGTGATTTTATTATAAGGGAATCAACAATTTGATTTTTAAACTTCATATCTTCAAGTTGTTGTGCTAGAAATCGATTTTCTTCTTTTAAAGATATATAATGTGCATAAAGTTTATTTACATCTTTACTTACATAATATATATTATTTGTTAGATAAATCTTTGGAATATACAATAACAAAGCTATAGCTAATAAACTAAAAGCAATAATTAATGAATTTCTAGCATTAAGCCTAATCAAATTTAAAAATCCTTAATTTTGAACTTCTGCTTCTTGGGTTTTGCTTTATTTCTGCTTTTGTTGGAGTGATTGGTTTTTTAGTAAGAATCTTACCTAAAGCATTATCATTTCCACAAGTACATCTAAAAGCTTCTGGTGGGCATACACAAGATTTTGTCCATTTTTTAAAATAATTTTTTACAATTCTATCTTCTAGTGAGTGAAAAGAGATTATTGCAATGATACAATTTTTTGGTTTTATTAACTCAATTGATTCAAATAATCTTTTTAAAACTCCTAATTCATCATTAACTTCTATTCTTATTCCTTGAAAAGGAAGTGTTGCTGGATGAATTTTTCCTTTATGCATATTTTTATATAAAAACTCTGCAAGCTCTTTTGCTGAACTAAAAGGTCTGTTATTTACTATTAATGAAGCAACTTTTTTATACTCTCTTACTTCCCCATACTCTTTAAATATATTTTCTAATTCTACTTGAGAGTAGCTATTTACAACGATATTTGCATCTAATTCTTGTGTTTGATCCATTCTCATATCTAAAGTATCACTTTCAAAACCAAAACCTCTTTGAAGTTTATCAAGTTGCAAAGAAGAGACACCAATATCAGCTAAAATACCTTTTATATTATAATCTTTAAACTTGTCTAAAACATGTTCAAAGTTACCTTTATTGAAAATAACTCTATTTCCATAATCTTTTAATCTATTTTTTGAAAAAGCCAAAGCTTCATCATCTTGGTCATTACATATTAATTTTATATTTTCATTTTGAGAAATTATTCCTAAGCTGTGTCCAGCATAGCCTGTTGTACAATCAATTATATATCCATCTTCAATATCAGCAAAAGCTTCTAAGGTCTCTTGATATAAGACGGGAACATGTGGAATATCCATATTAAAAAGGTCCTTATTAAATTTTATATATAATACCTAAATTTTGATTTAAGGCATTTTAAAATGATTAATACAAAGATAGTAAAATTATTAAGTAATTTATCCCTAACAATGTTTAGGAAAAATTTTTTTGGGATATACCATGGGGCTATATCTGCAAAAGTTGATCACAACTCATTTATAATAAATACATCAGATGCAATTTTTGATGAGATGAGCGAAAATTCATTTTGTCATTTAAGTACAACTAAGCAAGATTATAGATGGAATATTGCAAGTATAGAATCACATATTCATGCAACTATATACAATAATATACATGAAGCAAAATATATTGCTTTTGGAGTACCAATTTTTACAACAGCATATACATTAGATCATGACTTAATTGTTTTTGATGACTACTTTGGGAAAACAACTTTTGGTGAAGTTCCTATAATTAATCCAGGCAATTATGATTCATGGTATGATAGAAACGCACTTGAAATTACAAAATATTTAAAAGAATCGCACACAAATGTAATGATAATAAAAGGCGTTGGTATGTATATATATGATAGAGATATAAATGAACTTGTAAGGAAAATTGCTATCATGGAAAATAGTTGTAGATTGCTAAGTATTAGGTCATCTTACCAGTAAAATATTAAATTTTTCTAAAATATTATCTATAAAAGCCCAATATACGCATACTTTTAGCTTTTTTAAAGGTTAAATACTATAAAGTTTGATAACATTTTAATTTATACAAGGAGTTCTTCTATGAACAAGGCTGAATTTATCGATGCAGTAGCTGCAAAAGCTGGTTTATCAAAAAAAGACGCAAAAAATTCTGTTGACGCAGTATTAGATACTATTACAGAGACTTTAGTTAAAAGAGATACAGTAAGTTTCATTGGTTTTGGAACATTCTCAACTTCAGACAGAGCTGAAAGAACAGCAAAAGTTCCAGGAACAGATAGAACTGTAACAGTACCTGCTACTACAGTTGCAAAATTTAAAGTTGGTAAAGCTTTAAAAGAAGCAGTAGCTAATAAATAGTTATCGCATCGTTTAAAAGTCTATCCATTTATTTGGATAGGCTTTTTTTAATGTATCAAGCCTGTGTGGTGAAACTGGTAAACACGTCGGATTCAAAATCCGATGACTTAAGTCTTGAGGGTTCGAGTCCCTCCACAGGTACCATCTACTTTTAAATAATAAATCAACACTTAAAATACTTTCTAAACTTATCAAATCTTAATACCAAATTTATTGACACTAATTTTTTTAATGTCTCAAAACTTTAAATAATACTTTATTAATCAATAGTTTAAAGAATATAAGTAATATACAAGTCACTAATTTATAAAATCTACCAATAGGAGTAATTATGTTAGAAAAAATTAAATCAATATTTAAAAAGAAAACTTATCCTTGTATTGTTTGGGATGGCAAAGCTATGAAATACCTAAACCTAAATCAAAAAGAGATTGATGATATAAGAACAAATCCAAAATACAAAAACTGGTCAGTAACAATAAATCAAGAATAATCAAATCTTCAAAAAATAAAATCAAATAAAAACAAATATTATCATATTAAAATATCTTTTATTTATTTTATTTTTTGTTTTATTTTGTTAAAATAATATCATTATTTGTTTTAAAATAGTTTTATTTATAATAAAGGCTTTTAGATGGAAAAAGAAATTTATAATTTATGTGATTTTTTAAATCAAGAAGAAATTGATTTTTTAAAAGATAGAGATAGGATTTTATTAACAAATAAAGATAAAATCATGATGTATCTAAAATCAAACAATAGTTTAAAACAGCAAGTTACTAAAATTAAAAAAGAGTTAGATATTGATATTTCAGTTTTTACATATAGAAATTTTCTATTAAAATATTTTAAAAAAGCTTATGAAGAACACAATATAAATAAAGTTTTTTTAAACTCACAATATACTATCTTGAGATTGATTTTAAATGAAGGTTTTGATGATTCTAAAAAAATTTATAATTTTTTATTAAATAATGGTTCATTAAAGATAGTTAAAAATGATGAAAACAGTGTCATAAAATATATTGATTTTTACAAGAAATTAGAAGATTTTATAAGTACAAAAAATTTATCACTAAAAATTATTCCAGAAGATGAAGATAATTTAAATGAAGTTGATATAAAAAATGAGATACACGATAGTGAAATTGTAGAGATAATTGACAATACCAAAAGAATAGATATTGAACTTATTGATGGTAGTACAGAAACACATAATATATCTTTTCTAAAAAATTACTATATTGTTGAAGAGTTTAGTGGTAAAAAGTTTGACTTTATAGAAAAAAACTTGTACTTAATACCAAATACAAATGAAGGTAAAATTTTTGATTTTACTATGATAAAAGAGCTAATAAAAGATGTTAGACTAATGCCTGAATACTCACTAGTATTATATGACAACTCTAATATTGATGCAAAAATATATATTTATAGATATATAAATGGCGATTTAGTTTTTCTTGATAGTTTTAGTTCTTTATTAATAGTTGATATTTTAGATTTGATTAATTTAGCATTAAAAAAATTCCTAACTCTTTACAAAATTTATTTTGAAAAAGAGAATAAATATGTTAAATATGAAAACTCTTAGATTATTAAGCAAAAATTTGTACACAAAGAGTTAAATTTTAAATTTATTTCTAAAGAGTATAAAAAATTATACTTTATTAAAAAGTTAATGCTTGTATAAAAATACAGCGATAAAATAGTAAAAATAAAAATTCAAGGAAAAAAAATGAAAATAGCAATACCAGTAAAAGATGATAATTTAAACTTTTTCCCAAATGCAGGGCATACTCCAAAGTTTGCTGTATACACAATGACTGGTTCAGGAATGTTTAAATCATTTAAGTTAGATGAAATAAAACAAAACCCAAGAAATGATATAGACCATACTAATCCAGAAGCTGATCATGCATGTGATCATTCACATGATGATGCTGAGCATATTGAACAACACAATAAAATGGGAAGAGTTTTAAAAGAGTGTGATTATATAGTAGTAGAAAAAGCTTGTAAAAACACAGCAAGATCATTCACTAGTGAGGGTATTAAACTTATAAAATATAATGGCGATTCTTTAGAATCAACTAAAATTTTAAATGAATTGTCTTCAAAGTTTATATAAACAAGAAGTCATAAAGAAATAATAGTGAAAATTTCATATCATCGTAGACGTAAAATTAAAACTAGAAGAATAGCTTTACGTGAACTATTAAATAGAGGAATTGATAATCCAAAAGAGTTAGCAAAAGAGCTAAAAGTTACTATTGCTACTATAAAAAAAGATTTAGAGGCTCTTCTTTATATGAGTGAAGAAGAGTTTACTTTTAAGACAAAACAAACATCCAAAGAAATACTAGAAAAAAAAGATATGATATTAAAAATGTTAGATGATGAAGAGTACTACACACAAAATGGAGATATTAATATTACTAAAATAACAAAAGAACTAAAAACTAGCAGATCAACAGTTCTTTCTGTTTTAAATGGAGAGTAGTTTCTACTATAAAATTCGCACAAAACTTTTAATTTTTCTTTTCATTACAAGCTTTAACAAAATCATTAAAGAGTTCTCTGTGTTCTTTTATATAAAAAAGATATTCAGGATGCCATTGTACAGCAAGCATAAAAGGATAATTTCTTTTTTCTATTGCTTGAATTAATCCCTCATGTTCAGCAGTAACTTTTAAAGACTCCCCTACTTTATTTATTGCTTGATTATGAATACTATTTGCTTTGATTTTATCTTTTTTTAAAATATCAAAAAGTTTACTCTTTTTTTTAACATATACATCTTTTATAGGAAATATAGAGTTTTGATGGATTATATATTCATCAAAATCTAATATTGTTGGATATAAATCTCCCTCAAAAAATATGTTCAAAAGTTGTGCTCCACGACATATTCCAAAAATTGGTATTTTTCTTTTTACCGAATATGAAATCATATCAAGTTCAAAAGCATCTCTTTTTTTATCTAGTTTTGTGTTATGTGCATCTTTTCTTCCACCATATAAAACAGGATTTATATCACTTCCACCACTTAATATCATACCATCAATTTTATCTTTTGATATGTGATTATTAGCTCTTAAACTTACACTTCTAGCTCCAGATAAATATAGATTAAATCTAATAAACAACTCTGCAAAAAAGTTGCCTTTATTAGGTAAGCATATACCAATTAATGGTTTTTTAGCCATTTTCCCACTCTTTCATCCCATCTATTTAAATTTATTGTTTTATTTAAATACTCAATATATTCAGTACTTAGTAGTTTTAAATTTTTTTCATTATTTGCAAGGCTTTCTACAAACACCCATCTATTCCACTCATCTGATATTTTCCAATTTTCTTCACCAATAAGAGAGTTTGACAAACGATAATGAAATGCAGGTCTTGGTTTGATTTTTTCTTTTGGTAGCTTTTCTCTAACTCTTTTTTCATCAATATATGCAAAAACTGGCAACATATCTAAAGATCTATTTCGTGTTGGATTAAAATATAAATAATCATCAATTAAATCATCCATATTTGGATCATATTTACTATTTAAAATCTTTAAAATATACTCTTTTGGAAAATTATCTATATATGGAGTGATTTTTCTTGCAATATCAACCTTTGCATCTTTGTTTAAAAAATCTTGTAATATAACATATGCTCTTAAATAATTTAAAATTGATTTTACTTTTAAAGAAACTAATTCTACATTTATATGTAAACCAAAAGCATTATAGACTCTTTTTTTAGTTCCATGAGCACCTGCATTTGTTAGTTTTGCACTTAAATCATCAACTAATTGCATTTTACTCAAAGGTATTGGAGGAGTACTTATTTCATAAGGAACTAAATCTTTAGATATTGTTCCTAAAATATTCTCAACTTCATCAAGTTTTTTTTCATCTATTTGTATTCCCACTTTTTCAAAAAAATCTATTGCATTTGTTTTTATCTTCTGTTTTGTTAGAAGTTCAAAATCAAGTTCTAAAACAAAATCACCATATTCTGATTCCAATTTATAAAAAAAACTGTTTATTTTTTTTTCTTTTAATGAATATGTTTCTTTTAGTAAAGATAGTATCTCATTCATATTTATATTTGAAAATTCAAGTTCACAACCTACTTTTCTTTCTTTGCCCTCATAATTATTTATATTTTCTGGCATTATAAAGTTACCCATTTGTAATCCTTGTTTAATATTATGCTATAATTTTATGATAAGGAATTATATCAAGACATACTTAAAGAAAAATTTCTATTTTAAACTGAGTTTTTCAAAAAAATGTTTAAATTTAACATTTTGAATTAATATTTCTATAAGTTTATTATGCTAAATTTACACTCAAGATGTAAATAATTAACATTTATTTTGTTTTTATTTTACATTCAATATGTAAAAGGATAAAGAATGGAAACGGAAATTAAATTAAGAGAACCGGTAAAAAGTGACGGCAAAAATATCTTTAATTTAATTAAGAGATGTAAACCGCTAGATGTAAATTCTGAATACTTATATCTACTACAAAGTACATACTTTAAAGATACTTGTAGTGTTGCAACATTAGACAATGATGATGCTATAGGATTTATATCTGGTTATTTAGCACCAAATGAAAAAAATGTACTTTTTATTTGGCAAGTTGCAGTTGATGAAAGAGCAAGAGGTAAATCTGTTGCTAAAAGATTACTTCAAGAGATACTTGATAGAGAATTTTGTAAAGATGTTGAGTATATTCATACAACTATATCACCAGATAACGAGTCATCAAAAAGATTTTTTGAAAAATTTGCGAAAAACTTAGATGCAAATATTGAAACTTCAGTATTATTTGATAATGAAGATTTCAGTGAAGGTCATGAAAAAGAGGTACTATTTAAAATAGGCCCATTTAATAAAGGAAAAAAATAATGAGAATATTTGAAAATTTAGAGTCAGAAGTTAGAGGTTATATTAGGAGTTTCCCAACAATATTTGAAACATCAAAGGGAGCTATTTTAACAAATGAACAAGGTGAAGATTATATTGATTTCTTTGCTGGTGCTGGAACTTTAAATTATGGACATAACAACGAATTAATTAGTAAAGCATTAATTGAATATATTCAAAAAGATGGTGTTGTTCATGGTTTAGACATGGCAACAAGCGCTAAAAAAGAGTTCTTACAAACATTCAATGACACAATATTAGTTCCAAGAAACTTAGATTATAAAATTCAATTTACAGGACCTACAGGAACAAATGCAGTTGAAACTGCACTAAAACTTGCAAGATTAGTAAAAGGAAGAAGTAATGTAGTCTCTTTTACAAATGGTTTTCATGGGCTTACTCAAGGTTCATCATCAGTAACAGGAAATGATGACTACAGAGATGAAAGTTATATTAGTAGATCAAATGTATCATTTATGCCTTTTGATGGTTATTTTGGTGATATGAATACTATGGCTATTTTTAGAAAATTTCTAGAAGATAGTAGTAGTGGACTTGATATTCCAGCAGCTGTAATAATTGAGACTATTCAAGGTGAAGGTGGAATTAATGTAGCTTCTAAAGAGTGGTTACAAGAGTTAGAATCTATTTGTAGAGAGTATGATATTTTATTAATTATTGATGATATTCAAGTTGGTAATGGAAGAACTGGTGAGTTTTTCTCATTTGAATTTGCAGGAATAAATCCAGATATTGTAACTGTTTCAAAATCAATTGGTGGTGGTTTACCAATGGCAATTGTATTACTAAAACCAGATTTAGACCAATGGAAACCAGGTGAGCATACAGGTACATTTAGAGGAAATAACTTAGCTTTCGTTGCAGCAAAAGTTGCAATTGAGCATTATTGGCAAAATGATGATTTATCAAATGCAGTTAGATATAAAGAAAAACTATTAAAAGATACTTTAGAAAAAATTGCTGAAAAATACAAAGATACTTTTGAAGTAGAAATTAGAGGTAGAGGATTAGCTTATGGATTTGAAATTAAAGGTGACAACTCTGTTGCTGGTGAGATTTCAAAATATGCATTTGAAGAGAATCTAATTGTTGAAACTTGTGGTAGTGAAGATCAAGTAATAAAATTTTTACCACCATTAATTATTGATGAAGAAACATTGATAGAAGGTCTTAATCGTCTTGATACTGCAATTGGAAAATTAGTTGTAGACAAAAAAGAAAAATTAACGGAGGAATTTTAATATATGATTATTAGAGATATAAACAAAGATATTATAGGAACTGAAAAAGAAGTTCATGCTAAAGAGGGTCAGTGGACAAGTAGAAGAATGCTTTTAAAAGATGATAATATGGGATTTTCTTTTCATGAAACAATCATTAAAGCAAATACAAAAACGCATATTCACTACCAAAACCATTTAGAAGCTGTTTATTGTGTAGCTGGAAATGGAAAAATTGAAGATTTAAAAACAGGTGAAACTCATGAAATTTATGATGGTGTAATGTATGCACTAAATGAACATGATGATCATAACTTATATGGTGGAAGTGAAGACATGAGATTAATTTGTGTATTCAACCCTCCAATTAAAGGAACTGAAAATCATGATGAAAATGGAGTTTATCCTTTAGAGGATTAATAATGTATTTTCTTTATATTGAAAACTATTTAAATCAAACAACAAAAGAACAAAAAAAAGATTTTTTCAATTTTTTAATTGAAAAATCTTTTGTTCCCTCAAATCAAAAAATTATTTTAAGTGATAAATCGCTTATTCTTGAATTTGATAAAAATCAAAACTTTGAAACTGTAAAAGAAGTAATAAAATCTTATTTTAAGAAAAATCAAAAAATAAGAATAACTCAAATTTCAAAAATACTCAAAAATGAAAAAAAACTTATTTTAATTTTTAATAATAAAGATAAAAAAGAGATAGTACTTTAAGAATGAAAAGAATCATTGATTTTATCTATTTTGTGTAAATGAGAAGATTATAAATAGTATAAATAACATAGGTTTTAGTAAAAAAATATAGATACATGCTCAATAAATGAAAAAAGTTAAAGAATCATAAAGAAATATCTTTTATGATTCTTGAAAACCTTTTTTCAAAAGAAGAAGTATTAAATTTAAAAAGAGATTACTTTCCATTGAGAAACCTCTTTTTTTGATAAAAGGAAGTCACAAAATGAATTTTAAAAAATTAATTCAAATGACAACTATTAAGCTTATTGAGAAATAAAATGTAAAATGTATCTAGAACAAATAAAATAAAAAATTACACTAAGGGAAAAAAATGAAAGTATGCAAATTTGGTGGTAGTTCAGTTAAAAATTCCACACAAATAAAAAAGATAGTGGATATTGTAAAAAGAGATGAAAAAAGACAAGTTATTGTAGTTTCTGCACCAGGAAGAGATGATGATTTTGATGAGAAAATAACAGATCACCTTTTAAACTTAGCAACAGAGGGGAATCACTTTTTAGAACAAAAAATTGAAATTTCAAAAGATGACAGTTTTAATGCAATAATCAAAAAATATACAAAACTTTGTGATGATTTAGGTATTGCAAAAAAGAAAATTTTAGACTCTCTTGAAAATGAATTAAATAATTGTGATTTTAAAGATGATAAAAAAACTGCATTTTTCTTATCAAGAGGTGAACACTACAATGCAAAAATAATCTCAGATTACATGAAAAAATCAGGTCTAAATGTAAAACTAATGCTACCAGAAGAGTTTGGATTTATTTTAGATGATACATATACAGATGGAAAAGTTCAAGCAAAAACATATGACAATGTTAAAAAACATTTTGTTTTAAAAGATAATGAAAAAGTTGTGGTTCCAGGATTTTATGGAGTAACAGAAAAAAATGAAATCGCAGTTATGAGTAGAGGTGGTTCAGATTTAACTGGTGGTGAATTAGCTTATGCGTTAGATGCAAGTATGTACGAAAACTGGACAGACACAAATGGTGTATATGAAGTTGACCCAAGAGTTATTCCTGATGCAAAAGTAATTCCAAGATTAACATTTAAAGAGTTAAGACTACTTAGTTCAAAAGGTTTTAATGTATTTCACTTTAATGCAATGTTAAATTGTAAAAAAAGTAAAATACCAATTAGAGTAAGAAATACTAATAACCCAACAAACAAAGGAACTTTAATCTTAAGTGAGAGAGTTCCTATGGAAAAATTAGTGGGTGTTGCAAAACTTGATAATATGGCATCTATTCATATTCAAAAAGATATGCTTGGAGAAGAGATTGGGTTTACTGCTGAATTATTGAAAATTTTTGGAGAATTTCATATAAATACTTATCATTATCCAACAGATAAGGATGATTTAGCTATATTAGTAGAGCAAGAGGATTTAAAAGGAAATATTAATAACTTAAGAAGAGAAATAGATAAAAGATTAAAGCCAGACAATATTATTGTAACTTACTCTTTATCTGTTATTACTCTTGTTGGAATTGGGTTAAAAGAAGACTCATTTACTATTGTAGATGCAATTACTGCTTTAAAAGAGAATAATATCGCATTTGAGATGTTTGATATGAGTCCTTCTAAAATTTCATTTCACATAGGAGTATCTCAAAACATCTCTGATATTGCATTGGAGACATTATATGAAAAGTTATTAACAAAAGAGAATAATTGTATTTGTTAATAGGAGATTAAATGATAAGATTGCTACTACTTTTAGTGCCAATTATCTTGTTGTCAACTCTAAGTGCTAAAGAGTTGACACAAGAAGAGAAAAAAGAAGTTAAACAAAGATTGGATAAATTAGAAAAACCTCTATACACGCCCTTTGTAGAAAATTATATTCTAAATGACTTAAGAAAATTAAGAGAAGAGAATAAAAAACTAAAAGTAGAGCTTTATAAAAGATTGGCAGAAAAAGAAGTAGAAATATCTTCAAATGCCATAAGTTATGCTACTTCAACAATCAATAATATTTTTTATATTATTGCTGCTGCTACATCACTTTTAGTAGTTATTGGACTTAACTCAATAAGAGATATAAACCAAAAGATTAGAAATATAGTAGATGAGAAAGTATCTAAAGTAATTGATGATTATGAAACAAGAATGAGTTTAATTGAAAAAGATTTAGATAAACGTTCAAAACAAGTTCTAGAAAATCAAAGAGAGATTGAAAAAACTAATATTATTCAATCATTATGGATAAGAGCAGCTCAAGAAACAACACCTAGTGGTAAAATCGAAATATATGATGATGTTTTAAATTTAAGACCAAATGATCCAGAAGCATTAACATATAAAGCAGAAGCAGCACTTGAATTAAGTGAAGCAAACTGGGCATTGCACCTTGCAAATCAAGCATTAAAAATTGATGATGATTATCCAAATGCCTTTTATCAAAGAGCAAAAGCGCATGCAGTTTTAGGATATAATGACTTCTCAATTAATGACTTAGAAAAAGCACTTAAACTAAATGAACAATATATTGAAGAAATAGAAAATGAAGAAGAGTTTGATAGTTTAAATGACAATAAAAAATTTGTTAATCTATTAAAAAAATATCGTCAAGAAACAACAGAAACTACATAAATAACTTAAATTTACTTTAATCCTTTTTGCTATACAATTTGTATATATGCAAAAAGGAGTTTGTTATGGAAATTAACAATAATATTTCACAGTATCAAAGCCCCTATATAGACCAAAACAAAACATTAGAAAAAATTGCAACTGGTCTAGAACTAAATAAAGCTTCAAATAATGCTTCTGCACTCTCTATTGCAGACAATCTAAGAACACAAGCAAATGGATATGTGCAAGCACTACAAAATACAAATAGTGCTATTGCTTCTACACAAATAGCAGATTCTGCTATAAAAGAGCAATCAAATATGTTAGATAATGTAAAAGAGAAATTACTACAAGCTTCAACAGATACAACTTCTCAAGATGCAAGAGAGGCTATTTTTAAAGATATACAAAATACACTTAAAGGTTTTGATGCAATAGCTAGTGCAACAAAGTATAATGATCAAACACTACTTCAAGCATCTCAAACAAACCAAGCACCATCAAGTTCACAAAGCTTTCAAGTGGGTACACAAGAGTCTGATACATCAAACTCTACATCAATTCAATCAAATACTTTAGGAGTTGGATTAAATGATTTAGTAACTAATTCACCTGATAGTTTTACAGCAGAAGATGCAAGTGATTATCTATCAAAAGTTGATGATGCAATTGGTGTATTAAATAATTATAGAGCAGAACTTGGGTCAACACAAAATGAGTTAGCAAGTACAGGTAGAAATACAATATCTCAAGAGATTCAAACAAGAGCTGCACAATCTGAATTAAGTGGTGCAAATATGGCACAAGAGATTGCAACTTTTGATAAACAAAATGTATTATCACAAGTTGGAGCTTATACTCAATCTCAATTTAATATAACGCAACAATCTGTTATGAGACTTTTGACATAAACACTTGAGAAAACTCAAGTGTTTTAATAACTTATAGTTTTAGTGACTTTTATTTGTTCTTGAGGTTTTTTTGTAACTTTTACATATTTAACTCCATCATATGTAAAGTGATTTTTATACCCTTGAATAATCTTTTTTCTAGTAGCATTTATATATTTTGTAACACATTCTGTTCTTGTTTTTGTTTCATAATAGTAATCATCAGAGTTTGAACCTCTTATTTCATTTGCTATTTTTCCACCAAGTAAACCACCCACAATTTTAGCAGCTGTATTGCCATTTCCTTTACCTATTTGATTGCCAATAACAACACCAGCAGTTGCTCCTATTATAGTATCTAAACCTATTGAGTTATTATCATAGCTAGAATTAATATCAACTCTTTGTTTATACTCTTGTTCATAGCATTCTTGTATTGGCTCTTTAACAGTTATATATTTATATATTGGTTCGCTATAATCAACATCAATAAAATCATATAAATTTTGAGTTTTATTTGCAAATAATAAACTAGTAAATAAAACAATTAAAATAATTAGCTTTTTCACAATTTTTCCTTAAAAGTAGAGTTTAAAACTCTACTTATTTAAATGTAGCAATATAATCACCTAAAGCTTTGATATCCTCATCGCTAAGTCTTGCAACTTGACCTTTCATTACACCTTTCATCACTTTGCCATATGTTCCATCTTTATAGCCATGCAATGCGTTTTGAACCTTTTTAGAGTCCCAACCTTTAATAACTTCACTTTTCCCAAGTGCAGCTTTTTCTCCATTTGCTCCATGGCAAGATGCACAAGCTTTATATAAAGATTCACCACTATTTGCAAAAAGTGTTGTTGAACCTAAAATAGCAATTGAAACTAAGATTTTTTTTGTAGTAGTCATTTTATACTCCTTAATTTTTATATTGAAAGTATAAAATCTAATTGTGGATAGATTGTGAAAAGATTAAACTATTTTAATTTTCCAAAAACTTTATATTCATTCCAGTAAATATCTAAAGCCTCTTTTAACTGTTTATTTGAAAGATTTGAAGGTTTTTTTATACCAAAACGCAAAATAAATGCTTCTGGCATTATAGTCTTATCTTTTGTAGGATTTTTCATATATTCAAGCATTGCATTTTTTACATTAGATTCTGAACTATATTTTAACAAATATCTATAAAAATATTTATCTATAGTAACAGGGAGTTTTTTATGACAACTAACACAATTTGATTCATATATATTTGCATTTAAACTAACAAAAAATATCAATATAGAAAAGATTATTTTTTTTACCATGTAATTATCACCTTTGTTCCTTTATCAAGTTTTGAAGTAAACTTAATATCTAACTCATACTCTTTTGCAATTAAAGAGACAATACTAAGTCCAATACCAAATCCCCCTACACTACTATCAAATCTTTTATATCTAATAAAAAGATTTTCAAGTTCATGTTTACTCATACCTTTTCCACTATCTTGAATGCTTAAATGCTTTTCATTTAATGTAACTTTTATTACTCCTGATAATTTATTGTATTTGATTGCATTGGAAAGTAGATTATCTAATAATTTTGATAATTTTTTTTCATCAATAAAAAGATATACATCATTTTTGATATTTACTACAAAATCGATTCTTTTTGCATTTGCTAGGGTATGAAAATACTCTACTCTTTGTTCTATTAATCTTGATAAGTTTACATTTTTATTATTT
This sequence comes from Malaciobacter canalis, assembly GCF_008000835.1. GTDB lineage: Bacteria > Campylobacterota > Campylobacteria > Campylobacterales > Arcobacteraceae > Malaciobacter > Malaciobacter canalis. Next base: position 1,602,916 of record NZ_CP042812.1, read on the forward strand.
GAAATAATTTTATTATTTAAAGTTAAATATGTTAAATCATCATAAATATTTGAAATAGTTTTTGCACCAATATCAATTCTGTTTATTTTTTTACTTAGCTTTTCATCTAAACTAGCTTTTTTAATCATCTCAATATTTGTAACAATAGTACTAACAGGAGTATTTAATTCATGTGTAGTGTCTTTTATAAACCTATCAAGTAAATACAAGGCATCTTTCATAGGTTTTAAAAATAGTTTTAATAAAAAATAACCCAAAATAAGCATGAAAAATAAAGCAATAAATACAAAATAGAATAAAAAGCTATATACATTTTCTAGCCATGCTTTATCTTCTGGTATCTCTATTATTATATATTTTGTTCCAAGATAATATGATTCAGGTTGAGTAATAAAATGTATTTTATCATCAATGACATAAATTACTTTATCAAAGTTTATCTCATTTGATTTTAAAGTAGAAAAAATTCTTTTTTTTGAACTATCATAAATTGCTGATTTAAATTTTTCATCTCGTGGATAATATTTGTATTTATCAAAATTTATATGTAAATCTTTTAATCTAAATACAAAATCACTTGAATACTCTTGAAGTTTTACCCTTTGCTCTTGTAGCATTAAATCTTTTTGAAAAGAGTAATAAAGATATGAAATAAATATTAAAATAACTATACAAAGTATAGTATAAAGTGAAAAAAAACCTAAAAGAGTCTTTTTCTCACTACGAAATAAATCTATATCCAAGTTTTTTAAGACTAACAATTTTTTCTTTCCCTATAATTTTTCTAAGATTTTTAATATATGTTCTAAGTGAGTTATCACTAGGTTCTTCATCATAATCCCAAACATAATCATATATTCTTTCATGATCTAAAAGTTCATTTTGATTTAATAAAAATAGTTTTAATAACTTTAACTCTTTATTGTTTAAATTTAGTTTTTCTTCACCCTTTTTTAATTCATATGAAGTCATATTAAAAGTTAGCTCAGTTCCTATTTTTAAAATCTCTTCTTTATTAAAGTACTCTCTTTTTAATATGGTTTTTACTCTTAATAAAAGCTCTTTTAGTTCAAATGGTTTTTTTATATAATCATCACAACCACTATTAAAACCCTCTTCTAAAGAGTCCATAGAGTTCAATGATGTAATAAATATAGCAGGTGTTTTATCTTGCTTTTCTCTTATTTGTTTTAAAAGCTCAAAACCATTTAATAAAGGAACATTTACATCAAGTAAAAGTAAATCATATTTTGTTTCATATACATAACTTAAAGCCTCTTCCCCATCAAAAGATTGCTCTATTTCAAAGCCCTCATCTTCAAAGTACTCTACTATAGTTTCACTAAGTGTAATATCATCTTCTAATAAAAGTAGTTTTTGTTTCATGTTATTTGTTTTGTTTCTTTTTATTTTTTAAATACTCTTTTTTCTCTTTTTCATTCATAGTAGGTATTCTACTTTTTAGCTCATTATCAAATTTATTTTGTTCACTTTTTTTTACATATCCCATAATAGCTATTAACTCTTGTGTACTCATTTCAGAATAATCAGTTTTTGCAAAACTTATTGTACAGGCTAATAAAAAGGCAATAATTATTTTCATCTTTTCTCTCTTTTTTGTTTTAAAAAGTAATACTAACATAATAATTGTAGAATAATAGTAAAGTAAAGTAGTTGATTTAATAGTTTTTATAATAAAATAATCTAACTAAATTAAAAAGAGAGAGTATGATAAAAAATCTAATTGTTTTAGCTTCTTTAGTATTTTTATTAAATGCATGTTCAAATGAGACAAAAAAAGAAGAGTGGACATCATGGGTATATCCTGATAAAAGCAATACAAAAAGAAGTATGAAAAATGGTGTTTACAAAAGCTTAGAAGAGTGTAAACAAGCTTCAATAAATAAAATTGAAGAACTTGATTTATCAAAAAAAGCCTCTTATAAGTGTGGTTTGAATTGTACTTATCATGAAAATATGAAAACTGATGTATGCAAGAAAATAGCTAAGTAAAATTATTACTTAGTTATTTATTTTATGAATTTTTAAAAAGTTCTTTGAACGTTCATGCCCTCTTGAAGCTGCTTTTTTTATCCAATATTCACCTTGTTTTTTATCTTTTTGTACTCCTAATCCATTATAATAAAAATATCCTAGATAATACATAGATTTTAAATTATCATATTTTTCAACTGCAATGTTATACCAATAAAATGCTTTTTCATAATCTTGATTTATTTTTGAATCTTTTCTATATAAATCAGCTAGTTTAATAATTGCTGTTTTATTTCCTTGTTTAGCACTTTTTTCAAACCATACTCTTGCTTTTTCATAATCTCTACTTACATAATCACCACTATAATACATCATAGCTAGATTAATTTGTGCTAAGGCATTTCCACTTAAAGCACTTTTTTCAAACCAATAAAAAGCTTCTTTTAAATCTTTTTTTGTTCCTTGACCAAAATAATACATTCTACCAAGATTATTTTGTGCAAAAATCACTCCATTTAATGCAGCTTCCTTATACCACTTAAAAGATTTTTTTAAACTAGGCTTTGTATGATTTCTTTCATATATCATACCTAAGTTTAATTGAGCTAAAGCATAGTTTTGTTTAGCGCTTTTTTCATACCAATATATAGCTTTTTCTTTGTCTTTTTTTACAACATCACCCAAATAATACATATGTGCAAGATTATTTTGTGCTTGCATATTACCATTTTGTGCAGCCATTTCGTACCATTGAAAAGCAAGTTGTTTATTTACAGGGATTCCTAAACCTTTATAATTCATCAATGCAATATTATATTGTGCAATAGGATTATCTTCTTTTAATGCTACTTTACTAAATTTTTCATAAGCGCTTAAATATTTTTTATTATTTAAATCCTTAACCGCCTCATCAAAAAGTGATGCATTCAAAAAAATAGTTGTTATAAAAAGTAAAATAAAAGCTTTCATATTTCCTCAATTAATTTGTATTTATTTTCTCTAGTTTAGTATCCATTATATCAACTTGTCTCTCTTTTTTCAAACTCTTTTTATCTTTTAATAAAAGTAACTCATCAAATTCTTCTTTTATTTTAAGTGATTCAGGATTTTGTTTTTTCTTTTCTTGCTCTTTTTCTTCAAAATCCAAATATGCTTCATACTCTTTTAGAATCTCTTCTTGTATTTTTTTCTTTTTCTCTTCAATCTTCGCATTTAAAATAGCTTGTAATTTAGCTTTTCTTTGAGATATAAGAACATCTTTTATATAATCTTTAGCCAAAGGCTTATTTGAAGAGAAAACTGAGCATATGTAACCTTTGCAATTTATCCACTTGTCATTTAAGCCTAATAAGTGCTCTATTCTATTCCAAATTAATTCATGATAATTACTAGAATAATATCTTTTTATTTTATCATCAAACTTATTTTCATCAAAAATAGATAACTTTACATAAGTTTTATTATCTTTTTGCTCAAGTTCAAATAACCAATTTTCAACCTTTACATTAGAAGCAAAAATCAAATAATCAAAATTTATTCGTTGAACTAATATATAATTTCTATATGAATTTATTTGGAACTGTTTACTTTTATTACTTAATGCAAAACTCTTTTTAATTGCTTCTAATACAGCATCCTTTGATATTTTATCAAACTCTCTTTTTGAAGATTTTATAATCTCTTCATTAATTAAATTATCATTTTTAAAACTGCTATTTTTAAAACTACAACCACTAAAAAACAAAGAAAAAGCCAGTATAAAAAAGTAAATTCTCATAATTTTTCCTTACCTACTTGTCGCATAAACACCAAGCCTTTCTAAAAATGCATAATCATTATCTGATTTTACATTTTCTGTTAAAATCTCCATATTATTCAATTGTGCAAATATCAAAATATTTTTAACCTTATGTCTTTTTATCTTATCATTTGCAAGATTATTTGTATACTCTTTATCTATTCTTAGATAATCAAGTTTAATATCTTCTAACTCCTCTAATGGATAATCATTTGTATTATATCTTTTCAATAAAACTTTCGCTTCTAATTGGTTTATATGTTTTACAAACTTTTTAAATTTATGCTTATGCAATGATGCTGTATAAGAAGTAATACTAAAAACTATTTTCTTTTTTAAATTTGCATTTGCATTTAAAATATCTTCAAGCCATTTATTAAAATCTTTATTTGAAATAGTATCAACAGCTAAATTTATAGCAATTTCATGGCTAGCTTTAGAGTATTTTAAGTACTCAATAACTTTTTGGATAACAAGCTTATCAAAAGTAATTATCTCATTTATCTTTTCTGCAATTGAAACAAATGAACCAATAGGAAGTTTTTGTTGATTATTATCATAAACTAAAGGAGAAACCTCTTGCATAACAAGCTTTTTATCATCAAAACTATAACTATTTGAAGCATAATCAACATCAAAATTTGCATCATGAATAATCGTAGAAACAACTTTTTCTAAAGTTGCATAATTATGCTCGATTTGTTCTTCTGTTATTAAATGATAACTATTTGTTTTTTCTTTGCTAATATCATAAGCTTCATTTGCAGATCTTAAAATTGAGTTTAAAGTTCCATATAAATCAAAAGGAGTTCCTCCAATAGTTAAGAAATTTTCAGGAAGTTTATACTTTTGTGATAGTTCTTTAATAGTTGTATGAATTATGGCTTCACATAATTGATTTGCTTTTATACTATCAAATCTTTTCGCAATAATTGCAAACTCTGAACCATAAAACCTATACATTGTAATATCTATTTTGCTAAATCTATATATTACATTTTTTACTATATTTACAAAATTTTCAATAAAAGTATCTGTAGTATTACTTCCATTTAACTGTGAAAACTCTTTTAGTGAGGGAAGTCTTAATATTATTACATAACCAGAAATTGAAGATACAAACATTGATTTAATATCTTGCTCAAAAATCTTTTGATTTTCTAGTCCTGTTAATGTATCTGTTGATTTTTTTCTTTGGATTGTTTCTTTACTAATATTAAGTTCATTTACATTAGAAGCTAATTTACTTGATAATTCTGCTACTTTTTCAATCATTTCTTTTAATTCTTGTGTTCCATCAAACTCTTTTGTTCTTATTTTATGAAACTTATTTTCTAATATATCATCAAGTAAAATATTTAATTTATGAATAGGTTTTGTAACATATTTTTTAAATATATAATAATTATAAAATCGAAAAAATATCAAAACAGGGAAAAACATAAAAAATGCATAAAAAAATAGACTTTTAGTAAATGAATATATCTCATATTTAATATTATACATATCAATTATATAATCAATAGTTGCGATTTTTTTATCTTTATAGTAAAGCTGTTTTTGTATATTTTCAAACTTTTCATCAAAAATCAGACCTAACCAAAAAGGAAATTTGATTCTATTTTCTATATTAGATTCATTTTTTTGTAAAGAATTAAACTCAAAACTTGCAAATAAATTCTTAACTTCATTATCTTTATATGCTTGGTATCTAATACTTATATAATCTTCTTTATTAAAAGCTATTGAGGGTTTAAAATAGTAGTAGTTGTCACTTAATTTTTCAATTTTTCCATATTTAATATCTATTACAACATCACTTATTGAACTACTTATATCACTAAAATTTGGAGTATTATTTATTAGTGCTTCTTTTGTAAAAATCAACTCGTCAAATTTTAAACTTATTGATTTAAAATTATTTGTTAAAATGATTTCATCAATTTGTTCATTTAATAATTTTATATTATGATCTAGTACATATGGTTTTATAACTAAAGAGTGACTTTTTGTTTGTAAATCATATTTTATTTTTGTCTGTTTAATTAGTTTATCTTTATAATCAATAAATATGACAAAAAAAGTAAGAGAAAAAAGTATTGCAAAACTAATTATAACTATTGTTATATTTTTAGCAATAATATAAGAGTCTTTATTTAATACTTTTTTCTTTAGATTTATCATTTATCTTTTCCTAAAGAGTGATATTTATTATATAAATCCTGTTTTTTACCTATTTTTTCTATATATGGTGAATTTTTTCTTAAGTTTAAAGGTAGCTCATCTAAAGCTTTTTTTGCTTGTTGATAGTTTTCAAAAACTCCATACATTACCTTTGCTAGGTTCTTATCTCCAAATGAAAAAACAAAGCTAGTATCTTCAATACCATGCTTTAAAGTAAACTCTTTTGCTTCTTCTTTTGTATTAATTGTTGCTAAATTAATAGTATAATAGTTTTTAGGAACCTCTAAAAATAAAGTTTCAAAATCACTTAAACTCTTTGTTGTATTTTCTATTTTGTCATTTGTTTGAATCTTTGTTTTATTATTTTTTAAATCATTTTTTTTATCTTCTTTTGAGTCAACTATTTTTGACTTAGTAACTATTTCATACTCTTGAGTTTTATTTTCTTTTTCATTTAACTCTTTATTTTGCTTATATAAATTTTGTTTAGTCTGTATTTTCTCTATTACAGGATAATATTTTTGTTTTATATCATCAAGAATATCAAGAGATGTTACTGCATCTTCATAATTTTCAAAAATTCCATACATTACTTTTACTAAATCTTTTCCTTCAATATATTTAAAAACAAAAGAGTTATCATAAATTTGCTCTTTTTTCACAAAAGAGATTGCCTCTTTCATTGAAGTAAAAGTTGCTATATTTATAGTATAGTTCTCTTTATTTGCTTCTAAAAATTTCTTTTTAAAATCTTCATTGGTTTTATAAGATTGTTGTTTTTTTAACATTTGTATTTTTTCTACTATCTTAACTTTTGGTTTAGGCTCTTTAACTTCTACTTCTAAACCTTCTAAATACTTAATATACAACTCTTTTATATCTTTTATAGTTTTCAACTCCAAGCTTTTATTGGTAGTTTTAGACATTTTTTCCATTTCTTGTTTTGCATCTAATTCATTATCAAATATTTTTCTTGCAATTATAGTTTTTATTTTATACTTTTTTAAAATATCAAAAGCAAATGCCTCTTTTGATATTTTTTGTTCTTTTATAAAATCAAAAGCATCATATACATTATCAAAATCTTTAATAATAATCATAAAAGAGTTTTCATCAGCTTGTAAAAAAGTTTTTATAAAAAGATCAATATTCTCATTTAAAGAAGGCTCTTTTTTTACCTCTTTTTGTTTTTGTTCTTTTTTCTCTTTTTTATCTACAATTTTCTCTTTTACCTCTTCATCAAAAAGAAGTTTTTTATCTTTTAAATCATCATATAGTTTTTTATTATAAGTACTTGTAGAGAAATTTACAAATTTATTATTTTCAGGATCGATATTAAAATATGCTAATAAATCTCCTGTATAGCCAAGTAATAAGAAAAAATCTTGTATATTACTTCTTTCAAATTTGATTAGTTCAAGCTCTGCACTATTTAATTGTCTTTGACCTTGCAATAATACATTTAAATCTTGTTCTCCAAGTTTAAAAGCTTCCCAATAAGCTTCAACAGCTTCTTGTGAAGATGAAACTTCACTTTTTGTACTTTTTAAAGCATCTTTTACACTATTTATTGATGTATGAAGTTTTGATAAGTTCCATTTTAATTTCTTTATCTCTTCATTTAATCTAAATTTTAAATCCCTTAAAATACTATAACTTCTAAGAACTTTATTTTTATCTTTACCACCATTAAAAAGATTATATGTAAGTTTTACTCGTCCAGTAAAATCATTTTCATCACCTTCATAATCTTCTTGGTCTTGTATATCATTATATGTAACTTCTAAATCAACTTTAGGACTAAATTTTGATTGAGCATTTTGAACTTTATACTTTTCAGCTTCTATATTTAAATAGTAGTTTTTTAAATTTGGATTTTGTGAAACAGCTCTTTGAAAAAGTTTATCAAACTGTGCTATTTTTATATTGAAATCTCTTTCATAAGGTAATGTTTTAGAAAACTTTTTACCAACTATATACTCATAATACCTCAATGCTTCTTCTAGTTTTGATTTATCTTTTATAAGTTTTGTTTGTGCATTTGAAACGTTTGCTTTTATAGAAGTCAAATCACCAATTGAACTAGCTCCATTATCATACTTTATTGTTACAATATCAAGTATTTTTTGAAGTTTAATCATATGTTTTTTATTTGTTTCAACTGCTTTTTTACTAAAAACAACTCCAAAATAAGCTTTAATAGCTTTATTAAGTTCTTCTTGAACTGTCAATTTATACATATTTCTTTGAACAAGTAATGACTCTCTTAAACTCTTTACATTATAATAAGTAGCACCACCTGCAAAAAGATTTTGTGCCATCACAAATCTATAATTTCTATCATTATAAAATTTATATTGACTATTATCATCTTCTCCTGGATAATGTCTTGTTTTACTATATGTATATTCAAAATTTAAAGTAGGATAATAATCAGCTAAGCCATCATCTAATTTTAATTGTGATTGTATAACTTTTTCACGAGCAGATCTTATCATATCACTATTTGATAATGTTTCTAAAACAACATCATTTAAAGATACTTTCTTAAACTTTTCCAATGCAGTTTCATTTGAAAAATTAATATTTGAGTTTCTTAATCTTTCAACTTTTTTAACCACCGTACCTTTATATTCAAGTTTATTTTGAACTCTTTTTATTGGCTTTTCTTCTACTTTAGGTTCATCACTAATTTGAATATTATTTTTTTGCTCATCTAAACTAATATCTTCATTTGAAAATAGTTGCGAAATAAATATTAAACTCAAACAAATTTTTCTCATATATCTACTTTTTAACTCTTATTACGATATAACCATTTTTATCATCTATTTTCTCTTTGATTTGTACAGTAGAAAGCAAATCAACTCTTACATCTTTTTTTTCATATCCAAATTTTCTAATCAAATTTCTTGTACTTATTGTTCTACCTAATGATATCTGTTTTGATATTGTTGCACTAACATGATTTTTGGGATCAACTGCTGTAATATAAATTTTATGTTCTCCTATTTTTTCTTTTATCTCTTTTGTAAAAGCTTTTATCTTTTTATTTGTTGCATCATCAACAAATACCTCATTACCTTTAAAAGTAACTATCATATATTTGTCATTTTTAAAAGTCTTTTGTGCAGACTCTTTTTGATCATCAATTTTTTCAGCATAATCAATTCCTGGAGATTCAAGATTTTTGGTATTTGCTGCTGTTGATTTAGTTTGCTTTAATTCTTTTTCTAAAACAACAATTTTCTTTTGTAATTTGTTAACTACATCTTGAACTTCTTGTTTTGAACGCAAAACTTTTTCATTTATTGGGTCTTTTTCTTGACTTGGATTACTATTAAGTATTAAGTCATCTGTTGCAATAGAGCCTGTATATGAAACTTTAAATTTAAACTGTGCATAATAACCTAGATTTACTAGTGTAACCAATAAAAAAAGTAGCATAACTAAAATTACAGATGAAAAGATATCTACAAATGAGGGCCAAGGATTAAAATTATCTTCACATCTTGCCATACAAACCTACTTAACTTTTTCTTCCAAAGTTTCAATCTTTTTATTTAAAGATTCAACTAATTGAACTAATAGTTTATTGTTTTCTTCTTGTAAAGCTAAACTCTTTTTGATTGTTTTATGTTCTGCCAAAATTACATTTGAAATCTCTTGAAGAGAGTCTTCCATCATACCAGCATTTGAAAATTGATTTACATTTAACTCTTTTAATGAGTTATCAACACTTTCTAAAATCAAAGCTTCATGTTCACTAGCTTTTGTATTTTCACTTAAATTTGATGTAATTATTTCATATAACTCTTGTGATGATTTATTTGATTTTTCAAGCTTTTCTGTAAAGCTACCCATTGTATCAATAAAAATATCAATAAATCCAGAGGGCAAACCACCACTTGCACCTTGTATTGGAGCTTGTGAAATAACCTTTCCTTCTTTTGAAAATGCAGTGCCAATCTCTTCTAAAACATCAGAAGATTGAGATTCGATTATTTTGCCCTTTAACCAATCCTCAACATCTTCTAAAAAAGCTGCTTGATTTCTTGTTAAAATATACTGCATTACATTTAAAATAATTGCAGAAGCAACTCCAAAAAGTGAAGATGCAAAACCAATAGCCATACCACCTAAAGGTCCTGAAAATCCTGTCATTATTTCAGCTATATCAATATCATCTCCACCTAAAGATAAAATTATTGAACCCATTTCATCAATAGCAACAAGTAAACCTGTAAAAGTACCAAAAAGCCCTAACATAAGTGAAGTTCCAACAAAGAAACTAGTATAACTTTTTTGATTAAAAAATTGATCAGACAACCAAATAGTTACATCTTTTGCTTCATTTTCAGTAAAATATAAAACTCCTTTTTGAGCTCTTCTATTAAACATATGAGCAATTGTTGCTGGCATCAATTCTGTTATACCTTGCAAATAAAACTCTAAATCTTTTCCCTTTTTATAAGCTAAAATACCAAAGGTACCTGCAAGCATTGTAAGTCTTATAGCAGATTGATATACAACTAAAAGACCAATTAAAAACACCGTTAAAATAGCTATATTAAAATTTAATGTAGCCATAAAAAATGATGATATCAACGAAAAGTTTGAATATATCAAAAAAACTAAAAAAAGCAGAAATATAACAAATATTTTTAATATCTTAATTCTTCTCATACCCTGCCCTTAAAACATAAATAATAAAATCGAAATAACCAAGCCAAGAGCAACAGTAGTTACTGTTTTAGTCATTTTATCTACAATATTCACAAAGGCACCACTTCCCTCAACCTGCTCTCCTAAAATTGCAAGTCCTATTGTAGCTCCATTTATGTCTGAGATTTTTTTATATGTTTTATAATAAGTATCATCAACCAAATAACCTTTATCTTCTAACTCTTTAAATCCTTCTTTGCCATTTGATATTAATTTTCCAAAAAAGTTTCCATCATACTTTTTCTCTTCTACTTTATACTCATTTATAACATCTCTATATTTACCAGTTTTTGCTTTTAAAGATAGTTTTCCCATCATCTTTTCATCAAGCAAAAAAACAAAAATTGAGTTATCTTTTTCAAACTCTGCTTTTAAAGTATGAATTGATTCTTTTATTTCTATTACACCTATTAAATTATCATCTTTTAAAATTGGTTCAACTAAAATTACAAAAATCCCATCATTTAAAACTTCAATTCCAAAAACTTTAGTTTTGTTTGTTATTACTGAATTTATACTATTTCTATATTGATTAATTTGATTTGAGGAAGGATAAAACTTCATTGATAACTCATTGAAGCCTGCTTTTAAAAAATTCTCATTGTAAGTATTTACTATAGTTTCCACAGCATTTATATTGTTTTGTTCCATTGCTGTTAATATATTATTATTTGCATAGATTGAAGCAACAAGTTTTTTAAAGTTTTCTTCTTTTTTATTTATTCTATTTTTTAAACTAGTTTCATATGTTTCTGACATAGTAACATAAACTTCTTTTGACACATTTTGAGTCATAGTCATCAAAATATACATAGAAAAAGATATTCCCAAAATAGATATTACAGAAAGGGTTGTAAACCACAGTCCCTTATTCTTTTTTAAATTTCTCAAAAAATTTTGAAGCATTTTTATAAAACTAAACATTTATATATTTCCCACCCTTATAATAACTATAATATGTTATAACAGTTTGTCTTATTATATTATTAAATAATTATTATTTTTTTTTAAGTTTTAAATTACTTGTAATTTATTGTTCACTTAAAGCATTTCTTTTTATATTTTTAAGAGGCTTTAAAATATACTCAATAATTGTCTTTTTTCCAGTCAAAATATTCACATTAGCAACCATTCCTGGAAGTATTGGAAGATCTGGCGCAAACTCATAATCATTTGCTCTTATTTTAGCTATATAAAAAACATTTCCACTTCTATCTTCAAAACTATCAGGTGATATTGAAACTAATTTTCCTTTTAATAATCCATATTTTGAAAAATCATATGCTGTTATTTCAATTGATACATCTTGTCCACTCCAAACCAATGCTCTATCTGAAGTTTTAATTTTAGCTTCAATAGTTAAAGTGTCATCAATTGGTGTAATTTCTGCCATTTTATCACCTGGCTTTACAATACCTCCAATAGTATGAAAATAGAGTTTATTTATTACACCATTTACAGGTGAGACAACAGATTTTCTTAAATCTCTATCTTTATTTGCTCTATTTTTTTCAATAAGTTTATTTATTTCTACTTTTAAAGAAGAGTATTGTTTTAAAAGTTTACTTCTTATTTCAGATTTTACACTTTCAACTCTTTTTTTTGCTTCTTCTATCTCTTCTTTTAAAATAGGCAATCTATTTCTTGTTTCATCAAGTCTTGTAACAATACTTTGTTTTTTTGATAGTTCAGATAAATACTCTTTTCTTGAAACTACTTTCTTTTTGTATAAGTTTTCTAAAATACTCATATTTGATTGAGCTAAATTAAGCTCCAAACTTAAATTATCAAACTTATTTTCAGCCTCTTTTAAAGCTAATTTCTTTTGAGAAACTTTATCTTTTTCTATCTCTATTTTTCTTGTTCGATTCACTAAATCTTCAAGAAAAATTCTTTTTTCATTTTCTATAATATCAGGAATTTTATCTTTCATTTCTTGTGGAAAAGTGATACTCTTTTTATTTGCAATAGAAGATTTTAATCTAATAGCACTTGCTTCAAAAGATAGAAGTTCAATCTCTTTTGTTTTTAAATCTGCTTTAAAAAAAGCATTTGAGAGATTATAAATTATATCACCTTTTTTTACTTTATCACCCTCAGTTAATAAAATTTTTGAAATAATTCCACCCTCAAAGTTTTGTAAAACTTTTGTTTGCCCAGAAGGAACTACTTTCCCCTCTCCTCTTACAACTTCATCAACCTCACTAAAACTAGCCCAAATTAAAAATATAATAAAAAATATCATTATAGGAATAACAGATACATAGTAATTCCATTTTTGTTCTTCAAATAATCTATTCATAATTAAATCTTCTTTTGTGATAATGCATTTAAAATCTTATCTTTAGGTCCATCAGCAACAATTTTCCCATTATTTAAAACTATTACTCTATCAACCATTTCTAAAGCTGCAAATCTATGAGTAATTACTATCAAGGTTTTATCTTGTGCGATTTTATTTACATGATTTACCAAACTCTTTTCTAAGCCAACATCAAGACCTGTTGTTGGTTCATCTAAAACTAAAATAGGAGGATTATTTAAAATTGCCCTTGCTAGTGCGACTAAATGTCTTTGTCCAACAGATAAGTTAGAACCTCTTTCACCAACTTGCAAGCCATCACCTTGACCGCTTTTTTTAACAAGCTCTTCTAATCCTATTATTTTAATAAGTTGCATCATTCTTTCTTTACTTATAGGATGAGACAATTCAATGTTCTCTTTTAAAGTTCCAGAAAATAAAAAAGGTTCTTGAGGCATAACTCCTATATTTTGTCTTAACTCAACAGGATGCATAGTTGAAATTTCATGTCCATCTAAATAAATACTTCCTTTAGTAGGAGCTTCTAATCCTGTAAGCATTCTTAAAAATGTACTTTTACCAGCTCCTGTTTGTCCAATAATACCTACTCTATCCCCTGCTTTTATTGTCAAATTAAATTCATCAATTGATGCATATTTACTATCTTTATAATAAAAACTCACATCTTTAAATTCAATATCTCCCTTAAGTTCTCCAACACCAACTTCAAGATTTTTTTCATTTTCAACTGGTAAATGCCAAAACTCATTGATATTGTTTAAAGACTCTTTTACCTCTTTAAATCTAATTACCATCATTGAAGTTTGTATTACAGGAACCATTGCACGGCTTGAAAGAATTGTAACAGCAATAAGTCCACCAATTGTTAAGTTTTTATTTGCTATTTCAAAAACTCCTACTACAATTACAAGCATTGTTACAAACTGAATTACTGTTTGTGATAAGTTCATTGAAAATACATTTAAAGACTGTATCTTTTGAGAAATAGAATCAGTAACTGCAACAATATTTCTCCAATTAAATAACTTTGTTGAAGTTGCATTTGAAAGTTTAATTATCTCACTTCCTTGAATAGTCTCAACTAAATAACTATGCTTAGCTTGTGTATTTTGAACATTTTTTTTACTCAAATTAGAGATTGGAATTTGCATAATTACATTAAATATTAGTATTAAAATAGCAATTGAAAAAGGAACAGCTGCAACAGCTGGTGATATAAGAAAAATCACAATAATAGCAATAAAGAAAAATGGCAAGTCAATTACTTGTAAAACAGATTTTGTTGCAAAAAAATCTCTTATTTGATTTAATTCTTTAAATAAATTTGCTTTAGAACCAACCAATAAAGTATCATATTGAGATTTTAAAGTTAACATTCTTTTCATTAACTCTTCTTCTAAATAAACCCCTAATTTTTTACCAACATTTTCTATTATATGATTTCTAACACTTTTAAAATAAACATCAAAAATCAAAATTATCACAACTCCGCTTGCAAGTACAAATAAAGTCTCAATTGCATTATTTGGAACAACTCTATCATAAACACTCATAGTAAATAAAGGAACTGCCAAAGCAAAAATATTAATAAATAAAGTTAAAATCCCAATTTCAATATATGAACGCCAAAAACTCTTTACTGGTTGCCAAAACCAATTGCCTGCTTTTGTATTAGTTATTAAATCACTTTTATTTTTATCTCTAAAAATCAAAATTGCTTTTTTATACTCTTTTAATTTTGAAGAGTCAATAGTAATAGTTTCATTTGTGCTAACATCTTTTAAAGATGCCTCTTTTACTTTATTTGTAAGAATAAAAGGTTTATTCTCTTTATCAAATATAATACAAGGCAAGAAGTGTTTAGGAATATCAAAAGCACTTATATCTTTATAAACTGCATAAAGTCCGACTTCATGAGCAACATCAATTGCAGTTTGATTTGTAAAGCCTTTTTCACTATTTGCGCTAAGTGTTAATATGGTTTCTAAAGAGATATCTCCAAAATAAAAATCTAATATATATTTAAATGAAAATAGTAAAGGATACTCTTTAGGACTTATTTTTTCATCTATATTTTCTAAATTATCTTCTATTTTTTCCAATTAAAACCTTATATCTTTTATCTTAAATTGTTTAGATAGTTTAGCGTAAAGAGACTGAAATACACTATCCCAAGATCTATTGCTTTTTTGTCTAAATAATTTAGCACTTGGATACCACTTTGTAGACTCTCCTTTGTTTGTCCATCTCCAATCTGGATACTTTTGTAAAGGGATCCAAACAGGTGCATTAATAGCACCACAAAGATGTGCAACTGAAGTATCTGATGAGATAACTAAATCAAGTTGTTTTATTAAACTTGCAGTTTTTGAAAAATCTGTTAATTTATCTGTTAAATCAATAATTCCATCTTCATATCCATATTTTTTTATATGTTCATTCTCTTTCCCAACTTGTAAAGAGTATAGATTTATTTTAGGATGATTTATCAAAGGTTCTAAATATTTTAAATCAAAAACTTTACCATCATAACTCTCACCTGTTATTGAAGCTGACCAACAAATTCCTATATCAATCTTCTTTTTATCTTTTTTGATTTTTAAAGATTCATCATCTAAGGCTTTTAAATATGGCATTTGTTTTGGCAAATCATTTAAAGATTTCATATTCAAAATAAAAGGCATACTCATAATAGGAAGATGATAGTCAAAAACAGGAGTATCTTCACTTCTATTTACTAAAATATCAATTTCTTCTATTGTTTTAAAAAGCTCTTTTAACTCATCTCTACACTTTACAGCTACTTTACACTTGAATTTTTCTTTTATTAAAGGTAAAAATCTAATAAACTGTATAGAATCACCAAAGCCTTGTTCAGAGTGTAAAAGTAAAATTTTACCTTCTATATTATCATCTTTTTTTAACATAGGTTTTGAAAATATATCTTTATATTTTACTATATGCCCTAGCATCTCCTCTTTTTTAAATCTCCATTCATACTCTTCAAAGCCCTCTTCAAATCTATTAAGAGTAAGTAAAGTAGTAGCTAAATCAAAGTGAGCATTTACAAAATCAGGACTTAATTGTATCGCTTTTTTATAATTTTTTATAGCCTCTTCATTTAATCCTTGATTTTTTAAACTACTTGCTAAATTTGAGTAAGCATTAGCTCCATTTGGTTCTAATTTAATTGACTTTTCATGAAGTTTTTGTGCTTTTTCATACTCATGAAGTTTATTATAAACATTTCCTAAATTTGTATATGCCCCTGCATTATTTGGTAATTTTTCTATTGCTATATTAAGGGCTTTAATAGACTCTTCATATCTTTTTTGTCTATTTAAAGCTGCACCTAAATTACTATAAACTTCATTATAATCTGGTTCAATTTCTAAAGCTAAACTAAACATATCACTTGATTCTTTGTATCTTTGCTGGTTATATAAGACAACTGCAAGATTATTTACAGCTTTTGCAAATTTTGGATTAATTTTTATGGCATTTTTATAAGCTTCAATTGCTTTATTATTTTCACCTAAACTTTCAAAAACCATACCAATATTATTATGAATATTATAATCATTTGGATAATATTTTAATGCAATTAAAAAAAGTTTCAATGCTTCATCATACTTTTTTAGATTTTTCAATAAACTAGCGAAATTAAAATATGTTTTAAGATGCAAAGGGTTAGATTTTAGTGCTTCTTGATATGAATTTACTGCTTCTTGCCATTTTTGTACTTTTATATAATCAAAAGCTAGTTTACAGAAATATTCTGCTTTCATTGGATGAAGATTTGTATTTATAACCTTTTGTAAAGAGTGTTTTTCTAAATCAAAAGAGAAATCTTTATCTTTTGGTAAACACAAAATATTTATTGAAATAAGATTTTTAAAAATATTATTTTTATTTTTAAAAAAGTTATTAGGGTTATATAAAGGTGGCAAATGCCAATAAATCTCATAACCTAATGCTAAAATATAATCTAAAACTCTTTGTGAGTGTTCAATCCTATCATTTTCTAAATAAAGTATTGGTTTATACTTTTTTATAAGATTTGAAGAACCTTTTAAAACATCATATTCCATTCCCTCAACATCAACTTTTATAAACTTTAAACTTGATAATTTATTTTCAAAAAAGTCTAAAGTTACTTGTTGAATCTCTTCACCATCTTTAACTTCTTTTAAAGATATTCCACCATAATTATTTTGCTTTGAGTAATCAAGTTTTGGAATATTGATTTGTTTATTTTCACTTCCAACAGCAAAATTATATGCATATACATTTGAAATACTATTTAAAGATAAATTAGCACAAAGAGTTTGAAAAACTACTCTTTGTGGTTCAAAAGCAAAAACTTTCCCAGTTTGTGTAACCATAGATGCTAATTCTTGTGTATGCACTCCTATATTTGAACCAACTTCAATTACAGTATCACCACTTAAACAAAAATCTTCAAAAAGATTTGTTTCAAAAAAAGAGTATTCTCCGTAATTTTCAATTGATTTCCCAATATATATATCATTTTGATTTATTAAACATAAACCATTTTTACCATTTATTAATTTATTAAATTTATCTTTTTGCATTAATTATTTATGCCTGAATAACTTTTTGAAAATTTGATAAAGATTTTACATGAGAATCAATAATTCCCATCCAACCTTTTTTTGCCCAAGAAGCAACAATTGAGTCATCTAATTTAATTAACTTTTCAATATTAACAACATAAAACTCTTCTAGAAATATTTTTTCTTCTGTTTCACTTATTTTTACTTTAAAATCTTTTTTTACAAGTAAATCATTTTCTTTCAACTCTTCTACTATCTTTCTTGAGATTTCTCTTTGTCTATTTACTTCTCGTATAAACTCAACTTTTGAATTTGCTTCTTTTGAAAGTTCATTATCTTTTGTAAAAATATCAATTTTCTTTTTTTTACTTACATATTTTGAGTTATTATCTATAGATATTAAACTATTATAATTACCATTTTCACCTTTAATATCTGCACTTAAAAATGGGTAAGTTCTAATAAAAGCAGGAATATATGCATTCTCTTTTTTATAAATATTTATTTCATTTGTTATTCCTGTAAAAGCTAAAAACTCTCCTCTTTCTAAAGAGCTTATAATAACTGGACAATCATGTGCTGCATTCCAAACTTCTGAAAATCCAAGAGGAACTAAACCTATATTTTTTGCAATATCAGTTACATCAACTTCATCAAATTTATAACCTTTAAATTTCTCTTTATCCAAAATTTCAATATTTTTAAACATTTTTTCTCCTATAATAAGTTTGATTATATTAGCATTTTATGCTATTTTTTTTACTTAAAAGCCTTGGGCTACAAGGCTTTATACTTAAGGTACATCAATAAAGTCAATTGTTAATGTTGTATCACCTAAATCATAAGTACTTCCATCACTAATAATATTTCCACTATCACCTGTTCCTTGTCCATCATAAACTTTGTTTCCATCATTTAAATTTGTGTTTTCCCCTGTAAATTTAATATGTTCAGCATCAGAAGAGTTTAATTTTAATGTAAAGTTTGTTGTTCCACTTCCTGATAACCAATCAGTTAATAAACTATCAGTAAATTCAAATTCAAACTCATCACCAAATCCACTAAAATCTAAATTACTTAAATTTAATGATTCTATATTAGTAAAATTTGCACCTGTAACAGTTCCAAAATCACTTCCATCTTGTGTAAGGTTACTTGCTGAACCTGTTACATTAACTTCATCACTATTAGCTCCTCCATCAAGATTAAAATTTCCTATATTGCTAAAATCGAGGGCAAAAGTATCATTTCCACCATTTCCATTGATATTTTCTGGTTCATCGTTACTTAAAGTAATATTATCATTTTCATTTGAAAGATTTAAATTTTCAAGATTTGAAATTTTACTAAAATCAAGATCTGCATTAACAGCATCATCAAAACTTATACTATCTTGACTGCTTGAACCAAAATCGATACTATTAAACTTATCTGCCCATGAATCAAAGCTTGACTTGTCTGAAAAAGAGACACTATCATCGTTATTTGCAAAATTTAAAGAATCGATTTCACCATTATCAATATTACTAAAATCTATCATTTCAAAATCACCTGATGATGAAAGCTCAACTGTTTTTGAAGTTAAATTTGAAAAACCATCTTCACCATAAACTGTATTAACATCCTCTAAATTTCCAATTATTGATGTAGCATCAACTTGAATATCAACAGATGTTTTATCATTTAAATCCAATAAATCATTTGCTGTTGCACTAATTCCATTAACTGTAAGACTTAAAGCATCAAACTGTGTAGCATTTGATAAGTTTGCATTTAAATTACTAGCAGTATCTGCTGTTACTGTTGCTGTTACTACTCCTGTTGTTTTATCTAATATGCTATTTATATCACTTGCTGTTTGAACATCTACAACAGTTATATTTTCATCACCTAAACTTATATAGTTATCTTTGTTGTTTATATAGATTTTTTGAATATCACTTAAAGTTCCACTAACTGTTGAAGCATCAATAGTTATATCAACTGATGTTTTTGAATCCAAAGAGATTAAATCAGTAGCATTTGCTACTGAACCATTTACAGTTAATGTTATTATATCTGTATTTGTAATACTTGATAAGTTTGTATTTAAATTACTAGCTGTATCTGCTGCTACTGTTGCTGTTACTACTCCTGTTGTATCTGCTGCTACTGTATTAACATCACTTGCAGCTGAAATTTCTGTAAGCTTTGCATTATAATCTTCAGCCATAGTTATATCTGCACTTGCTAATGCAGATACTTGTATTGCAGTTCCAATTACAGCAGTTACAGCAATTGCATTAACTGTTATTGAAGTTTTATTATCAAGGGCTATTAAATCTGATGCTTTTGTATCAGTAATATCATTAGTAATCACTAAAGTTAAGGCATCACTTGATGTAGCATTTGATAAGGTAGTATTTAAATTACTAGCAGTATCTTCTGTTACTGTTGCTGTTACTTTTCCTAAAATAACACCTGCAATACTATTTACATCAATTGAATCTATAGTTAAATCACTAAGAACTATATTTCCCAAACCAGACAGTTGAGACTGTTTATCTTCTAACTTATCAAAAGTTGTAGTTAAAGTTACATTATCACTTATAGTAATATTAGCATTTGCAAAATCACCTGTAAATATTGAATCATTTATAAAATCAATTGTAGTATTTGATTCTATAGAATTATCTAAAAGTGTTGTAAAATCACTATTACTATCTGAACTTATTTCTATAGTTGCAGTTCCTGTACCTTTTATTAAATTAGTAGTTGTAGCTTGAGTTTCACTTAATGTAATACTTCCAGTTGTGACATTTATAATATCTATATTTCCATTTCCATGAATATTGTGTGATGTTAAGTCCACATCAGTTATTACATCTAATTGAACAGTTGAGTTTGTACCTTTTGTAAAAGTTATATTATCAAAATCATGCTCATTTTCAATTTGTGTAGTTTGAATAATTAAGTTAGCATTATCACCAATTATTATACTCATGGTTTTGTTATCTAAGTCTTTAGCACTTAAAGTTAAAGTTTCATTATCTAATATTACAATTTTGTCAAAATTTAATAAAGTTACATTTGATAAGTCTAAATCACCACTTAAACTTAATGTATTACTTCCAAGTTTACCATCTAAAGTATCTATTCCTGATATATTAGATACTTCAAATATATCATCACCTGCTCCACCTATTATATTTTCAATGTTTTCTAAAGTATCAGTAGAAATTCCATTAGATATTGTTGCAGTATTATTACCACTTGGTATTGTTACAGTTAAATCAGCAGATAAAGTTTCATAATTTGCAATATCATTACCATTTCCACCATTTATTGTACTTCCATAAATATCACTTAAATTTATAGTATCACTATTTCCAGATAATATATAATTTTCAAAGTTTTCAAAACTATCAGAACCATCACCACTAGAAGTTCCAACTCCATCACTTGTAATATTTACGCTTATACTACTAGCTGCTCCACTGTAGCTTAAAGTATCCTCTCCAGTTCCACCTATGAAACTATTTGAATAAGAGTTTCCTTCTACTATATTGTTTCCATCGCCCATTTGTAAGTGTTTGATTTGAACTATAGTATCACTGCTTGTTCCATAAGTCGCTATCTCACTTCGTAAATTCACATCGACATCTGCTCCACCAACTTCGGTGTAATCTAGCCAATTTTCATCGACACTTCCACCAATAATAGTATCACTTCCAGTCCCTGCAAAAATAGTATCAGCACCTGCTCCACCATCAAGATAGTTGTCTCCACTAATACCTTTAATAATATCGGTTTGATTTCCACCAACCAAACTATTATTCATATTATTACCAGTAAGAGTATTTGATTGATTTAAAGAACCAATTATCCCCTCGATATTGCTTAAAGTATCTGTATAAGCGCCAGATATATTGTGATCTAAGTTTGTAATGGCTCCATTATCTTCAAGTATAACACTAATCCCTGTGCTACTAGAACTATAATCCACTACATCAATATCAGCTCCACCATCAATAATATCAGCTCCCTCACTTGCAATAATAAAATCATTTCCATCTTCACCGTAAATAGTATCAGTACCAGTACCACCATATATTGTATCTGATGCACTTCCTGCTTTAAGTGTATTTTCTCCACCTATACCATAAATTACATCATTACCTGAACCTGTACTAATTACATTTGTTTCATTATTTCCCCAAACAGTATCAGAACCTCCACCTGTAGTTACATTTTGAATATTTACTAAGCTATCTTCTATACTATTTGTAACACCTGAATTGCTATTAATTGTTGTTCCACCATTATGAGTTTGAGAACTTACACTTAAATTAACTTTTACATTTTCATTATTATGGCTAAATGTATAATCAACAGTATTATTATCACTTCCACCATTTATATAATCATTACCTGTTCCACTATAAATAGTATCATCACCTTCATCACCAAATAGTTGATTATCTCCACCTATACCATAAATCTCATCATTTCCTAAACCACCTTCTAGTGTGTTTGTTATATCTTTTGTTCCTTTAATATAGTCATTTTGTGAAGTTCCTATTATGTTTTCTACTCCAAATAATGCTTGATTATAATCTGTACCATTATTTTGATATGTTACATTATTTTGAGTATTTATATCAACATTTATTCCACTTTGAGTTTCAATCAAACTAAAATCAAGCCAATCTCCTATTGAAGTATTATTTCCTGCATGTATTTCATCATTTCCTAAACTAGCAAAAATATAATCATCTCCATCACCTGCTTTGATGATATTTCGTTCATCATTTCCTCTTATAGTATCATTGAAGTTTGTACCATCAACATTTTCAATATTTATAACAGTTCCTGTTTGTTCAGTACCATTTCCATCTAACCAACTATTAATAAATTGATTAGAATTAATTGTACTTCCTCCATCATAAGTTAAAGTATCACTTCCAAGATTAACTACTACTCTTGTATTTGCACCATCAAATCTTAAAGTATCAGTATCAGCTCCACCATTTATATTATCAATACCTTTTCCTGCATAAATAATATCATCATCAGCTCCACCATTTATATTATTATTTCCAACTTTTCCATAAATAGTATCATTGCCATCACCACCATTAATAATATCATTGCCAGTTCCACCAAAGATTAAATCATTATTACTACCACCGTCTAGTCGATTATTTCCCTCCACTGCAAAGATAGTATCATTTCCATCTCCACCATAAATAGTATCATTTCCTTTCATACCCCAAAGTGTATCTGATCCATTATTTCCATAAATCGTATCATTATTATTTGAACCAACTAATATATCACTATAGTTTGTTAATCTAAAAATCTCAAAATCAGGATTATCTGCATTTTTATACAAGTAATCTTTTGCTCCTTGTCCATCTGTAATTTCATAAAATTCATAATTTTCTGCAGATAAACTTAAATTTTTAATATCATCAATATTTATAGTTGTAATAGTACTTTGTTGATTAGAAAGATTTAATGTATTAAAACCTGTTGCTAAATTATTATAATCATCTGATGTAATATTGTTAAAAATTGTAATACTTCCTTGATTTGCGCCAAAGTGATTATACATATCAAGTATATCTTGTCCACTTCCTCCTATTAAAGTGTCTTGTCCTCTATTATTAGAGACTCTATCATTCCCATCTCCTAAATCAACAATATTATTTCCGCTATTAGAACGAACCTCATCATTCCCTGCACGCATAATAAAGATATTATCTTCATTACTTCCTGTTACAACTTGATTTCTTGCTCCATCATAATCTAAAACATTTTGAATATTATATATTTTACTATCGCTTGCATTATTAGAGCCTAAGTTAAAATTACTTATTGTTCCACTCATATTCTCTAAGCTCAGCCAGTTATTTCCAGCTTGACCATCAATATGATTAATACCTGTACTTAAGAAAATAGTATCATCACCATCTCCTGCAAGAATAGAGTTATTTTCCCCATCTTTGCCCATAAGAGTATCAGCATAATCACTTCCTTTGATATGTTCAATGCCTCTTAAATAGTCAAACTCTGTTGTATTAGTCCCTGTATTATCTAGCTTAAATATTTTAGAATATTCTGCATTATAATTACTTCTATCATCGGTAAAACTCTCTGTTGATATATTGTTAAGGTCAATATTAATTCCATACTCATGTTCACTTGTCAATGAACTATAATCAACCCAGTCACCTTCTGAATCATCGTAATTTCCATTAACAAACTCACCACCAATAAGTAAATCCTCATTAAAACTTCCCGTAAAAGTATCTTCTCCTTGGCCACCAATAGCAATGTCACCTCTATTACCTGCTTCTTTTGTAACTGCAGTAGAAATAGTATCATTTCCAGTACCTCCAAGTAGAGTATTTTCTCCACCTATACCATAAATAATATCATGACCACCAAGACCTTTAATAATATTATTATCACTATTACCTTTTAAAATATCTTTATAACTTGAACTACCTATAATATTATGAATATTTTTTATATATGTTTCAATATTCCCATATCCATCATCATTTACTATTCCAAAAGTTCCATCTCCATTATCATAAGATAAATCAATATCAACACCACTTATTGCATCATCAAAGCTAATTGTGTTATTACCATGATTTGAACTTCCCTCATAATAAACATTTCCTTGATTCGTTTCTATTTTATAATCGCCACCATCATATTTATCTACGCCACTTCCACTTTGAAGTATATCATCACCTGAACCACCAATTAAGAAATTGTTTCCAGATACACCATAAATTGTATCATTTCCTTGATTTCCATGAAGAGTATTGTTATTACTATCTCCACTTAATATATCTGTATATTTTGAACCAAAAAGATTTTCTATTTGTTCAATAGATGGAGAATAACCTCCAAAACTAATTGAAGAATCGCTCATTGTAGCTTCAAGTCCTGTTGAAATTTCATCGAAACTCAACCAGTCTCCACCACCTTCAATAGATATTCCAGTTCCTTGTGTTCCATCAAAAGTAGTATGATTACCTCCATTAATAACATCATTACCGCTTGTTGCAATTATCCAATCATCACCATCTTGAGCATATAATGTATCAACAGAATCTTTTCCTTTTAAAATATCATTTTGATTAGAAGCAATTACTGTTAAAATATCATATAATTCATCTTCTTTCCCAAAACCATTTGAAGAAGCTTCATTTTTTGATAAATCAACATTAATACTATTTATTGCATTTATATAGTTTATTGTATCACTACCGCTTCCACTATTACTATCTCCACCATAGTAGATATTACTACCACCATTAGCAAAGAAAATATCATCACCTGAACCACCATAAATAGTATCATCATAATTTTCACTTGCTGTTATAGTATCATTTCCACCATTTGAATATATAGTATTATCTCCTCTTGCTAAAGTTAAATCAATAATATCTTTATTATTAGTTGCTTCAAGTACTTCAAAATGAGTCTTTAAAATATCAGTACCCTCTCCAACTATTGTTCCATCTTTACCTTCTGGCTTAAGAGTAACAGTAATACCAGATTCTGAACCTTTATAATAAAGTGTATCTACACCATTACCACCCCATATAGTATCATTTCCACTACCACCTATATAAGTGTTATTTCCATCTGTTGTATTTACTAAATTTCCATCTATATCTCTAGCTCTTCCATCAAGTAAATCATCGCCACTACCACCATCTAAGGTATCATCTGCTATACCACCATAGATAGTATCGTTGTTTACTCCACCATAAAGCTTATTGTCATTGGCAATACCATAAAGAGTATCATCTCCTTCTCTTCCATCTAAAGTATCATTTCCCTCTCCACCAATAAACACATTGGCATATGAGTTTCCATAAATTGTATCAGAAGCACTTGTACCTATAACTTTTTGAATATTAAGAAGAGTATCTTCAACTACATTATTATCCTCATCATGATATCCGTTATTAGTTGCTTTATTTAAACCTAAATCTACGACAACACGATTTCCACCATTATTTATGTCAACACTACTATAATCCATAGTGTTAAAACCTTCTCCTCCATCTATATAGTCATTTCCTTTAGAAACGATGAAACTATCATTTCCTTTATATCCAAGAAGTGAATTAACTATATTAAAAGAGTCATCTCCTCTTAAAGTATCAGCGTTTTTAGTTCCTTTGGCATTTTCTATATCATTAAGAGTATCAAAGTTTGTGCTTGTTCCTATTTCTTCTGCTTTATTTTGGCTTAAATCAATATTCACCGCTTTTGAATTTGTAATATAACTATAATCTATCCAATCATTACCACTATTTGTATGTGTATCTACACCATCTCTGTTGCTATTATAAGTTACTGTACCACCATATATCACATCACCACTAAGAAGTCCCATGATAGTATCATCTCCAATACCTCCAATAAGAATATTGTCAGTACCACCAAATCCAAAAATAATATCATCACCAGTTGCACCATCAATAATATTTTTAGTATTACTTCCTATAAGTACATCTGCACCACTTCCACCAAGCACATCTTCTACATTATAAATAGTATTTTTCCCATATCCTATAGAAGTTTGAGCATTAAGAGTTAAAGAACTCTCTTCAAAATAACTTATAATTTGAGAATTACTAAGATTAAGAGTCACAGGAACACCACTATTGCTAAAATCTATTAAATCCCTTGAAGTAGTATCTGCTTCTTCTCCAACACCACCAATACTTACATAATTCTCTCCATAAATGATATTATCACCTACTCCACCTCTAAAAGTATCGCTTCCTGTTCCACCAACTAAAATATTATTTGCACTAATTCCATAAAGTACATCATTCCCAGCATTTCCAAAAAGAGTATTATTGTTAGCATTTCCTTTTATAAAATCATCTTTTGAACTTCCTTGAATATTTTCTATATCTAGTAGAGTCATTTCCCCATAAAAATCATGAACTCTTTGAGCATTAGAATCACTTAAATCTACTTTGATTCCAGTGTAATTTGTCTGTGTATCATCTAAAATTGAAATAGTACTAAAGTCTACTAAATCATTTGATTCACCACCATCAATATAGTCTCCTCCAGTTGAGGCATAAATAGTATCGCTTCCACTTCCAGATAAAATAGTATTGTGTACACTATCTGTATGTATGATATCGTTTTGTCCTGTTCCTTTGATATGTTCTATGGATTTTAAAATATTAGTATCAGTATTAACTTTGGCATTTGACATAAGTCCATCACCATCTAATTCTATTGTGACACCATATCCAGCAATATTATCAAACCATGCCCAGTCACCGCCACCTGTACTTAAATCAGTATGGCTGCCTCCATCTAGATAATTACTTCCCATTCCACCTCTTAAGGTATCATCTCCATCACCTGCTATTAGTTTATTTGAGACATCATCTCCAAAAATAATATCATTAAAACTAGTACCTACAATATTTTGTATTCCATCAAGATATTTAGCATTTCCAAATCCATCATTTAAAACCCTATATGTATTTGTATCTTCTGATGTTTGATTTTTACTTAAATCAACTTCTATTCCTGAATTTCTTCCATCATCACTAAATTGAACACTATTTTCTCCATCACCACCAAATACTTTATCTATTCCACCTTTAAGTACAAAATAATCATTTCCAGCACCACCTTCAAAATAATTAGATGAAGAGTTACCAACAAAATAGTCATCTCTTTGTGAACCAATAATATTTTCTATACTAATTAATGTATCATTCCCATAATTATCATGAATTCTTTGTTCTGTTTCATCACTTATATTTATTTTAATACCATCAAAATAAACACTTGTAAAGTCATTTGCAGGTGTTGCAAAATCAAATACATTTGACACTTGACCATTAGTTATATCATCTGCAATAAAATTTATTTCTTTTAAAGTGCTATAATCAACCGTATCACTTCCTATTCCACCATCAATATAGTTATTT
The DNA here is from genome assembly GCF_008000835.1 of Malaciobacter canalis. GTDB lineage: Bacteria > Campylobacterota > Campylobacteria > Campylobacterales > Arcobacteraceae > Malaciobacter > Malaciobacter canalis. The sequence goes on from NZ_CP042812.1 coordinate 1,630,498, forward strand.
CCACTTCCAGACACTATACTATCATCACCTTCTTGACCATATAAAGAGTTATTTCCACCTAAACCATTTATAGTATCATTTTCTAATCCACCATAAATAATATTATTTTGATTACTTCCTCGAATATCATCAGCAAATACTGTACCAATTACATTGTGAATATTAAACAACTGATCACTATTTCCACTACTTTGAGCAAATCCTACACTTTTATTTTCAGATAATGCATTATTTAATTTAACAGTTACACTACTACTATTATTTTCATATGAGACTGTATCATTTCCTTGTTCATCTTTATTTGAACCACCATAAATATAGTTAATATCACCTTTTCCACCATAAATAGTATCATTTCCTTTTCCACCATAAATAGTATCATTTCCACTATTAGTATAAATAGTATCAAGTCCAGCACCAGCATAAATAGTATCGTTATTTACTCCAGCATAAATCAAGTCATTATTTATTATATTATCAGCTTCACTACCATCTATTTTATCACCGTAAATTATATTATTTCCGCTAGAACCTCTAATAGTATCAGTTCCTAATTCACCTATTAAAGTGTTATTTCCATTATCTCCTACAATAGAATCACTATGTGTAGTTCCTATAATATTTTCTATATTTACAATATTATGAGAATTACTACCATTAATAGTTACAGTAGTATTTGTATTATTATTTAGTGTTAATTCTATACCTTGTGTAAATCCACTAGTATCAATCAAAGAATAATCAACTGTATCACTTCCTCTGCCTGTGATATTTACTCCATCAGTTTCATTACCACCATCTATCACATCTCCTTCGAAATGTGTCGCAGTATCTGCTCTAAATGTATCATTTCCAGTCCCACCAAAAAGTTTATCTGCTCCAGTACCACTATATATAAGATCATTTCCTGCTCCACCATCTATATAGTTCTCACCACCAATACCATATATAGTATCAGATCCATTCATACCAAATATAGTGTTATTCTCACCATTTCCATAAATAGTATCAGATCCGGCACTTCCTTTAATATTTTCGATATTCTTAATTTTATCTACTACTGTTCCATCACCAATATAAACATTTGCATACTCTCCATCATTAATAGCACCTATGCCATAAAAATCCGTTGTATGACTAACATCCAAATCAAGGACAATTTTTGTAGCACTGTTGGTACTATAATCAATAGTATCTCCACCACTTCCTTGTAATCCACCATCAATAATATTAGCTTCATCAACTTTAGTTACAAAGTAATCATCAAAATCACTTCCTGTGATATTTTGAATATTTGTCAAAGTATCTATAACTTTTCCACTTGCAACTGTTTTTTCTACTTCACCAGCATTTAAATTTGCTACTATTCCTGCTGTTAAAGCTGCCATAGTATATAAAGCAGTGTTATTTCCTGCATATCCATTTATAGTATTGGCATTTGAGTTTCCTCTAAAAGTATCATCTCCACTTGTACCTATAGCGTTGTCGATATGGTAAACTTTATCTGTTTTGATAGGTGTATCTAAATCACTATCATTTCTTATAATAACTTCTTGTCCCTCAGCAGCTAAATCAGCAAAAATAGAGTAATTTGAATCATCAATCACACTATAATCAACGGTGTCACTTCCACTTTCACTAGAAGAGGTTATATTTCCACTTCCATCAAGTGTTACAGTACCACCATAAATACTATTTGATCCACCAAACATATCTGTATCATTAGCGCCACTTGCATCATAATAAGTTGTAAACACATCATCGCCACTACCACCTACCATAACATCAGCACCAACTCCTGAAAATACTAAGTCATTATTGGCTCCACCATCAAGGTAATTCGCTCCTGCTACACCATAAAGAGTATCATCTCCGCCATGTCCCCAGATTGAGTTATTTGCATCACTTCCTTTGATAGTATCACCCTCAAGGTCACTTCCTCTTACTTGCTCAATTCCATAAAGTAGATTAAAGCCTTGATCTGCACTATAAGCAAAACCATTGTCATCATAACCAGCAATAACATTATCATCATACATAGTTTCATCAGAAGCTTGAATACCTTCTTTTCCACTTAAATCTATAGTCATCCCTTTAATAGCCAATCGATAATCGACCATATCAAGAGTTCCATTATCATTGATTTCATTACCACCATAAACCCTGTTGGTCATATTATCAGCAGATTCAAAAACAAATGTATCATTTCCAGCTTCACCATAAAGAGTATCTTCTCCATTTCCACTATTTATAATATCATCGCCAGCTGCTCCATAAATAGTATCATCTCCAAGACCACCTCTTAAATCATCAGCACCTGCTGCTCCATAAATAGTATCATTTCCTATACCACCTACAAGTAAATTAGCATCAGTTGATATTGAATTTCTCTCTTGTGTACCACCATAAATCAGGTTATTTCCTGCAATTGCATATATACTATCATTTCCATCAAGACCTATAAAGGTATTTATCCCATCTGTTCCTGTGATGGTATCATTATAATTTGTTCCTATGATATTTTCAATAGAAGTAATAGTGTGATGATTTGTAGTATCACCCACTTGCACTTCTACATTAGTTACCCCTTGCATATCGATAACTACACGCTGTTCTAATCCATCATAAGAAACCGTATCAAAACCATCGCCACCATCAACCAAGTTTGAAGCAGCATTTGCAACAGTGAGCATATTAATAGTATCATCGCCACCTTGTCCATATATTGTATCAGTACCACTTCCTGCATTAATGATATCCGATCCACTTCCTGCATAAATGGTATTTACGCCAATTCCACTTGTGATAGTATCTGCTTGATTTGTTCCTATAACATTGTCAATACCATAAAAATTATCATCTTTTGTTCCACTTGTAAAATCGTTGTTGAGTAGATCAACTTTTGCTGTTTGAGAAGTAAGATTTATGATTGTTTGATTGTTGTAACTACTGTAGTCAATAGTATCTTGAGTACTATTATCTGTACCTTCAACAATATTACCATCTGTATCAAATGAGATAACTCCACCATAAACAGTATCACTATTTTCACCCATCATCACGAACTTATCAGCTCCATCTCCACCTACTAAAATATTTGCTTCATCATTTCCTGTAAGTGTATCAGCTCCTGCTCCACCAATAGCATTTTGAATATTTCGTATAGTATCGTTGTATCCACTTCCTATTACATTTGCTGTTTGACTAGTTAAGTCCACGATTACACTATTTGAGTTTCCTATATACTCATAACTTACAAAATTTCCAATACTTCCTGTTCCACCATCAAGATAGTTGTCTCCACTTCGACCCATTAAAAAGTCGCTTCCTGCTCCACCTATTAAAGTATTGTTAGTATCATTAGCACCCTTAAGGGTATCATTTCCAGCTGTTCCTGTAATATTTTCTATGTTTTTAAGTTTATCATCTAAAATAGTAGTTGCAGTAAAATCAACTATTGCATAGTCATCTACTAATACACTCAAATCTACATTTATACTGTTTGTACTATCAGTTAAAGTACTATAATCAACTGTATCACTGCTGCTATTTGCCCCTACTGTTAAAGCACCCTCAATAGTATTGCCACCTGTGTAAGTATCTGTATCAACTTTGATAATATCATCACCTTTCCCAGATACAATAGTATTAACTACCGTATCATTTAAAGTGATAATATCCCCATAGTCACTTCCTTTTAAGTTTTCAATCCCAAAAAAACTATCTGTAGCTGTTGAATTACCTGTAGCGTATCCTGTAGCACCTGTTGCGATGTTGACATTACCACTATCAATAGCATTTAAATTTGCGGTGATAAAAGTAAAGGCATTTTGATAGCTCACCCAGTCTTGTAAACTTGTATCTTGATGAACAGAGTTTTCATCTAAATATCCACCATAAATAGTATCATTTCCAGCTCCACTAAATACAGTATCGCTTCCATCTCCACCATAAATAATATTATTACCATCTCTTGCTGTGATAATATCATCATCCGCTCCACCATCTATGAAGTCATCTCCAGTACCACCTGTGATAACATCTTTACCTGCTCCACCATAAAGTTCATTAAGACCTGCAACACCACTAATAGTATCATTTCCAGCTCCACCTTTTAAGATATTACTATTACCATCTCCTTTGATATTATCATTTCCAGCTCCACCTATTATATTTTGGATGTTTTTAATTCTATCAGTTGATGCTGTTGCTATTGTTACATCTTTAAAATTTGCCCCATCAAGAGTTACTGTAATATGTTGTGATCCTGTTGCATTACTATAATCCATAGTGTTATTTCCACTATTTCCATCAAATTGATTTGCTACATCAAAGTTGGTTTTAAAAGAATCATTACCCTCTCCACCTTTGATATTTTGGATATTAATCAATCTATCAATATCTCCTGTTACAATTTCTTGTGCATCAGTTCGTCCTAAATCAACCTTCACCCCAGTTGCATAATACTCATAACTTACAAGATTGTTTGTTGCGCTATTTCCATCAATAGTATTTTCTATATTTCCTGTTGCCATTTTAAAAATATCACTACCGCTTCCACCAATAGCATTTTGGATAGATACTAATGTATCTTGATCACTAGCATCTACATACCCAAGTCCTATTTTAAAATCTACTTCAACATTGCTACTTGTGTAATCATAACTAACTGTATTATTTCCAGTTCCACCATCAAGGTAATCTTTTCCACCTCTTCCCATAAGAGTGTCATCACCTTCACCACCTCTTAAGGTATTGTTTAGTGCGTTTCCAGATATAGTATCATTTCCATCTGTTCCTGTAATATTATTTATAAGTGTATAGCTATCAGTTGCTGTAGTTACATCATTTTGAATTACTAAACCATTTCCAGTTAAATCAACGCTTACAAAATCTTTAGTGGCATCATTTACAGTTAATTCACTATAATCAACTGTATTTCCATCACTATCTAAACCAAATCCATCAAAATGATTATTTTTGCTAAAATGAGATTTAAAGATATCATCAAAATTACTACCAATTATATTTTCAATACTTACTAAAGTATCTTCGCCCATACCACCACCAATATTTTGAGCGATAGTTTCATTTCCTAAATCTACATTAACAGCAGCAACAGCTTCTGAGTAATTAACAGTATCAACTCCTTCTCCACCATCAATTAAATCATTTCCAGCTCCACTAAAAATAGTATCATTATCAAGTCCACCATAAAGTAAATTATTCCCCTCTTTACCCTTTAAAGTATCATCACCAGCTCCACCTTTTAAGGTATTATTATTACTATCACCAACAATAATATCATCACCAGCTCCACCTGTAACATTCTCTATATTTTTAATAGTATCATTTTGTGCATTTTCTATATTTACAGTTGTTATTGTATTATCATTTAAAGTTACATTTATATTTTGACTTGAATCTAAACTTGAATAATCAACAGTATCACTACCATCATTCCCATCAAAACTATTACTTACTGCTATATTTGTTTTAAATATATCATCACCTGTTCCACCAATTGCATTTTCAATACTTATTAAATAGTCATTATCTCCTGTTTTAGAATTTTCTTGTGCTCCTAAATCAATTGTAAGATTTGAGTTATAATATTCATAGCTTACTGTATCAACTCCTTGTTTACCTTCAATCTTATTATCTTCATTTAAACTATTATTCATAATGATATAATCATCATTTTTTGTTCCAATTACATTTTGAATATTTTCTAAAGTATCTTCATCATTTGTTGTTACAACTGCTGTTTTATTCTCTAAATCAACTTTTACACCATTTAAAGAATCAACATATGTATAGCTTACTGTATTATTTCCACCTTCACCATCTATATAGTCATTTCCAGATCCACCACTTAAAGTATCATCTCCTAAACCACCTTTTAAAGTATTATCAAGAGCATTACCCAATAAAGTATCATTACCACTACTTGCAATAATATTTTTAATATTTTTTAAAGAATCAGTTGCTTTTACTTCTAAATTACCATTTCCATCATTTGTTCTTATATCAACACTTATAAAATCGGAATTAATATTATTTAAATCAAAAGAAATATTATCAAATTGTGCATCTCCTGTATAATCTGAGCCATCAATATTTGCTTTTAAATTTGCATAACTTATCGTATCCCCATTAACTATATTAGTATTTACTCCACCATCAAATATATTTGAAATATCATGATTACTATAAAATATATCATCATAAGCTGTTCCAACAATATTTTGTATATTTACTAATTTATCTTCACCTTGACTTGCACTAATATTTTGATATTGTGTATCTCCTAAATCAACAGTAATACCATCAGAAGACTCTCCATAATGAACTGTATTTTCATTATCTCCACCATCTATTAAATCTCTTCCTTCTCCTCCATAAATAGTATCTGCTCCAATACCTCCATAAAGTTCGTTATTTCCTCCAACTGCTTTTAAAGTATCATCACCAGCTCCACCTTTTAAGGTATTATTATTACTATCACCAACAATAATATCATCACCAGCTCCACCTGTAACATTCTCTATATTTTTAATAGTATCATTTTGTGCATTTTCTATATTTACAGTTGTTATTGTATTATTATTTAAAGTTACATTTATATTTTGACTTGAATCTAAATTTGAATAATCAACAGTATCACTACCATCATTCCCATCAAAACTATTACTTACTGCTATATTTGTTTTAAATATATCATCACCTGTTCCACCAATTGCATTTTCAATTCCATACAAAATATCATAATTGTTACTATCAATATAAGCTCTAGCAAAATCTATATTATGTGACATATCTACTATTACAGATGTTCCATCTACTAAATACTCATAACTAATAGTATCAACTTCTAAATCTATATGAGTATTTCCATCATACTCTCCACCATAAATAGTATTAATACCTTGAAGTGCTTCAAATGTATCAGAACCTTCACCACCAATTAAAGTATTTGCTGTATTATTTCCTTTTATAGTATCATCATTAGAAGTTCCAATAACATTTTGTATATTATATAATTCATCTGTATCAGAAGCATTTACTGTTGCTTGATTAGAAGATAAGTCAACAATAACATTATCTGCACTTACTACATACTTATAGCTTACTGTATTATTTAAACTTCCTATACCACCATCAAGATAATCATTACCACTTCCACCACTTAAAGTATCATCTCCTAAACCACCTATTAAAGTGTTTTTACTACTATTTCCAATAATAGTATCATTACCACTTCCACCTGTGATATTTTGAATATTACTTAAAGTATCTGTAGCAAACTCAACATTATCAATTTTTTTACTAACTATTGAAGTTCCACTATTTTGTAAAGTCACTTCAATAGTTCTATTACTTGCATAAGAACTATAATCAACTAAGTTTGAAGATCCTCCTACACCATTGATACTATTGCTTCCATCATCTCCATCAAGTATAGTTTTATCAGATTGTAAAATTCCTGCTTTGAAAATATCGCTACCATTACTACTTCCAAGAAGTACATCATCTCCTGCACTTCCAATTAAAGTATTTCCATCTCCCATAAAAGCATCTAAAGTGTTATTATAATTATTACCACCAATAAAATCAGATAAGGTAGTTCCTTTTATATTCTCTACTTCTTTAATTTTATCTTTATTGGCTCCAAAAACAACTGTTGAATATCCATTTATATCTGTATTACTCATATTTAAATCAAGAGCAATCATTTTTTGATCATAATATACCCAATCTCCACTACCATCACCGGTAGTGTTATCTCCACCAATTAAAATATTATTTCCACTAACGCTAATTAATGTATCATCTCCTTTTCCTCCATCAAGAGTATCATCACCCATACCCCCATCAAGAGTATCATCACCTTCTGCTCCTATTAGTTCATTAGCGTAGCTATCACCTTTTATAAAGTCATTTCCAAATGTTCCTAATACATTTTTAATATTTTTTACTAAATCATAAGTATTTGATATTTCTGCTGTTCTCTCATTATCACTATAAATACTTACTTTTGTCTCTTCTTCTCCATCAAGAGAAAGTGATATTGAGCCCGTAGTTATTTTAGTATAATCTAAAATATCAGCTCCACTTCCACCATCAATGCTATTTACATAAGAGTAGTCTGTACCTGTATTATCAAAAAAACCACCCATGATAAATCTATCTGCACCAGTATCACCAAAAAGATTATTATCTCCTTTTTGGGCATAAATAGTATCATTACCATCTCCTGCTCTAATTACATTATCTTCATCACTTCCTATTAATATATCATTATTTTTAGATCCTTGAATATTTTCAAAATTCACAACATCAGAAGAAAAAGAGTTTCGTATAGATGTGTTTTTTGCATATGTAACTTGATCTATTACTACATCAGAAGTGCCAATATTTACACTAATTCCATTTACTCCAATTACACTTTCATAAGATATAGTATCACCATTTGATTCATTGCTTGTTCCACCATCTAAATAGTTATTTCCACCAGCTCCATCAATAATATCATCACCGCCAGCTCCAATTAATGTATTGTTTGAATTATTTCCAACTAAGGTATCATTTGCTACATTAGAACCTATAATATTCTCTATATTTTTTATAGTATGATTAGAGATATCACCGCCTACTTTTACAACAGTAGTATCACTTCCATCTTGTAGTGTTAAAATAATTTTATCATTTACATTACTATAATCAACAGTATCACCTTTTAGTGCAAAAGCATTAGATGAACCTTGTGTTCCAAGGCTATCAACTGTATGTTCTGAACCATTTATTAAAACACCTGTGAAGTTTGAACCATCAAAAGTATCATCACCTAGTCCACCAATAAACTCATAAGCTCCATTGCTTACCGTAAACTTATCGTCTCCAGCACTTCCTTTGAAAATAGAGATATTTTTAACATAATCACTATCTCCACCATTAATAGTGATTTGATTTACTGTTTGAGAATCACCATTTTCATCATTTCTTGATATTGTAGCACCTAGGTTTACTGTTATATAATTTGTTGAACCTAAATTACTATAATCAACCTTATCACTTCCGCTTTCACCATCGATAAAGTCACTACCACTTACTTTTCCTATAAATACATCATCACCCAATCCACCGTATAAAAAGTTTTCTCCACCTATTCCGTAGATTTTATCATCACCACTTTCACCTTTGATGATATTTGAATTACTATTTCCTTTAAGAGTATCATTATAATTTGAGCCAATTAAATTATCAAAATTTAAAAGTGTATCTTCACCATCTCCTACTGTATCTTGCTTGTCTGTTCTTGATAAATCAATTATTACTCCTGCACCTGCTTGTTCATAACTAACAGTATTAATTCCTCCAGCCCCATTTAAAATATTATCTTCTTCATTTCCTTGGATTGTATCATCTCCACTACTTCCAATAACATTTTCTAAAGAAAAAAGCTTATCTGTAAAAGTATTGTTATCATAAACACTTGTTGCAGTTCCTCCACTTGTACCTCTTAAAGTAAGATTTATACTATTTGCATCAAAATAAGAGACTGTATCATTTCCCTCTCCACCATCAATTGAGTCATTTCCTTCTCCACCTGCAAGGGTATCATTTCCATCTTCTCCAAAAAGCTTATCATCACCAGCAGCACCAAAAATAAAATCTTGACCAATGCCTCCATAAATAGTATTTTGAGCACTACTTCCTATCAAAGTATCATCACCACTTCCTGCTTTGATATTTTCAAAATTTAAAATAGTATCAGTGCCTATAGTTGTTCCTGATGCTTGGTTTGCAGCATAAGTATCATTTGCTGTTGGTGCATTTAAAATCGCAACTTCTGAACCAATATTAACAACTACTTTATCTCCACTATTTTCAAAGCTTACAGTATCATTATCTCCACTATGACCATCAAGAGTATTATCAAACTCATCTCCCTCGATAGTATCATTTCCTTGTGTACCTTTGATATTTTCAATATTTCTTAAGCTATGATGATTTGATTCAACTCCTAAAGTAACACTATTATAAGAACTTCCTCTAAGACGCAATGTTACACCATCTGTGAGATTTCTATAATCTACAGTATCACCATTTATTTGACTTGTAGTTCCACCATCTATAGATGCTCCATTTCCATTGATTCCATTTTGAAAAATAAAAGTATCATCACCTTTTTCCCCAAATAATCTATCACCACCAGCACTTACAAAAATAGAGTCATCACCAGCTCCACCTTTTAAAGTATTTTTATTACTATTACCCTTAAGAGTATCATCACCAGCTCCACCTGTAAGATTTTCTATACTATGTATCTCATCAGTTTTTACAACACTATTATCACTTGTAAGTTTAACCTCAATACTTCCAGTACTTAAATCTCCATCAACATAGTGTGTCGTAGCTGTAATACCATTATAATCAACCGTATCACCATTAAGTTCATCACTAGTTCCACCATAATAGGTATTATTGCCATCATTATGTGCACTAATAAACAGATCATCCCCAGCTTCACCATAAAAAGTATCGTCACCTAACCCACCTGTAAAAGTATCATTTCCTTCTTTACCTTTAATAGTGTCTTCTTGACTACTTCCTATAAATGTATCATTGTAATTTGTTCCCCAAATTTCTTCTATATTTACTAATTTATCTTTTCCTGCTGAAAATCCATTATCATATACATGATATTGACTATCTGTGTTTAAAGATAAATCAACTTTAATTCCAGCACTATTATGTGTATAATCAGCAACATCAATTGAGCCATCATCTCCACCATCAAGGGTATTTAGTCCTCCTCTTCCCCAAAGAGTATCAGCACCATCTCCACCTTCTAAAGTATTATTACTTGCATTTCCTTTTAATGTATCAGCACCACTTCCACCAGCAAGGTTTTCAATATTAATAATAGTCATTAAATCATTTGGGTCAGCTGTATATTGTTGTTCATCGGTGTTTGATAAATCAATATTAACAGCACTTGAAGTATAAGCAAAACTTACAAAATCACCTTTTTCTGTGTTGTTTCCACCATCAATATAATCTCTTCCACCATATCCTAAAAGTGTATCATCTCCATCTCCACCTTTAAGAGTGTTTCTACCGCTATTCCCTGTAAGGGTATCATCTCCACTCCCTCCTACAATTCCATTTATATTCTTAAATTCATGGCTACCATAAAAAGCATTGATATATTTAGAACCATCATTGATATCAATCTCTAAATCAGTTGTAGCTCCACTATAATCAACTGTATCACTACTTGTAGCACTTCCTTCAAAATAATCAGCCCCTTGTGATGCTATAAACCAATCATCACCAGTACCTCCAATAAAAGTATCATTACTACTATTTGAACCTTTAAAAGTATCCTTATAATCACTTCCTATGATAGTATCAATACTTTCTAATTTATCACGCCCACCTAAACCATCATCAAGTACTTGATAGTTAGTTTCATCTAAATCAACATTTATTCCACCTGTTGAACTATCATAACTAGCAACATCAGTTCCAGTACCTCCAATAAGCCTATCATCACCAGCTCCACCGATTAAAGTATTATTTCCTTGATATCCACTTATAGTATTATTATTACTATCTCCTTGAATAATATCGTCTTTAGATGTTCCAATAACATTTTCAATACCTTGAAGCTTATGGGAATTAATATTATTAAGTGTTGCAGTAACTTCTTCATTTGCATTTAATGTGAGCTCTAGTCCTTTTGTAGATTCTAAATCAGATATTTGGCTAAAGTCAATTGTATCAATACCTAAGCCACCAATTAAAATATCTTGACCATGCTCTTTTGAAGTAATAATAAACAAGTCATTATTATTTCCTCCATCAAAATAGTTTGTACCAACACCACTATAAAAAGTATCATCTCCAAGTAAACCTTTTAAAGTATCATCTCCACTAGCTTTAAAAGTATCATTATAAGATGATCCATGAACCTCATCAATATCTATTAATTTATCTTTTCCTCCATCTCCATCTCTTTGAATTTGATACTCTTGTGACATATCAACATTAATAGAAGTAGAAGACTCATTGTAATAAGCAATATCAACTCCACTACCACTTCCAATAAGTGTATCATCTCCACCTGCACCATATAAAGAGTTTCGACCAGCACTTCCACCATCTAATATATTATTATTTAAATCTCCATATAAAGTATTATCGGAACTATTCCCAATTACTTTTTCTATACTATTTAAAATATTCTTTTCATCATTTAAGTCAAATTGTTCATCACTATTTGTATCTATTGTTGCTAGATTTTCAGCTAAATTTACATAGATTTTACCTGTTCTACTACTTAAATCAAAACTATCTAAACCATCTCCACCATAAATTGTATCATTTCCGCTACTACTAAAAATAGTATCATCACCAGCTCCACCATTAATAATATCAATTCCAGTTCCACCAGTTATAGAATCATTTCCACTCCCACCAAGTAAACTATTATTTCCAGCTGTTCCAAATATAGTATCATCACCAGCTCCACCATCTAAAATATTATTAAAATTATCGCCTGTAAAAGTATCACTATTTCCTGTACCTATAATATGGCTTACATTTTGGATAGTAACACTATTTCCACCATCTAAAGTAATTTCAACTTTATTACTACCATTAAGAGATACATCTAATCCACCAGTTGATTGATTTGAATCACTATCAGTAATTAAACTATAATCAATTGTATTAATACCACTTACACCATTAAAACTATCATTTCCACTAGAACTCAATGTATCGTTTTGAGATACTATAAACGAATCATTTCCACTACTTCCAATAACAGTATCAGTTCCAGTCCCACTAAAAATAGTATTATTATAACTTGTGTAATCAACTGTTCCCTCTACACTTCTTGATGTATAGATTAAATTATCTCCACTTCCTGCATATAAAGTATCATTACCAGCATCTAATTCAAATTCTCTTTTTTCATTATCTGTTCTATTTATATTTCCTTGTATAAAATCTGAATTTTTTGTTCCAATGATTTTTTCAATATCTATTAGTGTATCTTTACCAGTATATCCATTATCTTGTACTTGATTTTGTGCTAAATTTAAGTTTATATTTAATCCATTTAAAGTATCAACATAGCTATAATCTACTATATCAAATCCAATACCACCATCTAAGGTATTATTTCCACCTCTACCTAATAAAGTATCATCTCCTGCAAGTCCTGTTAAGGTATTACTACTTTCATTTCCAAATAGTTTATCATTACCACTTCCACCCTCAACATTCTCTACATTTGATATTTGAACTCTACCTTTTCCTGTATTTTGAATATCTAAATTAGATAAATCAAGTGTAACTCCTGTACTATCTCCAAAGTTAAAACTCACAAAGTCTGTACCTGTTCCACCATCAATAATATCTAACTCATTAATCCCATCATTTCCATTTGGTAATAAAGTATCATCACCAGCTCCACCAATTAGTACGTTAGAACTATTTGTACCTGTTATCTTATCATTACCACTTCCACCAATAGCTCCCTCTATAGAAATAAAGGTATCACTTCCATATCCTATACCTATTGATACAGGGTTTCCTGTATCAGAGTGACTAAGATCAATTGTTAAATCTTCTGTTGCACTACTATAACTTGCAACATCAATGCCATCGCCACCATTTAAAATATCATCTCCTGCGCTTCCAATTAATGTATCATTACCCAAAGCACCAAATAAAGAGTTATTATTGTCATTTCCCCAGATCGTATCATTGTGTTTACTTCCAAAAACATTTTGGATATTTTTTAGTGTTTCCTTTACTACTTCAGAACCAGAAGAGAATACTTCTTGAATAATTGTTTTATTTAAATCTACAGTTACATCACTAGAGGCTAAACTATAATCAACTGTATTAATACCACTTCCTCCATCAAGATAGTTTGAACCTAAACCACCACTTAAAGTATCATTTCCAGCTTTACCAATTAAAGTATTATTTTTACTATTTCCAAATAATGTACTGTCAAAGTCACTTGCAATAATATTCTCAATATTATATACAGTATGTGTTTGTGTTTTAGAATCACCCTCTTTTACTTTAGCTGCATTACCATCTTCTGCTAAAGCTAACTCTATTTTTTCATTTATATTTGAAAAATCTAAATAATCTCCACTTATTTCAGATTCTGTTCCCCCATCTATAAAATCATTTCCAGTGCTTGCAATAATTCTATCATCTCCACTTTCACCATATAAATAATCATCTCCACTTCCTCCATCAATAGTATCATTTCCCATACCACCTTTAAAAGTATTTGAGATATTATTTGTATCAGTAGATATTATTGTATCAGCATAGTTTGATCCTATAATATTTTCAATTGAGTTTAAACTATCCTTTCTAGATGAAATATTTGCTATTGCATTACCTGAGTTATCTAATTGTACATTTACTCCAAATCCTGATGTTTCATAGCTTACAGTATCACTACCCTCACCACCTTTAAAAGTGTTATCTCCACTATTACCAATAAAAGTATCATCTCCACTTCCACCATCTAAAATATTTGAATAATTGCTTCCTATTAAGATATCTTTTCCATTAGTTCCTATTAAATTCTCAATACTTATTAACTGATCATCTTCTGTTCTTCCTTTAGATACTGTACCCTCTAACAAGTTTCCTATAATTCCCTCATCTGTACTATTTCTAGTTAAAAAACTATAATCAGCAGTATCATTACCACCAATACCATTTAAAATATTTACATCAGTAGAAGAAGCCCCTAAAGTATCATCAAATATTGTTCCTACTAAATTTTGAATATTTAAAATAGTATCAAGCCCTGCATTTACAGTATCTTGTTCAGTTGTTTCACTAAGCTTTACTACTACTGCACCTGTTGTAATATCTTCAAAACTTAATGTATTATTTCCTGTTCCGCCATCTATTATGTCATTACCTAAAGCATTATAAATCTTATCATTTCCAGCTCCACCATATAATGAATTATCTCCACCTACTGCTTTAATAGTATCATCACCAGCCATACCATAAATAGTATTGTCTAATGAAGAACCAATAATTGTATCTGCAAAATTAAATAAATCTGTACCTTTAATAGCTTCAATATTTATCAAAGTATCAGTACCTTGCCCTGTAACCCAAGACTCTTCAAGGTTTGCAACTATTGCATTATCTTTATAACTACTATAATCAACAAGGTCACTTCCTAATCCACCATCAAAGCTATTATTAGTATTATTTGCTCCAGAAAAAGTATCATTATAATCACTTCCTATGACATTTTGAATATTATAAAGTTTATCTACACCTGAAGCTGAACTACCTCTTCCCCAGTTTTCTCCTTGCAGTATAGCTTCATCACTTAATAAATTAACAACAACACCATTTGTATCAACTATTTGACTGTAGTCTACGCTGTTTGTACCCTCACCACCATCTATATAGTTATCTCCATAACCACTAATAATTGTATCATTTCCTTTTTCTGCAAAAATTGTATCATCACCAGCTTTTCCATCTAAAGTATCATTGCCTAAACCACCATTTATTATGTTTACTTGGCTATTTCCTATTATTGTATCTCTAAAATCACTTCCTATTACATTCTCAACATTTATAATAGTATCATTACCCCAACCAGTACCTTTACCCTCAGATAAATCAACAACAACACCTAAACCACTTACAGATTCTGTTAAACCTTTGTAAGTGATAGTATCATTACCTTCTCCTGCATCTAAAGTATCATCTCCTGCACCTAAAGATATTAAGTCATTTCCTGTACCTGAATTTACAATATCATCTCCTGCTCGAGCATAAATAGTATCATCTCCAGAGTTTGAGTTTATTGTATCGTCATTGTTTCCAGTAGTAATAGTATCATTTGTTATACCGCCATTTACCTCATTAATTAAAGTATCAGAACCTTTGATAATATTATCATTTATATTTGAACTAATTACAAAACCTGTTTGTTCACTTTGACCTTCAATTAAATCAATGTTTTCATTATCAATCTCTTGATATTTATACTCATTTGAATCAGATTTATCATTAATATTTTTTAAATTAACTCCAACAGTTAAGTCAAATTCATGTGTTGTTTGAGTTGGTGGTTCTACATCAGGTCTTAAACTAGGATTTATATTATTAATATCAAAAACTGTTTGTGCTTTAATATTTAATGCAAAATTCTTATTTGCATCTGTATTCATAGTCATAATAATATTTATATTTCCATTTCCATCAACAGTAAAACCATCAACTTCAGAACTATTTGGATCATCTCTTTGAATTAACCAGTTATTACCTGATTTTGTAGCATTATGTATTTTAAATCCATTAGGTAAGTCATCACCACTAATCCATATCTTTTCTATTTGAAAACCAGCACCTTGAGTTGGATTTAAAGAGATTGTTCTTGAAGTATATTCATTTGTAAAGTAGTCTGAATTATCTGCATTTATAACTAATTTATCGTAATTATTTATTCCAATATTACTATAAGACATCTCCTCTGCATAAGTTTGTTTTACTATTTCAGAAGAGTTTGCAGAAATATTACTATTTGGATAAATATTCTCATAATAAGTACCTCCACCACCTTCAATAGTCAATACTCTACTAGCATCAGCTCCACTTCCTTCAATTGATTCACTTTGTGTTTTTAATACATGTTTCATATCTAATGAAAATTTAAAATCTACAGGAGGAGCCTCATTCTCTTCTTTTTCTGGTGTTCCATCACTTGTAGGAGGCTCAGCAATTACAGGGGGTTCCATCTCTTCAGGAATTTCAGGAGGAATCTCAATATCTAAAGGCTCTTCAAACTCTGTATCAAACTCATTTTCATTCTCTTCAATATCAACTTCACTAACTATTACAGGCGCAGCCGTATTTGTATTTTGTTCTGTAACATCTTCAAGCTCTTTTACTTCATCAACTGTACTAGGTACAACATCAACATCTTCATTAGCTAAAACTGCTTCCAATGGCAAATTATTTATTTCGTCAATTTCAGATAATATAGTACTTAAAGTCAAATCTTTTCCACCAATAGTAAAACTTGGAGGAGTATCATTATAACCCATTAAAGCCATTGATACAAAAGTATAAACTCCACCATCAGGGAACTCTAAAATAATATCTCCCCCAATAAGCTTGTATTTTGCATCTTCTAAATTAAAACCTTGTGATTGAAAATCAATTTTATCACCAGGTCTTACATAAACTGCAATATTTTCACCAGTTTGAGGTTTTCCTGTAATTTGTACTTTTTTATCTAAATATTTAACGAATTCATGATTTTTTGCCATTGTTTAGCCTTAAGTGTTACTTTATTGTTATTTTTACTTATTATATCTAATTTTAATGTATTAATTTTAAAAAAAATTTATTTTTTATGTTTTTTATATGTTGTACAACATATAAATGTTTTATTTTTTTCAACAATAGTTTAATAATAGAGTTTTTATTATAGTTTTGAGAATTTAAAATAAATATGTTTAAAAACATACTTATATTAATTTTGTTAATTTTTTACTTAATTAAATCATAAACCTATATTACTATTTAAAAAGCTATTTTTAGAAACAATTATATACTTCTTTTGTAATGTTGTTTCAACTTTTTCTGAAATAACTTTTAGTTTTCCATATGAGATTTTTGCCATATCTTCATCTTGCCACAAAATTAGAATAAAAGTAATAGTTTTTTTATCATAAGCAATCAAATCAATAACATTTCCATTATTATCCCACCAACTTCCAATATTGCTTGGTTCATATCCTAATGTTTCTCGTTTATTATTATTAATATACTCTTTTATATATTTTTTATAACTACTTTGAACTGTTTTACTCATAAAATCTTCTTGAATTTTTTTTGTTATAAAATTCAAATTCTCTTTTTGAATAGCAGCTTTATTTGGATAAATATAATAAAACCAAAATTTCAAAGCATTATCTTCAATTAAATATCTTCCAAACTTAGTACTTTTTTCATCACTATTTATAGGTACTTGCTTTATTATAATCATCATATCTAGTAACTTTTGAATATATCTTGTAAGATAAGTTGACTTTACATTTAAAAAAGTAGCTATATCTCCTATTTTTGTTTTTCCAAGAGAGATTGCATATAGTATTGAGCAGTATGTTCCAATATCTTGTATTTCAGCTTTTAATATATCAATACCCAAATTTGATAAATATGAATTTGATGATAAAAATATTGCATAAATATTTTCTGCTAAATTCATGTTTTTATTATAATATTTCAAATATTTAGGAGAAGTACCTAATAAAGTATATAAACATAGTTGGTCAACTTTTGATAGATTTTTGACAATATTGTTTATTGTATTAAATTTTAAACTATTTAAATAAAGCATAGATGAAATTTTTTCTAAACTTTGAATATACTCTTCTTTAAATATAATAGAACTAGTAACCATAAAATAAATATTTTTTTTACTTAATTTTTTTTTCCAATATAAAATCAATGCATCTAATGCATTTTTATCAAGTTTTAAAATATTTTGAAAATCTTCAAAAACAATTATCAATTTTTCTTCAATTTCTTGTTTGGATAAAAGTAGTAAAACATCTTCAAAAGTAGTGAATTTTTGGTTACTGTTGTAAATACCAAAGTGATTTATTATTTCATCTGCTATTACTGAAAAAAATAGATTACTACTCATATCATTCAAAGAAATAAAAATAGAGTTTTTATTTTTTAAAAAGTGAGTAACTAATGCTGTTTTCCCTATATATTTTCGTCCGAATATAAACTGTAATTTTGAACTTGGTACAGCATAATTTTTTTCAAGTTCATTAATTTGAGTATTTCTATTTAACAACATTTAAACTCTTTTTCTTTAAATTTATATATTATAGTTAAAAATTTCTTAGTTTCAAAATATACATTTATGACTATCTAGTGACTATTTTTGAGTAAAAAAGTCACATTTGTGTTTTTTTATAAAATTTCTTTCTCCTTAAAAAAAATTATTAATTATAATTATAAAATATGCAAACATACCATATTATAGTTCTTCTAGGATTTATTATTATTTATTTTTATATAAAAACAGTAAAATTATATTTTTTTAGTTAAATTATATTTTAATGTTTTAAGGTTAAGATTACTTAAGACTTATTATTAGGAATGAGAATGAATGCATTAAAACATATTAAAATCTTGTATGTAAATGACAAGAAAGACAAAGAAGAGTATTTTGTTTCTGAACTGAAATCTTATTGTAACAATTTTATTCAAACAAATTGTTCTGAAAGTGCAATTAAGATTTACAAAGAAGAAAAACCAGAAATTATTATTTATAATGTTTCTTTTGAAAAAACTTCTCCAAAAAGTTTTATAGAAGAGATAAGAAGTGTAAATAAAAAAGCACAAGTAATAATAACAACTGAAAACCTAGATAAAAAAATGCTTTATGAAGCAGTTAGGTTGCATTTAATTAAGTATTTAATTTATCCTTTTAATTTAAATACTTTACTAGACTCTTTAAAAGACTGCATTAGAATTATTGATTCAAATAGTTCAAATATTATTAAGTTATCAGAAACACTAACATATGATAAATTTAATAAAACTTTATTAAAAAATGAAGAGTTAGTATCTTTATCTTCTAAAGAAGTTAAGTTTTTTGATGTTTTAATAAAAAATAAAGATAGAGCTGTAAGTTATGAAGAATTTAATCAAATCATTTGGGAAGGTGAGATGACTAAAGATGCTTTACGTTCTATTGTAAAAGACTTAAGAAGAAAAATTGATAAATCAATTATCAAAAATGTTTCAGGTATTGGTTATAGAGTAGAGCTTTAAGCTCTACTTTATTGGCTTTGGAACACCTAAATAAAATCCTTGGGAAAAGTCTATTCCCATATCTGTAACAATTTCATTTATCTCTTGAGAATGCACAAACTCAGCCACAGTTTTAATATTTAACTTCTTAGCAAATGTAACTATAAGTTCTGTAACTATTTTTGCATTTAAATCTTGATTTATATACTTAATCATTGAACCATCAATTTTTACAATATCTACATTTAATTTCATCAAATATTCAAAGTTTGAATATCCTGTTCCAAAATCATCAATTGCAATTTTACACCCATAACTTTTTAAATTTTCTATAAAATCACAAATCTCTTGATAGTTTTCTATTCCCTCTTCTTCAACTATTTCAACAATAAGTCTTTGTGCAGCATTTCTATTCTCTTTAAGTTTTTCTTCCAAAAAATCAATTGTTGGCTTATGTAAAATATCTTCTAAACTTAGATTTATTGAAAATTCAATATCTTTATTAGCAAAATAATCAAAAGCCTTCTTGATAACTTTTTGTGTTAAAGCATTGTATAGTTTAGATTTTTTTGCAATATTTAAAAATTTAAAAGGAGAGATAATTGTGCCATCTTCATCAATCATTCTTACTAAACACTCATACTTTTCAATTTCTTGTGTTTCATTTGAGATGATAGCTTGAATAAAAACTACTATTCTATCTTCATTTAATGCTTTTTTTAATTTTTGCGTCCAGTTTATATTTTCAATTAGATTACTTTTTATCTCTCTATTTTCATCAAATATTATAATATCTTTATTTTCAATTTTTGCATGATTTTTTGCCATTTCTGCATTTATAAAATAGTTTTTCTCAGCTGAAATTCCAGCTACTAGATTAACTTCTAAAATATTTTCTTCAATTTCAAATTTTATTTGCTTAATACTATGTATAATGTTTTCACATTTGATTTTAAACTCTTTTAATGAAAAGATATTTTTATTAACCAAAATAGCAAACTCATCGCCTTGAAGTTTGTAAAGAAAAAGCTTATTGTCTTTTAATAAACTTCGAAGTTTTTGTGCAACACCTAATAGTAGTTTATCCCCTACTTCAAAGCCATAATACTCATTGACTTCTTTAAATCTTAAGATATTAAATACACCTAAAATTAAACCTTTTTTAGCATTTAAATCTTCTAATAACTTTTGTCTATTTGGAAGATTAGTAAGTATATCTGTAGTTTGTAATCTTATTCTTTTTTCTTGATTAATCAAATCGCTAATATCATATCTAATTGCAATAAACTCTGTTATATTACTATTTAGGTCTAAAATTGGAACAATAGTTGATTTTACATAATATGTTTTACCTTTTTTTGTTTTATTTTTTAAAACACCTTTCCATACTCTTTTATTTAGTATAGTTGTCCAAAGTTCTTTATATATCTCTTTTTTTGTATCTGGATGTCTTACTAAATTATGTTTTGCGCCTATTAACTCATCTTTTGTAAATCCAGAAACCTTACAAAACTTTTTATTTGCAAAAGTAATAACTCCTTCTATATTTGTTTTTGAAACAATAGCACTTGCATCAACAGCTTTTTTATACTCATTTAATAAAGATAAATTTATAAGAGATTCTTTATTTTTTTCTTCTAATTTTTCTTCATTGCTAATTTTTGAATCTATCATTTTATTAGCATTTATTCCTAATTGTTTAAACTCATAAAACTTTATATTATCAATATCTATTTTTTTATTACTATTATTTGCTTTTTTAAAAAAATCTAAAAAAAGTAAAAAGTTTTCATTCATCTCTTTTGTAATTTTTCTTGTAATATAAAGAATAAAACAAAAAATAACAAAAAACACACATAATGAATAGAGTATTCTATAAAAGGTTTCATCTTTTAATTTTTGCTTTTCATTATCTAATTTTTCATACATACTATCTAAATAAATACCTGTGCCAATAATCCAACCCCATTTTTCAAACTTTGCTAAATAAGTTAATTTATCTGAATATTGTAAAGTATTTGGATTTATCCAAGAGTATTTAATAAATGTTTCATTCTTCTTTTCTACCTTATTTAAAATTTTTCTAACTACTTCTTTTTCTCTTGAATTTTCTATATTTGAAAAATTCTTTCCTTCATATTTACTATGTTTATTAACTAAAATATTACCTTTAATATCAAGAATAAAAATATATCCATCATTACTATATTCTATTTTCTTTACTCTTTCTAAAGCTTCATTTTTAAGTTCATTTTCAATTCTTGAAGTATAATCAGCTACTAGAAAAATCAAATTATAAGGTTCAAATACTTTAAAATATCCTTTTTTTGTATCTTCTATTTTACTAATTGGATCTAAAAAACGCCAATTGATATAATCTTCATTTTTTGTTTTTGCTAAGCTTATAATACTATTTAAAATAGCTTTGTTGTTTTCATCTTTGTACTGTTTAAGAGCATAAGTATTCTCATAATCTTTATTGGCTCCATGCATTATGGTTTTGCCTGTAAAATCATAAATTGAATAATAACCATAGCCATCATAAAACTTTATGCTTCTTAAACTATCTTTTATAATTTTTAATATCTCTTCTTTAGTTTTTTCATTTTTATATTTTTCGTATAAACTTTTGGCTAAAGAGTAAGCTTCTTGTATTCTTTGCTTTACACTTTTATTTATAAGTTTATCTTTTTTGTCATAATTAAACTCAATTAAGGATATAGCCTTTTGAACTTCAAATTTTAAATTTTGTTCATTTGTACTAATAAACTCATTTTCTAGTTTTTTTAGATTTTGTTTATATTGAGCATACTCATAAGTTGTATGGAAAACTTCTATTGTAACAATTGAAATTAATGACACAAAAAAAACAACAAAAAATATTATCTTAGACAATTTATTAGACATGTGTTTCCTTAAATTAAATTAATTACATTTTAACAAAATAATTATTATATTTTAAAATATACGCAAAATTAGAAAAATGAATATTATATAAATTATATATGGATTAATATTTATAATTTTTAAGACACTATTTTTATTAAGTAATATTAAAATATTTTAAGAATAGAATATTTTGATATGAAAAAAGGAATAGAAAATGAAAAATGCCTCTATAAAATTAAAGTTGCTAGTTTTAGTTATTCTGACAATTTTTACAGTATCTGTAATTATTATTATTAGTTCAATAAACTCTATTCAAGATATTTCCCAGAAAAATATCTCAAAATACGAACAAGAGGCATATAAATTAAAAGAACATGAATTAAAGAATTTTGTTGAAGCAGCATACAATAGTGTCAAAATGATTGCTGAAAAAAATAAAAATAGTGACATTAATGAGACTAAAAAACTTGCAAAAGAAGTAGTAGCAAGTATGACTTATGGAGAAGATGGATATTTTTGGATTAATGATTCAAATCATGTAGTTGTAATGCATCCTACGAAACCTCAAAATGAAGGTAAGAACCTAACTAATCTTAAAGACCCAAATGGAGTATTAATCTATCAAGAAATTGTTAAAGTAGCCAATAAAAATAAAGAAGGTGGCTTAGTAAAATACTCTTGGCCAAAACCAGGAGTTGAAGCTAATCAACCAAAATTTTCTTATGTTCAAAGATTTAAAGACTGGGATTGGATTATTGGAACTGGTGCATATGTAGATAATGTGCAAAATGAAGTTGAAGTTATGAAAAAAACAACAAAAGAGGAGATTGATAGTGTAATATTTAATACAATACTATTATCTTTAATTGTTGCAATTGTTATCTCATTGATATTTATCTTTATCTCAAATAAAGTTATTATAAATCCTATAAAAAAATTCGAAGAGGGATTGCTTGATTTCTTTAAATTCTTAAACAAAGAGACTACAAATGCAAAAAAACTTCAAATTCTTTCAAATGATGAAATAGGAAAGATGTCAAATGTAGTAAATAAAAATATTGAAAAAACTAAAAAAATATTAGAAGATGATGCAAAACTTATTGATAATGTTAAAGACATTGTATTATCTGTAAATGATGGTTTATTAGATAAACGAGTAACTCAAGATAGTGAGTCTAAATCTTTAATGGAATTAAAAAAACTAATAAATACAATGTTAGAAAATTTACAAAATATTGTTGGTATTAATATTAATAGTTTAAGTTCTGTACTTGAAAGTTACTCAAATTATGACTTTACAAAAAAACTAGATTCAGCTACTTGTGGAAAGATAGGTAATGAAATAATGCAATTAAACCACATGATTACGAAAATGTTAAATCAAAATAATCAAGATGGTATAAAACTTGAAAAAAGTTCAAATGAATTATCACAAAATGTTGAAGTTATTAGCAAAAATGCGACAAGTCAAGCTGCGAGTTTAGAAGAAACAGCTGCAAGTATTGAAGAGATAACAAGTAATATAAAAAATACAAATGAAAAAGCTCAAGAGATGCTTTCAATTTCTTCAGAAACAAAAAACTCAGCACAAACAGGTAAAAGTCTAGCTTCAAAAACTGTCCAATCAATGGATGAAATAAATGAACAAGTTACAGATATTAATCAAGCAATTACTGTAATTGATCAAATAGCATTTCAAACAAATATTTTAAGTTTAAATGCAGCAGTAGAAGCAGCAACAGCAGGAGAAGCAGGTAAAGGCTTTGCAGTTGTTGCTCAAGAAGTAAGAAACCTTGCAAGTAGAAGTGCACAAGCTGCAACTGAAATTAAAAGAATTGTTGAAAATGCTACAATTAAAGCAAATGACGGTAAACAAATTAGCTCATCAATGATTGAAGGATTTATTCAATTAGAAGATAAAATAAATCATACAAATAGATTAATTGATGATGTTACAAACGCAGCAAAAGAACAAACAATAGGAATGACACAAATAGCAGATGCAGTTAATCAATTAGATAAATTTACTCAAGAAAATGCAACAATTGCAGATAGAACAAATGATATTGCAAAAGGAACAAATAAAATATCAATAGATGTTGTAAATATTGTAAAACAGTATAAATTTGATATACAAAACTAGTATAAAAGCTTAGGCTTTTATACTACATTAATAACTAGCTATTTTTTTAATATTCTATTTAATATTTTTATTGTAAAAGATAACTATATTAAAATATGGACATATTATGACAAAAAACAAAATCACCTTTAAATATATTTGGCAACTTTTACTTCAAAAAAGAAAACAACTTATTTTTGGACAATTAATTACTGTTATTGCAATACTTATTAGTATTCCAATTCCTCTAATGCTTCCTGCGCTAGTTGATGAAGTATTATTAAATAAACCAAACTTTTTTGTAAATAACATAAATGATTTTTTTGGAAGTGGGAATGCATTTTATTATATTGCAATTGTTACAATAATTGTTATTTTACTAAGATTTATACATTTTATTTTTAGTGCAATAATCACAAGAATCTTTACAGCTCTTGGAAAATTTATAACATTTAAAATAAGAGAAAAACTTTTAAACCATCTAAAAATTGTATCAATGAATGAGTATGAAACCCTAGGAAGTGGAGCTATTGGAGCAAATCTTGTAACAGATGTAAATACTCTTGATAATTTTATAATAACAAGTGCAAGTAAATTTGTTGCATCTATTTTAACTTTAATTGCAGTATCAATTGTACTTATTGCTATTCATCCCATTTTAGGTCTAATGATATTAATTATTCAACCAATAATCATGCTTATTTCTAAAAAAATAGCTAAAAGCGTTGGTACACTAAAAAAAGAAGAGAATAATGCAATTGAAAATTTTCAAGAAAATGTAGGTGAAGTTTTAGAGTTATTTGGACAAATCAAAGCTAGCAATAAAGAAAAAGAGTTTTTTAATACAAGTATAAAAAAAGCAAAACAAGTACAAGATACTTCAAATGAGTTTAATTATAAAAGCATTGCTTATGAAAGATTTTCATTTACTGTTTTTTTAGCAGCATTTGAGATTTTAAGAGCATCTGGACTTGTAATGGTTGCATATAGTGATTTAAGTATAGGGATGATGTTTGCAATGTTTGGATACATTTGGTTTATTATGACTCCTGTTCAAGATATTTTATCAATGCAATACTCATATGCACAAGCAAAAACTGCACTTAATAGAATAAATAGAATTTTAGATTTAAAAACAGAAAAAAACGGAATAAAAAAACTTCCAGAAAATAATGGACTTCATATAGAACTTAAAAATTTATATTTTAGTTATACAAAAGATAAACAAACTTTAAAAAACATATCTCTTAATATAAAAACAAAAGATAAAGTAGCATTAATTGGTGCAAGTGGAAGTGGTAAAACAACTTTAGCACAAGTTATTTCAAGTTTTTATGCAAAATCAAAAGGAGAACTTTTATATGATGGAATAAGTATTGATGAAATTGATAAACAATCCCTTAGAGAATCAATATTTCTTGTTTTACAAATGCCTATTTTATTTAATAATAGTTTACGATTTAATATTACAATGGGCAATGAAAAAATATCTGATGAAAAAATTCATAAAGCATTAGAGATAGCACAATTAAAACAAGATATAGAAAAAATGCCAAAAGGCCTTGATACAATTGTAGGAAGACATGGAGTAAGATTAAGTGGTGGGCAAAGACAAAGGCTATCAATAGCAAGAATGATAATAGCAAACCCTAAAGTTGTAATTTTTGATGAATCAACATCAGCACTTGATGTACATACAGAAAGTAAGCTTTTTGAAGCTTTAAGACCTATATTAGAAAATAAAACAGTAATAACAATTGCACATAGATTAAGTACAGTTAAAAATGCTGATATTATTTATGTATTAAATGATGGAGAAGTAGTTCAAGTTGGTTCACATGATCAGTTACAAAACCAAGAAGGGCACTACTTAGAATTTGTAAAAAAACAATTAATTTAAAGGATCTAAAATTATTAGTTACATTACAAAAAGTTGCTTAGATGATGAACTGACAATAAATTATATTTGCAATAATAAAAAAGTAAATTATTACTATAGTGATGATTTTTCAATTGATTTTTATGTAAAAGCTGCATATGAAGGTTTTGTTAGTATATCTTTTGAACAAGATAATCTGTTTGTTATTTTACCAGAGATGCAATTTGATTATGCAGTACTGTTTTTTGATAATCTTCATATCTCTAAAAAAGTTGAAAAACTTTTAAGAAAAAATGATTATGAGTTTAAAGTTCATGAAAACTTTGAAAAGATTATAGATAAAATAAATGAATATCATGGTGATTCTTGGATTGTAAAAGAGTATAAACAAACTCTTTTAAATTTAAAAAACTATAAAGGTAATATTGATTTTGAATTAATTGCTTGTAGCATTGAAGATAAAACTACAAAAAAAATAGTTGCAGGAGAGATTGGATATAAAGTTGGAGCTATTTATACAAGTTTAAGTGGCTTTAGTAGTAAAGAAAGAAGATTTAATAATTATGGAAAACTTCAATTGGTTTTATTGGCAAACTATTTAGAAAAAAATGGTTTTAACTTTTGGAACTTAGGTCATCCTTATATGAAGTACAAATTTGATTTAGGAGCTACTTTATACAAAAGAGAAGATTTTTTAAATATTTTTAGAGAACAAAGAGATAAAAAAATATAACTATATTGCTGAATTTTGTCTTGAATACTCTTCTAAATTTACATCATTAAAGAAAAAAACCGGATTTGCAACTGTTGCATCAAACTCTATACAATAATCTTTATAATCATCTGTAAAATAATCTATTTTTTTATCTATTTTTACTTCTTTATTAGATAAAAACTCTTCATAAGAGTTGTTTTGAGAAATAATACTTTCATCTAAAAACTCAAATAAAACATCTTCTCTTGCCTCTTTTAATAAAAAAGAGTTAATCTGTTTTTTTGAATAATCTGTAAAAACTTTAGATTTAACACAATATTTTTTTGATACTTTATAATTATTTGAATCACTACTTGCTTTATAATTTACTTTTTGACTACAAGCTGTAAATAAGAAAATAAATAAGACTATTATTGAGTTTAAAATCATTTTTTTCATAAGTAATTTTATCTATATTTGTATAAATATACAACTTAATATAAATATTTAGATTTTTTTTGTATCATTATGTATGTTTAAAAAATATCTAAAAATAGTAGTTATATCATCATTTGTAGGTTTTGGACTTGCTTATTTGTTTGTGAAGTTTTTTTCTTACAATATAAAAAAAGAGTTAGTTCAATATGAACAAAGAAAGATTCATATACAAGCTTTAGCAGATTCATATGCACTTTGTGTAGGATTATATAATGCTAACCCATCTAAACAAAGAGAAGAACTTTGTAATTATATAAAAGAAAAAGTTTATATTGAAGTTAAAAATATCGAAGGAAAGTATCCATATACTTCTTTATATCAAAAAGTATTTAATTAAGTATTAGGCACAACATAAGCCGAGTTTTGTTTTTGACGATAATTTATCTATGTATTAAATTACTTTAATACTCTAGCGAAGAGCAATAATTGTGAAGTTAATACCACACTCTTCTTGCTGCAGGTTGGGTTTACAAAGCACTTAAGATTACTCAAAAGTCTGGTGAGCTCTTACCTCACCGTTTCACCCTTACCCAAATAACTGGGCGGTTTATTCTCTGTTGCACTATCCCTTAGATTACTCTAGCCATTCGTTAAATGGAACCATACTTCACAGCAGCTCGGACTTTCCTCTTAATTAAAAGCTATCATCTGTTGTACCTAATATTTTGTAATCTTATCTAAATAATCTTTATTTTCTTATAATATCATAATAATCAGGGGCCAAAAATTTAAATAAACTATCTTCTAATTTGATATTTTGTTCAATATTAAAAAAAGATATTGTAATTTTATTTTCTAAATTATCTGTGTATGATATTTTTGAAATTTTTTCATTTTTAATTGTTATTTCATACTTTGTTTCATAAAGTTTTGTTTCATACTTGTTTTCACTAATTTGTTTTGCACTATTTAAAAGTCTAATTATATCTACTTTATTATCCAATGAAGTAAATATAGCTTGTTCTAAATCAGGCTCATCAACTATTGCAAAATCTTCATTTATATAAACATTTTTAAATACAGGTGCTTTATACTTCCAAAGTACTTTACCACTACTTTTTATAAAAACTTCACCTTCATATTTAATACTACTATTTGAACTATTTTTAATCTCTTGTGTAAAATCAGCTTTAAAACTTTTTAAATCTTTAAATACATTTGCAAAACAACTTGAAAGAATAAAAATTCCTAAAAGAAAAATAAACCTATAAAACATACTTTAACCTTAATTTTTATATAATATTTGTGATTATAACGAAAAGGAATTTATTTTATGTTAAATGTATTTGCAATGCTATTTGGTAATAAAAATGATAGAGAAGTAAAAAGATATAAAAAAAGAGCAAATGCTATTACAGCCTTAGAAAGTAAATATGAAAATCAAAGTGACGAAGCTTTACAAAAAAGCTTTGAAGAGTTAAAACAATCAGTATTAAATGAAGAAAAAACTTTAGATGATGTTTTAAATGACTCATTTGCCCTAACAAGGGAAGCAAGTAAAAGAATCTTGGGAATGAGACACTTTGATGTACAGCTAATTGGTGGTATGGTTTTGCATGATGGAAGAATTGCAGAGATGAAAACTGGTGAGGGTAAAACATTAGTTGCTACTTTACCAGTTATTTTAAATGCAATGACTAAAAAAGGTGTTCACGTTGTGACTGTAAATGATTATCTAGCTCAAAGGGATGCCCTTGAATTAGAAAAATTATATAACTTTTTTGGTTTTAGTGTAGGTGTTATCTTAGGTGAGATCAAAGATGATTTAGAAAGAAAAGAGCAATACAATTGCGATATCACTTATGGAACAAACAATGAGTTTGCATTTGATTATTTAAGATCAAATATGACTTTAGATATTGAAGAAAAGGTTCAAAGAGGTCATAACTTTGTAATAGTTGATGAAGTTGACTCTATTTTAATTGATGAAGCAAGAACTCCACTTATTATCTCTGGACCTGCAAATCATAAAAATTCTGATTATGTACGATCTAATGAAATTGCATTAAAATTAGAAAAAGGTGAATTAATTGAGCCAAAATCTGCTGATGAAAAACCATATTCAACTGGTGACTTTACAGTTGATGAAAAAAATAGAACTATTTTAATTACAGAAGAAGGTATTTCAAAAGCAGAAAAACTATATGGCGTTGATAATATGTACTCATTAGAGAATGCAATGCTTTCTCATAATCTTGACCAAGCACTAAAAGCAAACTATATTTTTGAAAAAGATGTTGATTATGTAGTAAAAGATAATGAAGTAATTATTGTTGATGAGTTTACGGGAAGATTAAGTGAGGGTAGGAGATTTAGTGATGGATTACATCAAGCTTTAGAAGCAAAAGAAGGTGTTGCTATTCAAGAAGAGTCTCAAACACTAGCAGATGTTACTTTTCAAAACTACTTTAGAATGTATAAGAAACTAGCTGGTATGACAGGTACTGCTCAAACAGAAGCAACAGAGTTTGCAGAAATATATAATCTTGATGTTGTATCTATTCCTACAAATGTACCAATTGCAAGACTTGATAAAAATGATCTTATTTATAAAAGTGAAAGAGAAAAGTTCAATGCAGTTTGTGCAAAAATAAAAGAATACAATAAAAAAGGGCAACCTGTATTAGTTGGTACAGCTTCAATTGAGAAATCAGAACTTTTACATAATTTATTAACAAAAGAAAAAGTTCCCCATACAGTTTTAAATGCAAAACAGCATGAAAAAGAGGGGAAAATTATTGAAAAAGCTGGTGAAAAAGGTGCTGTAACAATTGCAACAAATATGGCTGGTCGTGGAGTTGATATTAAACTTACTAAAGAGACTTTAGATCTTGGTGGATTAGCAATCATTGGTACTGAAAGACATGAATCAAGAAGAATTGACAACCAATTAAGAGGTAGAGCTGGTAGACAAGGTGATGTTGGTGAATCACAATTTTATTTATCATTAGAAGATAATTTGCTTAGAATTTTTGGAAGTGATAAAATCAGCAAAATCATGGATAGACTTGGTATTGAAGAAGGTGAACATATTGAATCTAAAATGGTGACAAGAGCTGTTGAAAATGCACAGAAAAAAGTTGAATCAATGCACTTTGAAAGTAGAAAACATCTACTTGAGTATGATGATGTTGCCAATGAACAAAGAAAAGTAATTTATAATTTTAGAGATGATTTATTAGATCCAAATTTTGATATTGCTAGTAAACTTGAAGAAAATAGAGCTGAGTATGTTCAAACTTTACTAAGTGAAGCTGAAATAATTGACGGAATGGCAGCTGAAGATTTTAATTATGACTTTGTAGTTCAAAAATTAAAAGAAGAGTTAAATTTAATAGTTGAAAAAGATGATATTGTAAGTGATTCTTATGAATCATTGGAAAACAAACTAATTGAGATGATAAAAACAATTTATGAAGATAAGATGAGTATTGCAGCACCTGAACAAAGAAGTGAAATTGAAAGAATTTTATACTTACAAATCTTAGATAATGCATGGAGAGAACATTTATACTCAATGGATACACTAAAAACAGGTATTGGGCTTAGAGGATATAATCAAAAAGATCCATTGGTTGAGTATAAAAAAGAGTCTTATAATATGTTTATTGATTTAATTGCTTCAATTAAACATGAAATTATAAAAATTTTATTTACGATTCAACTTCAAAATAAAGAAGATGCGCAAAAAGAGCAAGAAGCTATTGAGAAGATGAGAGCTCAAATGGAAGAAGCTACTGAAAACTTACAAACTAATTTTGAAGAAAAAATTGAAAAAAAAGAGAAAAGAATAGCAAGAAATGAGCCTTGCCCTTGTGGTTCTGGTAAAAAATATAAAAACTGTTGCGGAAAGAGTGGACCTAAAAGAGGTTTAGTAGCAGGAAATTAATGTTGAATAAAGAGTTAGTAAACTTTATAGTAAAAAAATATCTTAGGTTTGATAAAAAAAATCCTTTTATATCAGTAAGTGCCATCTTGGCATTTATTGGTGTTGCTATTGGAGTAATGGTATTAATTATTTCTATGGCTATTATGAATGGTACTGCAAAAGAGTTTGAAAAAAAACTTTTTACAATGAACTACCCTCTTTCAATATATCCAAAGTATCAAAATAGTGTTAATAAAGAGCTATTATCTAAACTTGAAAAAAACTATCCAAACTTAAAATTTTCTCCATACTTAACATCTCAAGCAATTGTTCAAAGTGGTGATAAGATGAGTGGTGCAGTTATTTTTGGAGTTGATCAAAAAAAAGAGGCTAATATTAACTCAATATATAAAGAAGCAGTTAAAAATTTTGATTTAAAAAAGTATGATATTGTAGTAGGTCAAGGCATTAAAGATGAGTTATTTTTATTAAAAGATGATAGAGTAACTTTATATTTCACTTCATTAAATCCAAGTGGATTTTCTATGATGCCAAAAATGAAAAGATTCAAATATAAAAGTGCATTTAGTTCAGGGCTTCACGCTTATGATAAAGCATATATTTATACTTCAATTGAATCACTACAAACTATAATGCAAAAAGACTCAAACAGCTTTGATGGAATACATGTTTATTCAAATAACGCTTTTGATGATATAGAGATTTTAAGAAAAGATTTAAAAAAAGAAGGAGTTGGAATTGTTGGATGGTGGCAACAAAATGGAAACTTCTTTGCAGCAATGCAAATGGAGAAAAAAGCACTTTTTATAGTACTTATGCTTATTATTCTTGTTGCATCATTAAATATTATCTCATCACTTCTTATGACTGTTATGAGTAGAAGAAAAGAGATCGCCCTACTTTTATCTATGGGAGCTAGTGCTAAAGAGATAAAGTCAATCTTTTTAAAACTTGGTACTATTATTGGTTTTTCAGGAATTGTTATTGGAGTTTTCTTGGGATTTTTTGGTATGTGGATACTAGATACTTTTGAGATTATTTCTCTTCCTGCTGATGTATATGGAACATCAAAACTTCCCCTTGATTTAGACTCAATTGACTTTATTTCAATTGTTATTGGTGCTGCTGTTATTGTTACTTTATCTTCATATTATCCTGCTAAAAAAGCAACTAAAATAGATGTTATTGATGTATTAAGAAATGAGTAGAATAAACTTTTCTACTCATTTATTCAAATAGTTTCAATGGCGATTTGATAATTCTTTTTATTACATTTACAGGAGCATTTATTGAATCTTTTGCAATATTTGATACAATTTTAGGCTCATCTAAAGTTCCACTTAATTCAATTTGTGTTTCAACTCGCTTTTTATCACCTAAGAATACATAATTAAGTACAGGAATAGAGCCTACAACACTTGAATAACCTTTAAAAAAGATAAGATTTAATTTTCCATCAATTACTCTTGAATCAAGATCAACCATCATTTTACCCTCAAAATCAATACCATTTCCAACAGTAACTATCTCATTTAAGTTTAAAAAATTTGTTTCAAAATTATAAACAAAATCTATATATCCATCATTTACTTTATAACCATTTAAAGCAAAACCCTCACTTGAAGCCATTGAAGCAATCGATGGAATTGCTAATAGTGGATTTATCAATGCAGGTGAAGTATTAATTAGTGTTACAATATTTGTAATAATTGAAAGGTTTTCAATCTTATTTTCACTTAATATAACTTTTCCATCTAAACTCTTTTCATCTCCTGATGCAATAAAAACAACACTACCACCTTTTAAAACT
Organism: Malaciobacter canalis; assembly: GCF_008000835.1. Classification (GTDB taxonomy): domain Bacteria; phylum Campylobacterota; class Campylobacteria; order Campylobacterales; family Arcobacteraceae; genus Malaciobacter; species Malaciobacter canalis. The sequence continues at coordinate 1,664,145 of NZ_CP042812.1, forward strand.
TCTTTATTTGCTAAAGTATTTATAAACTTATCATTTAAATTATTAGCTTTTATTTTTATTTTTTTATCTTTATCTTTTTTATAAGTAACTAATATCTTCTTATTTTCTAAAGTAAAACTTTGTTCATTTTCATCTGCTTTTATATGATACTTTTTAGCCAATGCTTTATACTTATCATTTATAACAATATTTGAATTTTGTGCATCTATTTCTAAAGTTTCAAAACTACTTAAATCACTATTATCATCTTTAGTTCTAACATGCAAATCATAATCTTGTAAGTTTAATTTTAAACTTTTCTTTGGAACTATATATAATGCAACTTTTTTATCATCTGTTTTTAATTGTAAATTCTCTTTTTTTAAATCATAAATACCGTTTAAATTATAGCTTGTAACTTGTTTTGTATCTTTATAAAAAGGAAAAACCAAAGTATCAAAATCTCCTTTGAAGTTAACTTTTGAGTCTTTTATATTTACAAATGCTTCGTTGGTAAAATACTCATTTTTATCAATTGTTAAATTCATATTTTTCATATGTAAATTTATATTTTCATTTGATATATTATTTGTTTTACTTGAACTTTTTTTAAACTCATCTGCATTTATATCAAAAGAGCTTAGTTTGACTTCAAGGGGCATATTAGCTATTTTTTTAATAATTATATTTTTCTTTTTGCTTGATATAAATAAATCTTCATTTCGTATTTGTCCCAAGAAATTAAGTTTATTTATCTTTTTATTATTTTTAAAAATAGGATATTCAAGATTATCAAGAAGTAAATTAAAGTCGATTTTATTATTGTTAAAAACTTCTAAATCAATACTTCCATTTTTTATATTCAATTTCTTTAATAAAGCAGAATACTCATAAATTTGTAAAAGTTCTTCTATATTAATATCTATACTATCTTTTTTAATACTTAGTTTTGTATTTATGTCATCAAATTTTAAAATTGTATCTTTTGTAAAATCAATAGCAATTGCTGTTTTTAAATCTTTTGCATTAATTATATCTTCATCAGAGCTTTTTATTTGCAAAGAGTTTAAAAGAACATCTCCTTTTGCTAAAGAGTTATTTGTATCAATATTTAAATTTAATCTTCCCTCAAACATATCTTGATGTTTAATATGTGAGTTTTTAATAATTACATTTGAACCTTGCAATTGAACTTTTGCATCTTTTGTAAAAAATTCAAAGTTTTGTAACTTAAAAGTTGAATTTTTCGCTTCAAAATAACCAGTTGTTTTCATATCTTTTTCTAATAAATATGGAACAACTAAAGTAAAAGTTGAGTTTGTAACTCCTTTTGTTTGTTTAAGGGGTAAGTAAATATCATATGCTTTTAAAATACCTAAGATATCATCATTTAATGCACTTTTTGTTTTTATATTAACAACAACTTCACCATTTGCTTCACTTGTAAGATTATTAATTACAACAGAACTTCCATATAGTTTTGTTTTATCATAAGTTGGTTTTTCCATTGTAAATTTTAATTTATCATCTTCATAATCAACACTTAGTTTTTTAGTGTTTACAGTTTTAGCATTTTTATGAAATCTTATTTTTGCATTTTCTATAGTTGCATTACCCTCAAAAGAGTCTAAAACAGGTTCAAAAGTATCTGTTTTTAATTTCCCATAAAAATAATTAAGTTTCATCTTACCAGTTACATTATCATACATCCAAGCTTCTGCAATATTACTTGATAAGCGTACAAAATCTTTTACAAACTTAATATTATCTAACTCATTTGTATTTATATAAAAATCCAAATAATCTTTATCAGCTTGTAAGTTCAATTCTCCTGAAACATCTTTGTAAGAATATTTTCCTAAATATGTAACAATTTCTTTGAACATATTGACTTTTACTTTACCTTTAAAAAAAAGTTTTAAATCTTTTAAATATAAAGAGTAAAGATCTAAGGTTATACTTTTTGAATGAACATCTATTTTTGAAGATAAGTTTAAATACTGATTATCTAAATAAAGATGCTTTTTATCATAATAAATTGTAAAAATATTATCATTTATTTTTAATGTTTCAATATTAATTTCTTTAAAATATTCTAATAAAGAAGGAAGCCTCTTAATATTGGTTTTTAGGTTATCAAGAGAGTTATTTGTCTCTTGTTTATTTGATTTAAATGTTAGCTGTTTTATATTTACAATAAGTTTTTTATCAAACTTTATATACAATTTCGAAACTGAAACTTCACCAAAAGAGATTGAATCAATTTTTATGCCAAAAAATAATAAAAAAACAAATGCAAAAACTAAACAGACAAGTGAGAGAATAAAGAGTTTAATTCTTTTTGACATTACTGAACTTATCCTTGTCTTTTCTATAGTTATACTATTTTATTTAACATTACCATTAAGTACAACAAAAGTTATATTTATACCTAAAGGTAGTACAAATAGTATTATAACATATTTAAATAAATCAGGATATGAACTAGGACTTATAGACAAAGTTTATCTTAGATTTTTAGGCTATCCACAAAGTGGTTGGATTGATATAAAAGAAAACTATCTTACAAAAGCTGACTTTTTATATAAAATCACTACATCAAAAGCTGCTTTAAAAGATATTACATTAATTCCAGGAGAAACTTCTTATGTTTTTTTAAATGATATATCAAAAAAGATGAATCTTTCAAGAAAAAATCTTCAAAAAGTTTACGATAAATATGCATATAAAAAAGATGGAAATATTTTAGCTGATACATACTCTTTACCTTATGGTATGAAAGAAGATCACCTTCTATTTTATCTTTTTTCAACTACAAATAAACAATATGAAAGTATCTCAAATAAAATATTTGGAGAGTATGATAAAAAAAGATGGTATTACTATATTACATTAGCTTCTGTAATTCAAAAAGAGGCTGCAAATAGTGATGAAATGCCAATTGTTTCAAGTGTAATACACAATAGATTAAAAAAAGGCATGAAGCTACAAATGGATGGAACTTTAAATTATGGTAAATATTCACATATTAAAATCACATCACAAAGAATAAAAGAAGACAATAGTTCATATAATACTTATAAAAATAGAGGTCTTCCAGAACATCCAATTTGTGCTGTAAGTTTAGATGCAATAAAAGCTGCAATTTTTCCAGCTAAGACAGATTATTTATATTTTGTAAAAAATGAAAAAAATGGACTACACTCTTTTTCAAAAAGCTATAAAGAGCATGTAAATAATATCAATAAAAATAGAATAATTAAAAGAAATTTAAAGAAAAAAACAAGTGATAAAAAACAAGAAATTCAAAAGAAAAAAAGCAATTCTAAAACTAAAGAAAGCCCTAAAAAAGAACTCTATGTATTTCCTAAAAGCAACTCTAAAGAAAATACAAAATCAATAAAATCTCTTTTTGATAATGTCAAATAGTTAATGTGAATTTATGAAACAAAGATGTCATTATCTTATAATACAAGCCATGATTTAAAAGCTATCAAATAAACAAATGTTATTATATTGTACATTTGAATTTGGTTGATTTAACCTAAATTAATTGAACTAAAACATGAGGAAGAAATATGACAAAACAAACATCACAGATAATCTATACAAAAGTTGATGAAGCCCCAGCATTAGCAACATACTCTTTTTTACCAATTATTAGAGCCTTTACTAAAAGCTCAAATATTGAGATGGTATCAAAAGATATTTCGCTAGCAGGTAGAATTATTGCTAATTTCCCAGATAATCTAACAGATGATCAAAAAATGAGCGATCACTTAGCTATACTTGGAGAGTTAACGCAAGATCCAAATGCAAATATAATTAAATTACCAAATATATCAGCTTCTATTCCACAATTAAAAGCTGCAATTAAAGAGCTACAAGAAAAAGGTTTTAATGTACCAAACTATGATGAATCAGAAGAGATTACAAAAAGATACTCAAAGATTTTAGGAAGTGCAGTTAATCCAGTACTTAGAGAAGGAAACTCTGATAGAAGAGCACCAGGTGCTGTTAAAAATTATGCAAAAAATAATCCTCATAGAATGGGTGAATGGAAAAAAGATTCTAAAACTGCTGTTGCACATATGCAAAAAGATGATTTTTATGGTTCTGAACTTTCAGCAACAATGGAAAAAGAGAATGATGTTAAGATTTCTTTCATTGATGAAAATGGAAATGAAAAAGTATTAAAAGCTTCAACTCCTTTAGAAGCAGGTGAAGTTATTGATGCTACAAAAATGAGTGCAAAAGCTCTACAAGAGTTTTATCAAGAAGCAATTGATGAAGCAAAGAAAAAAGATGTATTATTATCACTACATTTAAAAGCTACAATGATGAAAGTATCTGATCCAATTATGTTTGGATATGCAGTTAAAGTTTACTTTAAAGACTTAATTGAGAAACATAAAGAATTATTTGATGAATTAGGTGTTAATTTCAATAATGGTATTGGTGATTTATACTACTACTTAGATAAAATAGATGCAGATAAAAAAGCTGAAATTGAAGCTGATATTGCTGCTATTTATGAAAAACAACCAAGACTTGCAATGGTTAATTCACACAAAGGTATTACAAATCTACATGTACCTTCTGATGTTATTATTGATGCATCTATGCCTGCTATGATTAGAGGTGGTGGTAAGATGTGGAATGCAAATGATAAAGAAGAAGATACACTAGCAATGATTCCAGATAGATGCTATGCAACAACATTTCAAGCAGTTATTGATGATTGTAAAGAAAATGGTGCATTAGATCCAAAAACTATGGGAAGTGTTCCAAATGTTGGACTTATGGCTAAAAAAGCAGAAGAGTATGGAAGTCATGATAAAACTTTTCAAGCTGAAAATAATGGAACTATTAAAGTTACAGATAAAAATGGAAATGAAGTATTCTCTTTTGATGTTGAAAAAGGTGATATTTTTAGAATGTGCCAAGCAAAAGACGCACCAATTCAAGACTGGGTAAAATTAGCAGTTACAAGAGCTAGACTTTCAAATACTCCTGCAATTTTTTGGTTAGATGAAAATAGAGCTCATGATGCGCAATTAATAAAAAAAGTAACTGAATATTTAAAACAACATGATACAAATGGTTTAGATATTTCAATCATGACTCCATTAGAAGCAACTAAAAAAACATTACAAAGAATGAGAAAAGGACTTGATACTATTTCTGTAACAGGAAATGTTTTAAGAGATTATAATACTGACCTTTTCCCTATTTTAGAACTTGGTACAAGTGCTAAAATGTTATCAATTGTTCCACTTATGAAAGGTGGAGGATTATTTGAAACTGGTGCGGGAGGATCTGCTCCTAAACATGTACAACAGTTTGTTGAAGAGTCTTACTTAAGATGGGATTCACTTGGTGAATTTATGGCATTAGCAGCATCTTTAGAACACTTAGCAAATAGTCAAGATAATGAAAAAGCAAGAGTTTTAGCTAATACATTAGATAAAGCTACAGGAACATTTTTAGAAAATGACAAATCACCTGCAAGAAAACTTGGTTCTATTGATAACAGAGGAAGTCATTTTTATTTAACTCTATATTGGGCACAAGAACTTGCAGCTCAAAATGATGATGCAGAACTTAAAGCACAATTTGAAAAAGTTGCAAAAGAACTTAGTGAAAATGAAGAAATAATTGTAAAAGAGTTAGTAGAAAATCATGGTAAGCCATCAGATATTGGTGGATATTATTTACCTGATGATACAAAAACATTAGCTGCAATGAGACCATCAGCTACACTAAATAATATAATTGATTCAATCTAATCTTTAAATTGAACATAAAAAAGGTAAAAGTTTTAAACTTTTGCCTTTTTTTTATTTTAAAATGATTATTTTATATAATCAAGCAATGAAGCAAGATTTGTTTTCATCTCTTCTTCACTCATAGTGCCATCTAAAGCACCCTCTTTTACACTTCCTTTAAATACATTAGAGATTGAACCATTTTCATTTACTAAGTATGCTATATAAGTTGTTTTTTCATTATCTGTAACACCTAAAGCTTTAATCATATCACCATCAAAATCATAAATCATTGGTGTGTCTCTACCCTCAACTAACTCTTCTAATTTTCCAGGTATAAACATCTTTTTTACAAACCAAGGAGCACTTGAAATATTTGCAACCATAACATAAGGAATTTGAACATCATAATACTTTGGAAGCTCTCTTACAACTGATAAAGAGTCATGATTTCCAACAATTATCAAAGCCTTTGAACCTGCTTGAAATAAATCTTCTTTTGATACTTTTCCATCTTTACCTACAATTTCAAACTCTTTTGGTAAATTTGATAAAGTTAATGAACTTGTATCACTTACTTGCGTTTTAGTTTCAGCTGGCTTATCTGCTGTTGCATAAACTAATATACCAAAAGCAATTACACCTAAAACTACAATTTTTAAAATATTTTTCATTGTACATTCCTATCTTTTTTTAAAAATTTTATCAAATTCATATTAACGATTATTTAACTTTATTTTCTTAACCCATCGTTTAAATAATCTATTAGTTAAAATAGACTCATTAATAGCTTTTTTATTAATTAAAAACTCTACTAAACTATTTGCTAAATAAGGAGATAAAACAAAGCCTCTTCCACCTACTCCATTTATTATATAGAGATTTTTCTTCTTTACTAACTTATCATCAGTAACAAAACTTCCATTTACTAAATGAGGATATTTTTCTATAGTTGCTTTACTATCAATTAATTCTCCAAGCATTGGAAAATAATCAACACTACAAGATCTTGCACCAACTTTTATATCAATTATTTCAATATCCTTAAGATTAATTATATCTTGTGCTAGACTCAAAAGTTTTTCATTGTTTTTTTCTTCAATTTCCTTTAATAACTTTTTGCATTCTAAATCACTTGATTCATTAAATCTATGATGTGTTGCTCCAATTGATATTAAGTGTCTATTATTTTCATGTTTACTAGAAGAACTAACAGAACACTCTTTGTGATAATTAATACAATTAATACTTGAAGTTAATATATCAATTTTTTGACCCCAAACAGGACGAATTTTAAGATAATCTTCTTTAATTAAATTAACATTATGACCTGTTGCAAGAATCAAATTTGAAGTTATTAACTCATCATTTACAATCCACATAAACTTTTCATCTTGCTTTAAAGAAAACACTTTATAATTTAATAGTGTTTCAAACTCATTTTTAATTTTTTGGGCAAAATTTTTTGGTGTAATTCTTGAACCTATATCAAAAAAATATCCCTTATCTGTTTTTTCATACTCAAAATCCATAAAAGATTCATACTCTTCAAACTTTTGTTTATCATTTTCATCTTTTGGAATACGACATACACCACAATTTATAAAATCATCTTTTAATATCTCTTTATAAAAATCAATTGAAAAATCCAATGAATCTGATACCAATGCTTTAAAAGGATTCTCTTTTCCTAAAAGTGGAGATAAAAATGCTCCAGCTGCACTACTTGCTTCACTTAATAAACAATCATTTTTATCAATTAATAAAACTGATTTACTATATTTTGATAAAAAATATGCAGTACAAACCCCAGCAATACCTGCCCCAACTATTATATAATCATAACTTTTATACATTTTTTTCAATCTCTTTTTGAAGTTGAAAATTTGGTCGCCAATAACCTCTACCACCCCTTAAACTAATACAAGTATAATCAGGAAATTTTTTTCTATAAAAGTTCAATCTCTCTTTTGTTGTTTTTCCAGTATCACAATAAAAAACAAATACTGTTTTTTTTGGATACTCTTTCATTTCAAAAGGATTATATGTAATTGATTCAATATTTGCTAATGGCTTTAAAATAGTGTCAACCAAAACCACTTTTATACCATCTTTTTCTAGTAGTTTGGCATATTTAAATAACTCTTCTTGTGTCCATTCATCTTTTTTTAACATTTTCATACCTATTTAACTATTTTTTGGATAAAATTTAGTAATAACGAATGATTACAAAATAAGGCTTAATTTATGAATATACTTGTTGCAGATGACTCAAAAATGGCAAGAAAAATTGCTATAAAAACAATAAAAGAGACACTAAGTGAAAATCTACAAGCAAATATTATAGAAGTTAATAATGGAGAAGAAGCTTTAGCTACTTACCAAAAAGAGAATATAGATGTGGTATTTTTAGATTTAACAATGCCTATAATGGACGGTTTTGAAGCATTACAAAGAATCAAAGAGTATGATAAGGATGCTAAAATTATAGTTGTTTCAGCTGATATACAAAAAACTTCTATGGATAAAGTAAGAGAGTTTGGTGCAATAGATTTTGTTAAAAAACCAATAAATAGTGAAAAAATGAATCAAATAATTCAAAAATTTCTATAGGAAACCAAGTAATGAGTAATGAAATTATACTAAATGAAGATGAAAAAGATTGTTTACAAGAATTGATGAATATTGCATATGGTTCAGCAACAGCAGCAATTACTGAAATTCTTGATGCTTTTGCTACTTTAAGTATTCCTAGAATTGAAGTTATTAAAACAAAAAATTTAAAAAATCACTTGAGTAAAGAAGTAAATCTAAATTCAACTCATTTTGTTTGCATGCAACAAATAAATGGTCCAATTGCAGGAGAAAATCTATTTGTAATTGATAATAATTCAGCAAAAAATATAGCAATAAAGTTTGGTTTAGAAGAAGATGAAATAACAGAAATTGAGCTTTGTGATATCATTTTAGAAATTACAAATATACTCTCTTCTTCAACAATTAGTAAATTAGCAGAAGATATGAAAGCAATGGTCTCTTTTTCTCCGCCTGATGTAAAAATACTTGATAATATAAACAAATTGGATAATCAATTTATTGAAAAATATCAAAATGTAATTATAATTTCTACAAGACTTAAATTTGAAGATTTAGATATTGATGGGCAACTAATGATTTTAACAACTGATAAATCAATTACTTATATTAAAAAAACTATAAATAAAATTCTTAATGAGATATAATATGCCAGTAAAAAAATTTGAATTCATATGTAATACTGTTGACAATGGTGTAATAATATTAGATGAACAATTAAATGTTCATTTTTGGAATAGCTGGTTAGAATCAAGAACAAATATAAAATCTCAAGAGATAATGTTAAAAAAATTAACAGATTTTTTCTATGATATAAATGAAAATACTTTAAAAAGAAAAATAAAAGCCTCTTTAGCTTTAAACTCTTCAACATTTTACCATACAGGAATAAATAAATATTTATTAAATATTGAGTTAAATAAAGTTGCAAATAAAGTTTTTGAGAATATGCAACAAGCAATAACAATAACACCATATGATAAAGATAAAAGATTAGTATTTTTATATATTTATGATAATACTTTATTATGTGAAACAAACCATGAATTAGAAAAAACAAAAAATAGTTTAGAAGATTCACTTGAAGAGATAAACTTATTATTAAATACAACACTTGAAGCTATTTTTCTATTTGAAGATGATAAATGTACAAATGCAAATGATATTGCATTAGAACTTTTTAAATATGAAAAGAAAAATGAAGTTATAAACAAAGAGATTTATGAATTTATCGATACAAAATCTTTAGAAAAAACATCTGAAATAAAAAATAAACCAATTGAAATTAAAATGTCAAGAAAAGGTGGTTCAACTTTTCCTGCTTTAATTAAAATAAAAGATACAAAATTAAAAAACAAAAAATTTAAAATTTTAACAGTAATGGATTTAAGTGAGATAAAAAGAAAAGACAAGCTTTTAGTAGAACAAACAAAAATGGCAGCTTTAGGGGAAATGATTGGAAATATTGCACATCAGTGGAGACAACCTTTAAGTACAATTACAACAGCTGCTAGTGGTCTTAAAATGCATAAAGAGTTAGAAATTTTAACAGATGAGATATTTATAGAATCAATTGATGCAATTACAAGAAATTCTAAGCATTTATCACAAACAATCGATGACTTTAGAGACTTTTTAAAAATCGATAAAAAAAGAGTAGAGTTTAATATAAAAGATAATATAGAAAAAAATATATCAATTCTTGAGGGAACACTAAAAAACCAATCAATACAATTGGTTTTAGATTGTGATGATAATTGCATAATTAAAAACTATCCAAATGAATTAACCCAAGCATTTTTAAATATAATAAACAATTCTAAAGATGCATTTATAGATAAAAATGTAGATTTATCAAAAAGATTTATATTAGTAAAAATATATATAAAAAACAATAACCTTATAATCAAAATCAAAGATAATGCAAAAGGTATTGACCCTGCAATTATAGATAAAATTTTTGAGCCATACTTTACAACAAAACACAAAGATGTAGGAACAGGACTTGGACTTTATATGACTCATCAATTAATAGAGATTAGTATGAATGGAAGAATTGAAGCATATAATAAAAGTTTTAACTATAAAAATACAAATATGTATGGAGCATGCTTTAAGCTAACACTTCCACTAGACTAAGCATAATTGAGTCATTACTGCTAACTTTTATCTTTAAGTTGATTGACATTGACTCAACTTTTTTGATATAATAATATAAAATACAAACAATTATAAATGGAGTATAAATGGCAAAAAGTTTATATGAAACACTAGAAACAAATGAAAACGCATCTGTTGATGAAATAAAAAAAGCTTATAGAAGATTAGCAAGAAAATATCACCCAGACGTAAATAAAGACCCAAAAGCAGAAGAAAAATTCAAAGAGATTAATGCTGCTTATGAGGTTTTAAGTGACCCTGAGAAAAAGCAACAATACGATCAATTTGGTGATTCTATGTTTGGAGGTCAAAACTTCCATGATTTTGCAAGAGGACAAGCAGGATCAGGAATTGATTTGGATGAAATTCTAAGACAGATGTTCGGTCAACAAGGTGGCTTTGGAGGAGCTTCTGGTTTCTCTAGTGCCTTTGGTCAAGGTGGATTTAGTAACAGTGGATTTGGTGGATATGAAGAGCCTGATTTAGATATGAATGCACAAATTACTATTGCATTTGACACATCAATCTTAGGTGGGAAACAACACATTTCACTAAATAATGACTCTTTTGATATTAAAATACCAGAGGGTATTAAAGATGGACAAAAAATAAGAGCAAAAGGTAAAGGAAAAGCCTTGGGTTCTCAAAGAGGTGATTTAATAATAAAAGTAAATGTAGCACCTAGTCCTGAATATGAAAGAGATGAAGATACTTTAACTAAATCTTTTGATATACCACTTAGTACAGCACTATTTGGAGGAAAAGTAGAGATTAAAACAATACATAAAACTATTACTCTAAAAGTTCCTGAAAATACAAAACAAAATCAGAAATTCAGAGTAAAAGAGCTTGGAGTATTTAATAGAAAAATAGGTAAAAGAGGTGATCTTCACTTAAAAGCAAATATCAAACTTCCAAAAGTTCAAGAACTTGATGAAGATTTAATTGAATTGTTAAAAGAGAAATTACCAAAGGAGTAAGCAATGGAAAACAATGCATACACTGAACCTGTTTACCTTATATCAGCGGTTGCTCAAATACTTAATATTCATCCGCAGACTCTAAGACAATATGAAAGAGAGGGACTTATAAAGCCCTCTCGTACAAATGGAAAAATAAGACTATATTCTCAAAAAGATATAGATCATATAAAATATGTTTTAACGCTTACAAGAGAGTTGGGCATAAATCTAGCAGGTGTTGATTTGATTTTAAGATTAAATAAAAAAATTGAAAAATTAGAAACTGATGTTAGTAAATATAAAAATAGATTAAAAGAAGTAAATAATTTTGGAGTTGTTCCAAGCTCTAAAGCTTTGGTAATTAAAAAAAGTTCTTACGATTTAGTTATATTTGAAGAGTAATTAACTCTTCATTTATAGTTGATATTGAACCACATACTCTCTCATAAGAGGTGGAATATCTAAGTAATTCTCATCATTTACCGATAACTTAGCATTTGAGTTATCTTGTCCTTCACTATTTTTATCATAATCATCATCTGTATCATTTTTAGACTCAAATCCTGTTGCTACAATTGTAATTTTAACTTCATCAGTTTGAAGTGTACTATCAGTAGTAGTACCAAAGATAATCTCTGCATTTGAATCAATATTATCATGAATAGAACCCATAACATTATTAATAGCAAATAACGAAACCTGCGGATGAATATTAAAATGAATCAAAATACCTTTTGCTCCACTTAATGATACTTTATCAAGTAAAGGAGAATCAATAGCATCTTCTAAAGCTCTAAGTGCAGCATCTTCACCTTTTGCTCTACCAATACCCATAAGAGCCATACCCTTGTGTTGCATTATTGTTTTAACATCTGCAAAGTCAGTATTGATATCTGAATTTCCTGGATTTAAGATTACCTCACTCATTCCATTTACTGCTTGATATAATATATTATCAATAATTTTAAAGGCATCTTTCATACCAACATTTTCATCAATAATATCAAGCAATCTATCATTTGGAACTACAATTATTGAATCACTTACTTTTTTAAGTTCTTCAAGACCTAAATTTGCAAGTCCTGCTCTTTTTTTACCTTCCCAAGTAAAAGGTTTAGTAACAACAGAAACAGTTAAAGCACCTACTTCTTTTGCTGCTTTTGCTATAATAGCAGCAGCACCAGTTCCAGTTCCACCACCAAGACCAGCTGCAATAAATATTATGTCAGTTCCCTTAAGAGCATTTTTAATATCTTCATAACTCTCAACGGCAGAATCTCTACCAACTTCTGGTTTCATTCCAGCACCTAAACCTTTAGTTAGCTTAACTCCTAACTGTATTTTTTTAGGTGCTCTTGAAATATTCAATACTTGCAAATCTGTATTTGCAGCAATTAAGTCAATTTTATGAGTTCCCTCTTGGATCATGTGGTTAATCATATTACAACCACCTCCACCAACTCCAATTACTGAAATCTTAGCTATATTTTCTCCGATTGTTTGATTAGGCATTTCCACTGTAATATCATCCACATTAAATAAATTATCCATTAAAACCACTCCGAAACTTTACTCCAGAATCTAGACATACCTCTTCCTTTATCTTTTTTAGATAGTGTTGGAAGTTTAGTATTGTCTTCTTTTTCTAAAGTCTCATTGATTTTTTCTTTTAGCTTCTCTTCTTTTATTACTGGTTCCTCTTTTTGAATAGGAGGAATAGTAAGCTCTTCTTTTTTTATAGCTCTTTTCATTAGTTTCTTATTAGAATCTAATTCATAAGCTCTATTATCATCAAGACCATAAAAAAGAAGTCCAACAGTTGTTGATAGTGTTGGGTCATCAAAATTCATATATCCATTTTTAATATTAATTGGATTTGAAATTTTTATTGGAGTATTTTCAAATACTTTTGTTGCAAGCTCTTTTATTCCTGATAACTGACTCATACCACCAGTTATCACAATACCTGCTCCTATATTTTCTTGTATCCCACTTTGTCTTAATTTGTTTCTTACAAGTACTAAAATTTCTTCTACTCTTGCATGAATTATTGTTTGAATATGATCCAATGAAACCTCAGATGTACTTTGTTCATCCCCAATTCTTGGAATTTTGACTTTCTTTATAGTTAAATCTTCATTTTCATTTGATTTTAGTAAATTACCATATTTTATTTTTAATGTTTCAGCTGCATTTGGAGGAGTATGTAGCATAACAGATAAATCATTTGTTATATGATTTGAACCTACAGGTATAAAGCCATTAAATACAATTGAGCTACCTTTGTAAGAGACAAATTCAGTTGTTGTTCCTCCTATATTAATAACAGTAGCTCCAAACTTATTTTGTTGTTCATCTAAAAGTGATATGGCACTTGCATATCCATCTAATACAAAGTTTGTAAGTTCAATGCCTGCTTGTTTTAACGCAGATTTTACATTTGTAAGTGCTGTTCTTTTAGCTGTAACAATATAAACAGACACTTCAAGTCTTGAACCATTCATATTTAAAGGATTTTCAACATCCTTTGAATCATCAACTTTAAAAAATATTGGTAATACATGTACTACTTCATATTCTGGAATAATAGTTGCATTATATAAAGCCATTTGCATAACTTGATTTATTTCAGTTTCAGTAATAAGACCATTTGGAACATTTACTGAACCTAAACTTCTTAAACCCTTTGTATATGCGCCAGATATAGATATAACAGAGGAGTCAATTACTTCTGATGTACTTCCTCTTGCTATATTAACTGCATTCTTAATAGCTTTAGAAGCCACTTCAATATTTGTAATTGACCCTTTATTTATACCTTCACTTTTACTTGTTCCCGTACCTAATATATTTATTTTGCCATCTAAGTTATTCTTTGCTATTACTGCTGTTATACTAGTAGAACCAACATCTATGGCTAAAAGAGTCTTATTACTCAATTACTATTCCTTTGTCTTTAGTGAAGACTGAATTTCATATCTATTTTCAAGTCTTTTGATTAGATTATTCATTAATTCTGTATTTTGTAAATTTTCAACAGTTTGCTTGATACTTTCATCTCGTGTTTTATCATAATTTGCAAATCTTGAATCGTTAATTTTATAAAGTACAACTTTATTTCCTAAATCAATTTGACCTTTTTTAGTATCTGTTCCAAATAACTTATTTAAAAATTGTGAAGCTTCCATTTCATTTAAACCATTTATATTTGAAACTGATGTTCTGTCAATCCAACCTATATTTATACCTTTAAAATTATCTAACTCTTTCTTAGATAGTGCTTTTAATTTTAAAGTTTTTTCATTATTTATAAAATCTTGTGTTACTTTTTGTTTTGCTTGTTCAAAACTTAACTGTTTTGGAAAGATTTTTTTATTAACTTTTACAATAATAAATTTATCATTATATAAAAATGGTTTTTTCAAGTCACCAGCTTTAGATTTTTTAATTATTGTATTATTTTCACCATATGGTAACTCATTTTCATAAAATACTATATTCTTTGTAAAATCTTTCTCACCCTTTTTATACTTTATATACTCTCTTAAAGCATCTTTTTTTGTATCTTTTAAATCAAGTGCAAATTGAACATCATCTTTTGCTTCTTCAAAACTTTTTATTTTATCATTTTCTTTTCTAAAATCTGTTTTAAAGTTTTCATAATAGCTTTGCATATCTTCTAAAGAGTGTTTAGCTTTTTTTATATCAACAATAGCATAATCAATATCATACGAATTATCTGACATATAATTTACTTTATTTTTTTCCCAATACTCTTTAATTTTTTCTTCATTTAATGAAACAGTAATATTTTCTTTATTTAAAATTTTAATATCAACATTATCTTCTAAAAATAAAAGTTGATTTAAAAGTTTTATTTCTGTATCAGTAGCAGAAACTTCGAAAAGCTTTTCAATCTTTTGAAGTAAAGTATTTCTTTTTAAAGAGTCTTCAAACTCAGTTGCAGTTGTACCATTTCTATTTAAAACTTTAATATAAGTATCTTTGTCAAACTTACCATTTATAATAAATGCATCATATTTTAAAAGTTCTTTAGCAATATCTTCATCAGTAACTGCTAAACCTAGCTCATCAGCGTATGATAAAATAAGATTTTTTTCAATAGACATTTTATATGCTAAATCTTTTAGTTTTAGCTTTTCTGCCATCTCTTTACTAAAATCATCTCCAAAAATTCTTGAATATTGTTCATATAAAGCAGAATATTCTCTTTGATATTCATTAACTGTAATTTCTCTATCACCAACTACAGCAACTGCTCCACTTTTTTTACCAAAATCATAGCTTCCCCATCCTACAAATCCAGCACCAACAAAAGCTATTGTACTAATCCAAATAGTACTTACTAGCCACTTTTTATGTCTTTGCATCCAAGTTATCATATAATATATTCCTCTAAAAATTTTCAATATATATTACAGAAAAGTTGCTTTTAGTTACGTTAAATTGTAGTTTGCATCAAGTCATTTATAACTGATTCTCTTATTGTGGTTTCTATTCTTTTACAAGCGCCTTTAAAAGCATCATCTTCTCCTACAATATAGCACATACTTTTTGCCCTTGTAATTGCTGTATATAAAAGCTTTGTATTATGCATAATATAATGAGAAAAACTCATAGGTATTAAAGCATTATCATACTCCATTCCTTGTGTTTTATGTATAGTTAAGCAGTATGCTAAAGACAATAATGAGCTTAAATCATCCATATCATAAAAAACTACCATATCATCATTTGGATATAAAACAATACATTTTTTTTCATCAAAATCAAGTTTAATAATCAAACCTAATTGACCATTAAAAACTCGTCTTTCTAAAAAATCTTGAGAATTAGATTTATACATACTCATAGTTTGACATTTCATGTTCTCATTTTTAATATGAATTACCTTATCACTTAATTTATATTCATAAAGTCTTGTTTTTACAGACTGTTCCCTTGAACTATTAAATAATTTTTGAAGTTGCATATTTAAATTCTCAACACCTAAAGTTCCATTTTTCATAGGCGTAATAACTTGAAAAAGTGTTAATGCTTTTGAAATATCTTTATTTTTAATTAATCTATAAAATCTTTCAATATAACTTGCAGAAATATTCAAGATATTATTTAATATCATATCTGAGTTTTGAACTCTTATTGAAGCAAAATCATTAGAAGAGACTGAATTTTTAATAGCATAATAGTTATCAATTGATACATCAATAAACTTAAAATCTTCATAATTTTCTTTATAGCTTGGTACTTTTCCTTGTCTTATATCATTTGCAATAACTGCGATTGCTTGATTTTCGTTTTGTCTATAAATCTTTGTTAGTTTACAAATTGAAGCAAGATTATATTTAATTGCATCTGAAAGAATATTTCCAGCACCAATAGCAGGCAATTGACCATCATCACCTACAATTATAAAGATTGTATCATCACTAATTTTTGAGATAATTTGGTAAAAAGTAACAGAATTAACCATTGAGGCTTCATCTAATAAAACAACTTTATATGGAAAAAAATCTTTCTCTTTATGTTTTACTAAAAGTGATTGAATTGTGCAACTTTCATATCCTGTAGTATCAGAA
Organism: Malaciobacter canalis; assembly: GCF_008000835.1. GTDB lineage: Bacteria > Campylobacterota > Campylobacteria > Campylobacterales > Arcobacteraceae > Malaciobacter > Malaciobacter canalis. The sequence continues at coordinate 1,681,209 of NZ_CP042812.1, forward strand.
ATTCTTTGACTTGCAATTCCACTTAATGCAATTGTAATAATATCATCATATCCAACAATCTCTTCTAATAATTCCAAAATAGCTCTACTTGAAGTAGATTTTCCTGTTCCTGCATAACCTATTAAAAATAGTGTATTTTGACCTTCATTTATAAGTTTAACCGCTTTTTTTTGTTCAGGACTTAAATTAAACCCTAGACTTTTCTCTTTTTTTTCTAAATAATCATCTATATTAGATACTATATTTTTCAGATGTCTTTCGTCTTTTCGTCTTTTGAAAAATTCCAATATCTTTTTTTCTGCTCTGTAAAGCATTGAAATAGCAACTCTATTCTCTTTTGTAGTAAATAACTCTTCATTTGCAAGCATTTGAACAATACTATTTTCATAAAGCATCTCTTCATTGCTAAAACCTAAAGATTCATCTAAAAGCCTGTATAAATGATATTTGTCAATTGAAGAGTTTCCATTGTTATCACAAAACTCTTTTAATGTATAATTTAAACAAGCCATTATTCTAAATTCTGAGCGCTCATCAATCCCTAAAGACTTAGCTATTTCATCAGCTTTTTTAAAGCCTATTCCCTTAATATGTATTAATATATATGGATTTTCTTTGATTTTTTCAATTATATCTTCAATTTCACCAAAATTTGAGTATATTTTAGTAATTAAGCTTGAACTAACTCCATACTTTGAAAGAAAACTTCCAAGCTCTCTTAAGTGTTGAAATTTTTGCCAAGATGATACTATCTTTTCTAATTTTTTTTCTTTTATACCTTTGAATTTTAAAAGTTTTTCAGGAGTTTCATTTAAAACTTTTATTAACTCTTCTTCTGTATATTCTTCTAATAACTCTTTTGCAAACTTCTGCCCTATTCCTTTTACAATCTTTGTTAAAAAAAAATAAAGCTCAGCTTCTTTTATTTCTAAAGTATCAAAGATAAATTGAACACCATATTTTTTATGTGTTACCCAATTACCAGTAAGAACTATCTCTTCTCCTACAATTTTTTCAATATCAGTATCAAAATAAACACCACAAATTCTTTGATTGTTTTCTAAAACTGCTGATATAAATTTTGTTTCATCATTTTTATAAAATACTTTTTTTATTACTCCTGATAATTTAAAACTTTTTGGCTCTTCCATTAATATCCATCATCATATTTTGATTTTTTATGCTTCTGTTTTTTATAGTTTTTTTTATTTTTCTCTTTTTGAAGTAAATTAGCATCTTTTAATAATGTTAATCGTTGTTCTTGAAAATCATCTATTGGATTGTTTATATAACTCATTGTTTTATTGATAAAATTTTTAAGTTCACTCAAATAATTTGAGTGTAAATCAACTGATTTTACTCTATTTAAATCTTCAAAGTTTTTTTTAGTCCTTTGAATAAATAGCTGTGTATTAAAATCATCTAACCTAAGTAAAGATAGTGTTCTAGTAAAAAACTTCTCTAAAACTCTTATATATTTAATTCTTTCTTGTTTTTCATGCATTACATAAACAACTTTTGTATATTTTCTTTAGGTCTTGCAATTACAGCATCTCCATTTTTTATAACAACAGGTCTTTCTATAAGCTTTGGATTATTTGCCATTGCTTTAATAAGCTCTTCTTCATTTGTTACATTTTTCAAATTAAGCTCTTTATAAATTGCCTCTTTTGTTCGAATAAGATCTTTTGCAGCAATTCCCAACATTAAAAGAACATCTTTTATCTCTTGTTCATTTGGTGTTTGTTCTAAATATTTTACTATTTTAATATCTAAGTTTTTCTCTTCAAGTAGTTTTAATGCATCTCTTGATTTTTTACATCTTGGATTGTGCCAAATAGTTATATCTTGCATTATAATCCTTTTACTAATTTTAAAAAGATTATACCAAAAGTTTTTTTATACTATATAAATTATTACAAATTGCAATACTTTAAAAACTTGGTAAGAAATCATTTAAACCATCTAGTCCAAGCTCTTTTAAATCAAGATGAATTTGTCCCATTTTTTTTCTTTTATCATTAGTAATTATTGGAGCAAAAGTATTTAATCCATTGTCATTATTTTGTGTTTGTAATACAAAAATATAATAAATAGATATCTCTTCAATAGCAGTTATTTCTAATTTTTGTTTAAACTCATCGGGTAATTCAAAGTTTAAAGATTTTAAAGCTCCAAAACTCATAAGTCTTAATGTAGCTTCAGTTTCTACACCTTTTATAATTGAAAAAAAATCATCGACTTTTTCAAGAACAAAGCCTTTTTCATCTTCAAAGCCATCAATACTTACTACTACATCATATTGCATAAGTTTAAACCTTTATAAATAGATAAATCATTTTACAAAAACAAACTGTATAAGTCAATTTGAGAAAAATTGAAAATTTATGCTATACTTTATCTTATGTTAGTTGGAAATAATTCACTTTTAAATATTCTTTTACCAAACCAAGACAATAAGCTACTAAAAGATGTGCTAAAAGAAGCTGATTCAAAAGCACTAGATAGTATGATGAAAAATAATTCATCTATTCAAGATGTATTAAAAAATCTATTTGAAGATATAAAAAGTGGAAATAAAAATAATGAAACTATTCAAAATATACTTAAAAACTCTACACTATTTAAAGACCTAGGAAGTTTTACAAATACTTTAAAAACACTATTATCACAAGTAGCAAATGAACCCTCTTTTAGTAAATACAAGCCTATGCTTGAGTCATTTTTAACACAAATAGATAATGTAAATGAGAATAATTTAAAAGAATTACTTTCAAAATCAGGAGTTTTTTTAGAATCAAAAATCTTAGAAAAAGCAAACAGTTCAAACTTACCACCAAAACTACTAGAGCTGTTAAATCAAATAAAAAATATAATAAAAAATTTAGATTCACCACAAGCACAGCAGATAAATGAAATTATTTCAAAATTAAGTACAAGCCCTAATCAAACAGCAAGCTCTATGCAATCTGATATTAAATCAATGATAAACTTACTGCAAGAGGCTTCAAAAAATTTAAGTGATAAAAATGTACAAACTCTAAATAATTTAACAAATCAATTAAAAAGCATAAATGTTGATGCTCAACTAATTGAATCAAAACTTCAAAATAGTTCAAATACACAAAATATAAAAGATTTAATAACAGTTTTAAAAACTGAACTTTCACAAATAAAAAGCTTAGAATCAGCCAATGTATTAAGAAATTTAACTAGTTTACAAAATATGGATTTTAATCAACAAGAAGTAAAAAGTAGTTTATCAAATATACTCTCTTCTTTAGATTTTCAAAGTAGTAGTATAAAAAATACAAATCTTCAAGAAATAGCAAATAAGTTAACTCAAACTTTGCAAAATACAAATCTAAATAGTTTAAATCTACAATCTTTAAATGAACAAAAACAACAAATAACAAACCAATTAAAAGATGTTTTATCTCAGTTAAAAACTGAAGTATTAATAAACAAAAATATTGAACCACAAAAACTACTAGGGCAAATAGATAATATCTTAGCTCAAAAAGATATTTTTTCAAATAATAATACCTTAGAGCCAAAAGCACTTTTAAACCAACTTTTAACTAGTACAGAGATGAAAAATAGCTCTACTTTAAATACAAATATTTCAAATTTAATAAATCAATTAAAAAATTTAAATGATGATATTGTTTCAATTGAAAATAAAATTCAAAATAATCAAATAGTAACAAATGAAAAAGCAAATGTTTTAAATCAAATAAAAGAGAGCTTAAACCTATTAAAAAATGAGCTTTTACAAAACAATACTATACAATCAAAAGTTTTAGTTCAAACAATCGATAAACTTTTGAATATGCAAAATCTTTTTGATAATTTAGAGCTACCAGCTGATTTTAAACTACTTCAATCACAAAATAATAGCTTATCAACTTTTCAAAGTAATTTTTTATCAAATATAAATAGTCTTTTATTAAATTTAAAAGAGACTATTTCTAATATTTCAAGTAATCCTAACTCTTCATTTTTACAAAATGAAATATTAAAAACAGTTGATAAAATAGAAAATAGTCTAAAAGAAGGTATCTTAACAGCAACAAATTTGCAAAACATTAAAAATGACAATAGTACAATTCAAAATGATATGAAAAGTATACTTTTACAAATGCAAGAAGAGCTTGCTTCAAAATCTTTAGAAACAAAATCTCTTAATGAGGCTTCTAAAAATATAGATAAACTACTTTTTCAAGTTGATTATTATCAGTTACTATCTTTAAGCTCAAATTCAAACTATGTTTATTTGCCTTTTTTATGGGATATGTTAGAAGATGGTTCAATAAGTATGAAAAAAATCAATGAAAAAAAGTTTTATTGTGAGATCAATTTAACACTTAAAGATTTTGGACAAGTACAGCTACTTCTAGCTTTATATGAAAAAAATAAAATTGATTTAACAGTTTTTGCATCAAGAGATGTTTTCAAAAAACTTTTAAGAGAACACTTGACAAAATTAAAACAATCACTAAATAGTGTTGGTTTAATTCCTATGGATATTAAACTAATTGATTTAGAGAAAAGAAAAAAAGAGCAAGAAACAACTCAAAATATCTATTCTCAAAAAAGTAGTGAACTTCAAATGGGACTAAATATAAGAGCATAACATGGAAAAACAAAAAATTCAAAAAGCAGCTGCACTTAAATATGATTTAGAAAAAGATAAGGCTCCAAGACTTATAGCAAAAGGTCAAGATCATGTTGCAAAAAATATCATAAAAATTGCAAAAGAGAATGAACTTCCAATAAAAAAAGACGAAGATTTAATAGAACTTCTTTCAAAGTTAGATATAGATAAAGAGATTCCAGATAGTATGTACAAAGCAGTTGCACAAATATTTAGCTTTATTTATGATTTAACAAAGAAAAATAGAGACAATAGTGAGAAATAAGAGCTTTATTGATATAAGTATAAGAGTTATTATAATATAATCGACCATCAATAAAAGAAGTAATATGGCCAAATGAAAAGAAACATTTTTGATAATATTTTAACAGTTGTTTTTGTATTTTTTTTTACAATTATAGTAAACTTTATTTCATCAATCTATTTTAACCCAATATTTTTAATAGGTGTTCTATTTTTAACTTTTATGCATACCATAAAAAGAGAATACTATTATAGCGCCTTTTTTCTAACACTAGCGATGCTATTTTTGGAGTTAAATAATGGATTTAAACCTTTTAGTTTACTTTTATTAAGTTTTTTTGTATATGCATTTATAGCTTCATATATAAAAAGAGTAGTATCTTTTTCACAACTTAATGATTATATTTATATATTAGTATTTTATTTTGGTTTTACTATTTTATATATTATGAATAATACATATTCATATGAACTTTTTTTTACTATTTTTATTAATATTGTAATAGATTTTATAATTGTTGGATTAATGATATGAGAAGATTAAATTTTATTTTGCTATTTATTGGTACTCTTATGATAATTTTATTATCAAGGGTCTATTTTTTAAGTATTAAATCAAATACATATTATGAACAATTATCAAAACAAAATTATATAAAAAGAGTATATCAAGCACCATCAAGAGGTCTAATTGAAGATAGAAATGGCATACCATTAGCTATAAATAACTTAGGGTTTTCAATCACAGTAAAACCACATCTAAAATCATATAAAAATAAACAAAAGCTACATAATATTGTAAAAATTATTGCAAAACACTTCCCTGAATATAAAGAAGATGAGTTATTAAAAAGATATAAAAAATTAGATTCGCCATATAAACATGATTATGTAAACTTAATAGATTACATTGCATATGATGATTTTTTCTCAAAATTCACTCTATTTAACTCAATAGAAGATATAAAAGTTGAACCATCTGTAAAAAGATATTATCCCTTTCATAATGCTGCTTCTCATATTATAGGATATGTGGGAAAAGCTTCAAGAGAGAATATGAACAATAACGAACTTTCAAAATATAGTGGGATTGTTGGAAAAAATGGTTTAGAGAAATACTATAATGAAAAACTACAAGGTACACTAGGATATAAAGATATCAAAGTAAATGCATTAAATAAAGAGCTTGAAGTACTAAAAGAGAAAAAACCAAATGAAGATAATAACTTAAAACTTACAATTGATATAGAGCTTCAAAAATATATTCAAAAAATTTTTACGCACAAAAGTGGTGCTGTTATAGTTATTGATGTAAATAATGGAGAGCTTTTAGCTGCTGCGTCTTTTCCTGAGTTTGATAATAATATTTTTGTAGGAGGTATTTCTCAAAAAGATTGGGATGAGATGAGAAATAGTTTTGATCACCCCTTTACAAATAAACTAGTAAACGGTTTATACCCTCCAGGTTCAGTTCATAAAATGGGTGTAGCTTTAGCCTTACTTGAACATGGTATTTCTCCAAGTTACTCTGTTTATTGTAATGGTGAGTTACAAATAGGAAATAGAAAGTTTAGGTGTTGGAAACAAACAGGTCATGGAAGAACGGGATTTAGAAAAGCACTTAGAGAAAGTTGCGATGATTTCTTTTATAAAGCTAGCTTAAAAGTTGGAATAAATAAAATCTCTAAAACTTTGGAAAAATATGGATTTGGTCAAGAAACAGGTATTGATCAAATAAATGAATTTATAGGTGTTAATCCAAACAAAAATTGGAAAAGAGAGAGATATAATCAACCTTGGTATATAGGAGAAACTGTAATTAGTTCAATTGGACAAGGTTATACTTTAGTAACTCCAATGCAAGTTGCTAGATATACAGCCTTTTTAGCAACAGGAAAACTACCAAGACCACATTTTTATAAAGATAATCATGAAGAACCAGTAGAAGTTCCAACAGATCCAGAATATCTTAAAATTATTCGACAAGGTATGTATGATGTAGCAAATAAAAGGTTTGGTACAGCACAAAGACATATAAGATCAAAAGTAACAATTGCTGCTAAAACAGGAACAGCGCAAGTTATCTCTATTCCACAATCAGAGAAAAAAAGAATGAAAGAGAGTGAATTAGAGTATTACCATCGTTCACATGCATGGCTTAACACTTATGGACCATACGAAAATCCCCAATACGCAGTGGTTGCACTTATTGAACATGGAGGTCATGGTGGTTCAGCTGCTGGACCAATGGTTAGTAAAATATATGATAAATTATATGATTTAGGATATATTAAAAAATAGGTATTTAATGCTTTTTTAGTTATTATTTCGCACAGAAAAAAAGAGGATATGATTTGAAAATACTAGTTAGTTTATTGCTTTTTACATCGCTTATATTTGCAGCAGATTCACCCCCAATTGTAAACTTATCTGTTGCAGCACTTGAAGAACCAGCACAATTTGTAAAAACAATCAATATAGCAATTATACTAGCCTTATTAGTACTTGCACCAAGTTTAATTTTAATGGTAACAAGTTTTACAAGATTTTTAATCGTATTTTCACTTTTAAAACAAGCTTTAGGATTACAGCAAACTCCTCCATCTCAAGTTATTGTATCGATGGCTTTAATACTGACTTTTTTTATTATGGAACCTTATGCAAAAAAATCGTGGGAAGATGCAATAGTTCCTTATATGGATGAAAAAATAGGATATGAAGTAGCTTTTGAAAAAGGTGTTAAACCCTTTAAAGAGTTTATGATTAAAAATACAAGAGAAACTGACCTTGCTTTATTTTATAGAATAAAAAAAGAAGAGAATCCTAAAAATATAGATGAAGTACCTTTAACTTTACTAATGCCTGCATTTATTGTAAGTGAGCTTAGAACTGCTTTTGAAATAGGTTTTTTGATATTTCTGCCCTTTTTGGTTATTGATATTATTGTATCTTCTATTTTAATGAGTCTTGGTATGATGATGCTTCCACCTGTTATGATATCCTTGCCTATTAAACTTATTTTCTTTATTGTAATTGATGGATGGTTTTTAATTATAGGGAATCTTGCCCAATCCTTTAAATAATAATATTTAATTATAAATATAAGTGTTAGTAATATAATCAAATTTTATACTATTAATTACTTTTTTTAACATTTGTTTTTATCTTTATGCAATATAATAAACCATATTATAATATGTGGAGTTACAATGCATAAACTAAGCTTATATTTTTTTATTGTCTCATTTTCTTTTGCACAAAGTGTAAGTTATAATGAGTTACTGTCTTATACTCTAAAAAATAATAAAGATTTGAAAACTTCTAAACTAAATATTAATCTTAGTGAACTAAATATTAAAGAAATAGATGCACTAAATTTTGGAAAACTCTCAATCATAAATGAAACAAATAGAACTAATCATTCAGGTTATGTATTTAATTCAAAATTATCTTCAAGAGAAGCAACTTTTAAAGATTTTGGATTTGCACAAATGAGTGAACCTATAAATACTCAACCAAAAGATTTAAATTATCCCTCAAGTAGAACAAATATAAATACAAAACTTACATATGATATTCCTTTATTTACAGGATACAAAATAAAAACACAAAAAGATATATTAAAACTTGAAAAAAAAATTAACAAATTAAAACACAATATGAATAAAACTGAATTATCACTTGAAGTTTTTAAAGCCTACAATAGCACAGTAGTAGCAAAAGAGTATATTAAAGCTTTAAAAGAATCAAAAAATATAATTAATGAAGTATTTAAAAGAGCACAAACTTTTCATAAAGAAGGATTAATAACATCAATTGATGTTAAACAAGCAAAAGCTTATACTTATGAAATAAATTCAAAGTTATCAGAAGCAAAAAAGAGTTTAAATTTTAATTTAGCATACCTTAGGTTTTTAAGTTCAAATGATAAAATAAACGATGTAAAATCATTTAAAAGTTTTAATTTAGATTTTTTAAACAAAAATGCACTTTTAACAAAGGCTTTAAATCAAAAAGATGAACTAAAAGCAATGAAGCTATATAAACAAATTACTAAAAAAAATATTGATATTGCAAAAAGTTCATACTATCCCCAAGTTTATTCTCATTTAGAGTATGGATATAATGATAATAGAGTAAATTTTTCAGATGAAAAAGATTATTATAATGCTGTAATTGCTGTAAAATATACACTTTTTGATAATACAAGAGATGTAAATTATCAAAAAAATAGAATAATACATCATAAAGCTTCAATAAACTATGAAAAACAAAAAGATTATGTAAGATTAGAGTTATCAAATGCTCTTGAAAATTTAAAATCTAAAAAAGTAATTCAAAAAGAGAAAGAACAATTTTTAAATCTTACCAGTTTGATTTTTAAACAGTCTGAAAAAATGTATAAAAACCACCTAATATCAATGACTAATTTACTTGAACAAAAAGCAAAATATGAACAAGCAAAAATAGAGTTTATACAAGCAAAATTTGCAAAAGCTTTAGCTATAGCAAATATTGCAAAAATTATTAATATAAATTTTGAAGGATTAAAATGATAAAAGTTTTATTGATTGTCTTATTAGCTATCTCATCTTATGCAAATGATATAGAAACATCAGGTACTGTAATATCAAATAATGAAAAAGTTATTACAAGTAGACACTTTGGTTATATAAAAAAAGTATTTGTGCAAGAGGGTTCATTTGTAAAGAAAAATCAGCTTTTATATAAAATTGATTCTTCAGAATTAGACTCTTTAAAAAATGAAGCCAAAGCTAATCTTACTATTTTAGAAAATAAACTTGATAATGTAAAGCTAAACTATAATAGATATAAAAGATTATATAAAGATGACTTAATTGCTAAATATGATTTAGAACAACTTGAATTAAATCTTTTAAATTTAAAAAACCTTGTATCAATAGCAAAAGCAAAACTTACACAAATAAACAATGAATATAACTATTTAAATGTAAAAGCATCAAATGATTCAATGGTTATAAAAAAAAGTATTAAAGAGGGTGAGATGGCTATGCCAGGAGCTATAGCATTAGTACTTACTGATTTACAAAATCTGAAAATAAAAACTTCAATAAATGAAAGTGATTTAGTAAATATAAAAAAATTTCAAAAAGTAGAAGTTTCTTTTCCCTCAATTAATTTTAACACAATAGGAAAAATTGATGCAATAATACCTAGTATTGATAATACAGCACACTCATTTATAGTAAAAATCTCTTTTGATAAAAAAGAACAAATAATTTATCCAGGTATGTATGCAAAACTTACAATTAAAACAAATAGGACTAAAGATGAAAAATAGTGATTTTTCAAAACACTTAAATCCAAATTTAAACATTGCGGGTAGATTATCTCTTAGTTTTATAAATCACCCTCTAACTGCAATTACAATATTTTTAATACTTGCTTTAGGTTATATATCTCTTACAATTATGCCAAGGGAAGAAAATCCACAAATAAAAGTAAGTGGTGGTGCTGTTATTGTAGGACTTCCAGGAGCAAAACCAAGTGAAGTTCAAAAAGTAATAATTGATCCTTTAGAGAAAAAGCTAAGAGAAATAAAAGGAATAGAACATATTTACTCATTTGCGAAAGATTCAGTAGGAATTGTCCAAGTTCAATATTTTATTGGAGAAGATAAAGAAAGTTCAAATTTGAAACTATATGACCAAGTTATGAGAAATATGGATTTAATGCCAAAAGAAGCTCTAACACCTATTATTAAAACCATGGATATCGATACTGATATTCCTATTGCAACAATTGCTTTTTATTCAAAAAAAGATAATGGGAAAAATCTGATTTCTCAAACTGAGATATTTAAAAAAATAGATAAGTTAACTAAGAAAATCAACCAAATAGAAAATGTTGCTCTTATTGAATTAAAAGGTGAGAAAAAAGAACAATATAATATTTTTATAGACTCAAATAAAATATCACAATATAAACTCTCATTAAATGAAGTAGTTAAAAGTGTTCAGGCTTTAGCTTACAATACTCCTAATATTCAAGGAAATACAAAGAATAATGAACTTATAGTTTTTGGAATAAAACAAGCAATTGAATCAAAAGAAGATATACAAAATTTAATAATAAGCTACAAAAATGGTTCAGCAGTTTATCTAAGAGATATTGCAAAAGTTGAAAAATCATATGATATACAAAATAATAAAGAAGCCTATTTATATACAAAAAATGGTAATGAAATTAAAAAAACAGCTCAAGTTACCATGATGATTTCAAAACTAAAAGGAACAAACTCTGTTGATATTAATGAAAAGATTTTTTCTTTTATGCAAGATATTAAACAAGAACTTTTAAATGAAAATATCAAATACACAATTACACGAGATGATGGATATACTGCAAATAATGCAGTAAATTCTCTTGTAAAAAATCTTTTGATTTCTATTGTAATTATTGCCATTTTACTTATTTTTACACTTGGATTTAAAGAAGCCATGATTGTATCACTTACAGTTCCTATGATTTTATCATTAACTTTATTTATAGGATTTTTACTTGATGAAACAATAAATAGAATTACACTTTTTGCACTAATTGTTTCCCTTGGTATGTTAGTTGATGCAGCTATAATTGTTATTGAAAATATACATAGGCACAGAAAAGAGAGTCCAAATTCTGATATTACAATAATTTCTATTAATGCAACAAATGAGATAGGAAATGCTACAAATATTGCAACAATAGCTATTATTATGACTTTTTTACCTATGTTTTTTGTTGGTGGAATGATGGGACAATTTATGAATCCACTTCCTGTTTTTGTACCAATTGCACTTATAGTCTCTCTTATTATAGCTTATGCATTTACACCATACTTAATAAAAAAATTTTTATAGGATTTTAGATGATTAAATTAGAAAACTTTATTTATCAAATTTTAGAATCAAAGTCTAAATCAATATTAGTTTATGTAATTACATTAATACTATTTTTATTAAGTGTATTAACATTTCCAAGCGAAATTATAAAAGCAAAAATGTTGCCAAGTAAAGATTCTGATACATTTTCTGTATATGTTGACTTAAAAGATGGATATAGTAAAAAATATACAAAAGAAGTGACTGATTGTATTGCAAGAAAATTACAAGAAAATGATATAGTTACAAATATATCTGTTTTTATAAGTGAGGGACAACCTTTAGATTTCGCTGCACTTGTTAAGCAAAGTGCTTTAAAAGATAAACAGTGGCAAGCAGAAATGATGATAAATATCAAAAGAGAATCAAATAGAGATATTTCAAGTTTTAATTTAGTTTCAAAATTAAGACCAATTATAAAAGAAACATGCAATATGTACAATGCAAATATTAAATTTATAGAACTTCCAGCTGGACCACCAGTTCTTGCTTCTATTGTTGCAGAAATTTACGGTGGTGAAAACTTCAATTCACAAAGAGATTTTGCTTACAAAATTGCAAAAATTTTTAAAGCACAAAAAACCCTTGTAGATATTGATGTGATGGCAAGTAAAGATTACGCAAAGTATGAGTTGATTTTAGATAATGATAAGATTAAAAAAAGTGGTATTAGTTTAGAACAAATAAAACAAATAGTTTATCTTGCATACGAGGGAATGCCTATTTCAATAGTAAATGACAATCATGCACAAAATCAAATACCAATTTTTCTAAGATTAGATGATACAAGACTTATAAATGAAAAAACAGAACAATCATTAAAAAATAGATTAAAAAATTTAAAATTAAAAAATCAATATAATCAAATGATTAGTGTCTCAGAACTTGTAAGGGTAAGAAAAAGTGTTAAAGAACCAGAATTAACATCTAAAAATTTAAAAAAGATGATAAATGTGATAGCAGAGACAAATAAAGATAGTCAAATTTATCCTTTATTAGAAGCTAGAACACAAATGATTAAACAATTAAGTAGTGATTATAAAGTAATTAAAACAGATATGTTAAACCTCTCATTTATTAATAAAAATACAAATGAAAAGTTTGATTTAATATTTGATGGTGAACTTAAAGTAACCCTTGATACTTTCAAAGATTTGGGAACTGCATTTATTATTGCACTAATTTTAATATTCTTTTTAATGGTTATTTATTATAAAAGTTTTGCTATTTCAGGAGGTATTGTACTTGCAAGTTTTATATCTATTATTGGAGTTATTTTAGCACATATTATTATGGACATATTTACTCAAGATACTTTTTATTTAACTGCAACATCATTAATTGGTTTTATTGGTTTAATAGGAATAAATTCAAGAAACTCAACACTAATTATTGACTTTTCAAAACAGTTAATAATTGAGCAAAATATGTCAATAAATAAAGCAATTGCAAAAGCAACAGCAACAAGATCAAAACCTATTATACTTACAGTTTTAACTATGGTATTTGCCTCATCACTACTTGCAAGTGATGCTGTTTTTGGAGGTTTAGGAGTTGCACTTATTGGTGGAACATTAATTTCATATATAGTATCAATGTTTTTTGTTCCAGTAATTATTAAAAACCATATGAAAAAACTTCTTTAGTAAACACTAACTTTACAAAGAACTGCTAAAATCTAATAATTAAATATAGTTATTAGATTTTAAGGAAAATAGATGAAAGAAAAACTAAAAAAATATCTAAAAGAGATAATATTTTTTATTGTATCTTTAACAATTATACTAAATATTGTTAGCTATTATAGATCTCTTGATTTAAATAAAGAGAAACTATCTATAAAGAGTTTTAAGCTACTAAATAATCAAACTTATAATATATCTAAGGACAAACCTATTATTATTCATTTTTGGGCGACATGGTGTCCTACTTGCAAAATAGAAGCACCAAATATACAAAGACTTTCAAAAGATTATGAAGTTTTAACTATAGCAGTACAATCAGGAAATAAAGAAAATATAAAACAATACTTGAAAAATAACGAATTAAGCTTTAAAGTAGTTGATGATACAGATGGATACTTTTCAAGAAAATTCAATATTAAAGCCTTTCCTACAACACTAATTTATGATAAAAATAAAAATCTAAGATTTAGTGAGGTAGGATATACTTCAACTTTTGGATTATTTGCAAGACTATGGTGGATTGATTAAAAAATCTATAAATCGTAAACCATAGCTATTTCTTCACAAATTGGGAAATGCTTACATCTAATACAATCAGCCCAAATTTTATGTTCTGGAATATTCTCTTTTTCTATTTTTTTAAAGCCTAAACTTTCAAAAAAACCCTCTTCATAAGTTAAAGATAAAATTTGTTCTAAATCATATTTTTTACCCTCACTTATACAAGCTTCAACAAGTTTTTTACCTAGCTTTAAACCTCGAAAATCTTTTGAAACAATTAAACTTCTAACTTCTGCTAATCTACAAGAGTGAATATGCAAAGCAGTAAATCCAGCTAGTTTACCATCAACACTAACAACAGTGTATGACCTAATTGTATTTGCCATTTCATCTTCGGTTCTTAGTAAAATCTTACCACTTTCAACTTCTGGTTTTACAAGCTCTTGCATTTGTATAATATGCTTAACTGTTGGTTTAAAAAATTTGATTTCCAAATAAATGCTCCGTAATTGCATTTTGAAGATCCATCATCCCTCTTTTTTTCAAATTTGAGATAAAAATACCCTCAGGATATGCTCTTTTTAATTTTGCTAAATCATTCTGTTTTAATTTATCTGTTTTTGTAAATGCATGAATAATCTTTTGATCTCCTCTTTTTATAAGATCTAAAAATTCATCAACATTTTTATCAATATCCAATGTTGTATGTCTTGAATCTATTAAATGTACAAAAACTTGTAAACAAGGTCTCTCTTCTAAATAACCTGTTAAGTTTTTATTCCAATCTTTTTTCAAACCTTTTGATACTTTTGCATAACCAAATCCTGGTAAATCAACAAATCTTGCAAAAAGATAAGGTAACTCCTCACTTTGTGTTTTAAACTTAATATCAAAATAGTTAATAAGCTGAGTTTTCCCTGGTGTTGAAGAAGACTTAGCTAAACCTTTTCTATTTGTTAAAGTATTTAATAAAGATGATTTTCCTACATTACTTCTTCCAAGAAAAGCAACTTCTGCCATATTTGGAGTTGGTGAATCATTTATACTTTGTGCCGAAGTTAAGAATGTTGCTTCAACTATTTTCATTATTTATCAGCCTTTTTCTCATTTTTATCTTCAATATTAATAATAAATCTTACAGGTTTATTATCTGTTCCACTAACTTTTGCTTCACCTGTTACTTGATTGATATAAATTATATTTCCATAAATTTTTCTATCTTCAATTTTTTCTTTAATAAAACCATTTCCATAAATTTCATACTGTTGTTTACTTGGATAATAAATAACTTTATCACCTTTACCCTCATAATGTTTATCTTGAGAAATGATTTCAAAAGTCACTTTTCCTGTTGCTACATACTTTAAAGGAGTTCTTTTTTTAGTAGAAGATTTTGCAGACATATAAACATCAAGCCTGTCTGAATTTAATCTATCTTTTTCTTTTTTCAATTTTACATTACCTGTAAAAACTGAGATTCCTTTTTCATCGTTTGCTTCAAACTTTTTTGCATCTATTATTAATTTACCCTCATTTGCCATTAGTGTTAAAGTAGCTAAAAAAGTTAAAAATAAATATTTCATTTTAATCCTTGTTATTTTGTTGTTTCTATTTCAAAATGTGAATTTTTTGCTTTGATAATCTCTTTTTTCATATCCAAATACAAATTTTTCCCATCTATTTTATGATTATAATAAGTTCCTTTAAAAGGAACACTATTTTTTGCTATTTGTGTTTTTTCATTATAATAAAGTTCTTGTGTATCTAAAGAGATAAAATCATTTCTTCTAAATTTAACATCATCTAAAAAAGTAAAATCTTCATTTTTTTTAATTATTACATTTGCACTTATGTAATCAGTTGCATTTTCTATCTTTTTATCATTTGCTTTTAAAATAAAATCACCCTCATACATAATATCTTTTGTTTTATATCTTGAAACTTTTTTTGAATTTACTATTTTTGTTGTTGTTTGTTCATTTAAAGTGTACATAGTTGAATCATTAAAAGTTACTAATGGTATATCTTTTTCATCTAAACTACTATCAACCTTATCAATAGGAATAAAATAAACCCCAATTGCAACAATTAAAAGTATATAAGTAAATGCTTTTATAACCATGAGTTTATGAACTCCTGCTCAATATTATCTTTTTTTACTATATACT
The DNA here is from genome assembly GCF_008000835.1 of Malaciobacter canalis. Lineage (GTDB taxonomy): Bacteria > Campylobacterota > Campylobacteria > Campylobacterales > Arcobacteraceae > Malaciobacter > Malaciobacter canalis. The sequence goes on from NZ_CP042812.1 coordinate 1,697,368, forward strand.
CTATCATCTCTCTAATAGCTCCATTACCACCACTATTTTTACAAATAACATCAACAAAATCTTTTAAATAGTGTGTTCCATTAGAAGGCGTAAATGAAAGCCCTACTTTTTTTAGCATTTTAAAATCATTTAAATCATCACCAATTGCAGCAACTTGATTCCAAGATAAACCCTCTTTTTTTAAAATCTCAGTTAATACTTCATCTTTATTATGGATGTTTTGATAAAGATACTCAATTTGCAAATCAGAAGCTCTTTTTTCTACTATTTTAGATGTTCTTCCTGTAATTATAGCAACTTTTTTTCCTAGTTTTTTACTCCATGTTGCAATAGCTAAGCCATCGGCTACATCAAAAGCTTTTAACTCATCACCACTATTTGTATAAATTATTTTTCCATCTGTTAATGTTCCATCAACATCTAAAACAATTAGTTCAATCATAAAATACCTTTAGTACTAGGAATACCAATTTTTTCATTTTTAACCATTGCTCGTCTAAGGGCAACTGCAACTGCTTTAAATGCTGCTTCAAGAATATGGTGCTTATTCTTTCCTCTTTCATAAACTATATGGCAAGTAAGTCCAGCATTCATAATAAATGCATGAAAAAACTCTTCTGCAAGCTCTACATCAAACTCACCTACTTTTTCAGTTAAATTTATATCATATACTAAAAAAGGCCTGTTACTTAAATCAAGAGCACATGAAACAGCTGCTTCATCCATAACAACAGTTGCATTTCCATATCTTTCAACTGCTTGTATTGGAAAAATTGCTTCTTTTAAAGCTTTACCTAATACAATACCACAATCCTCAACACTGTGATGAAAATCAATATGTAAATCACCTTTACAAGTTAACTCTATATCAATTCCACTATGTTTACTTAGTGCTTCTAACATATGATCAAAAAAACCAATACCAGTTTCTATATTATTTATACCACTTCCATTAATATTAAGTTTACACTTTATATCAGTTTCTTTTGTTTTTCTACTTAACTCAACCATATTTTCTCCCTATTGTGCAATAATCATCGCACCACTAATTCCAAGTTTTGTTTTAAAATCAACAGCTTCTTCTTCACTTCTAAAACCACTTACCCAAACTCTATTTATAGGTGCATTATCATAATACCCATCTTTTATTACTACTGTATAATTATTCCCAATAATATTTTCAAATTTTCTTTTTGTTATTTTTGCACCAGAAAGATTTCTAAATGCCCCAACTTGTACAAAATATCTTCCAACAGACATAGTTTCATTTTTTTCAGATGTAGTTTGTGCAATTTTTCCATGAAAACCTAAAACAGTAATTTTAACTCTTGCTGTTCCTTTTTTTACCATATCAACCGCATGAGCAGCCTTATTTGATAAATCAATAATTCTTCCAGTTACAAAAGGTCCTCTATCATTAATTCTAACAACCGTTGACTTTCCATTTTCAAGATTATTAACTTTTACCATTGTATTCATAGGTAAGGTTTTATGTGCTGCTGTCATAGCATACATATTATAAGTTTCACCATTTGATGTTTTCTTAGCATGAAAATTTGGACCATACCAAGAAGCTATACCATCTTGTTCATCTCCTACTTTTGCTAAAGTTGGATAATACCATTTTCCAGCAATTTGATAAGGTCTCATAGTAGCTTTATGCATAGCTTTTGAGTTTCTCATTTTCTCTTTTGGAATTGATTTATAACCTGAATAGTTATTTGAATTTCCATAAGAATAGTTTTGATTACTAAAAGATGAAAAACAACCAGTGAACAAAAAAGTTGCACTTAAAATAACACCACTTTTTAAAAAACTATTTTTTAATAACAATTTTATCTCCAATATTTATAAAATTTGATTTTAATTCATTATCACTCATTAGTTTTTTTAAATCAATATTATATTTTCTTGCAATTGAGTATAAAGTATCCCCATTTTTAACTTTATATATAAGTGTAGTTTTAGTATTTGCTTTTGCTAATTTTATATTACTACTATTAGATTTATTTGAACTAATAGGAATAATTAGTTTTTGTTTCAAAGATAAAATATTTGTGTTTAATTTATTAAAATCTTTAATAATTTTATATGAAATATTATATTTATTACCAATTTTATGTAAAGAGTCGCCTCTTTTAACTATATATACTAAATACTTACTATCTTTAATTAGATTTTTATTTGCTTGATATCTAGCAAGTCTACTATAAGGAATATATATATCATAAGTTTTTTCATATGGAGGTACTATTTGTAATTTTAAATGCTTATTTAAATTTTTAATCTCTTCATAATCAATCCCAACTGCTGTTGAAATTGACTTTAAATGTAAACCACCTTTTACAGGTATAGTTGCAACAGAAGAAGTAGCACCTATATTTAAAAGATGGGCATTGTCATTTTCTGTAATAAAACTTTGGTTATTCATCATACCAAGTGCAATAATTTTTCTAATATACATTCTACTTTCACTTGGAATATATTGTCTTGTGATATTTTTTTGAACTCTTAAGAAATCATCAATATCTAAAGAAACATCCCAATCTTTAATTTCTTTATAAACTCTATTTAATTTATAAAAAGGCTCTCTTCCTCTTTGATAAGAGTAGATTGTATGTCTAAATTCTTGAATTTTACTACTATTTTTTTCTTTTGGATTTTCTTGTACATATTTATCAATTGTAGCTCTAGTAATTGCTTCAATTACTCTTCCCTCACCACAATTATAAGCAAGTGCAGCTAAATACCATTTGTCAAATCTTTTATGCAAATATTTTAAATATTGTGTTGCTGCTTTTGTTGATTTAACAAGATCCATTCTTTCATCAACATATAAATTAATATTTAAATCAAAATGTTTTCCTGTTTCTGACATAAATTGCCAAATACCAGTTGCCTTTACATTTGATTTAGCATCAATAGTAAAATCAGACTCTGCCATTGCCATATACAAAAAAACAGAAGGTATTTCCTCTTCTCTTAATATCTTTTTGATTTTAGGTACAAACAGTGATGCATCACTTAATTTTCTTACATAATTGTTTTGATTATGTTTTCTTAATAGATTATTATATGTTTTTTGAAGTTTATAATCTGTAATAAAAGAGGATTTAATTTGTAAATCCTCTAATATTTGCATGTCTCTTTGGTTATAATTAGCTCCTATTAAAGAAGCCCATGAGTAATTTACTAATATAAATAAAAATATGACTAACTTATACAAATACATTCCTAATTGTTAAAATAGCATATATTTTATCTAATTTATATTAGAGAACTCCTTAAATAAAGTTTTAGCATTATGTGTAGTTAAAGTTTTCACTTCATCAACTTCCATCTCTAAAAGTTCAGCTATTTTTTCAACTACATAGTTTGTATAAGATGGTTCGTTTCGTTTTCCTCTAAAAGGATGTGGAGTTAAATAAGGGCCATCTGTTTCTACAACAATTTTTTCTTTTGGAATTTTACTTAAAACTTGAACAAGTTTTCTTGCATTTTTAAAAGTTAAAACTCCTCCTATTCCAAAATAAAAATTTTCATTAGCTAAACTTAAAAGTTGTTCATCTGCATTAAAACAGTGTAAAACTCCACCAACTTTACCTGCATTATTATCTAATAATATTTTTTTTGAATCATTTGAAGCATTTCTTACATGAACAATAAGAGGTTTATTAACTTCTGTTGCAAACTGTACTTGCTTTGCAAATACCTCTTTTTGTCTTTTTATCTCTTCTTCTTTTTCATTTTCATCTTCAGGGAGTCTAAAATAGTCTAGACCACATTCTCCAATAGCAATACATTTTGGGTGAGTAACATATTTTTTAAGTACTTCTTCATCATAAGCTTTTGCATCATAAGGATGTACTCCTACAGAAAAAAATACCTCATCATACTGTTGTGCTAATTCAACAGCTTTAGGTAAATCTTTTGGATCTGCTCCAGGTATTAAAAAACCTTTTACATTTGAATCTAATGCATTTGCTATTACTTCATGTACATCTTGACAATACATTTCATTATCAAGATGGCAATGTGTATCAATTATTATGATAGGAATCTCTTTTCAACAAGATTTATGATTGCATTAATATCTTGAATATCCTCACCCTTAATCCAAGCATCAACTCCAAAGTTTTTAAATGCATCATAATCACTATCATCATCAATCACTGCAATTGACACATATTTTTCTTTACAAGCTTCATGTTTATTCTCTTCAAAATCAAAAATAGAGTTAATATCTAAAATTGCAATATCTGCTTTTTGCGTAATTCCACTATCATAATGCTCTACACTGTGCTTACTATCTATTAAAGAATCATCTACATCACAAAATGTTACTATATTCATAACTACTCCCTGTTTTCTTATACTTTTACTATTCTATCAAATAAAAAATTAAAATATTACAAGATATACCTTGCAGTATCTTCATTTTCAACAATATCCTCTAGTTTTTTCTCAACTAAATCTTTGTCAACTATAATAGTTTCACCTTTTTTCTCATCTGCACTAAAACTAATATCTTCAATAACTTTCTCAATTACAGTATGAAGTCTTCTTGCACCAATATCTTCAGTCTTTTCATTTGCAGTTACTGAATATTTGGCAAAAGCATGAATTGCATCATCACTAAACTCTAATGTTACATCTTCAACTTTTAATAATGCCTCATATTGTCTTAAAAGAGAATTTTTTGTATTAGTTAATATTTTATATAATGCATCCTCATCTAATGAGCTTAATTCTACTCTTAAAGGAAATCTTCCTTGAAGTTCAGGAAGCAAATCACTTGGTTTGCTTACATGAAATGCTCCAGCAGCAATAAATAAAATATGATCAGTTTTAACTTGACCAAACTTAGTTTGAACAGAACTTCCCTCAACAATTGGAAGTAAATCTCTTTGAACACCCTCTTTTGAAGGATCTTGATTTTGAGATTTTGTTCCTGTAGCAATTTTATCAATTTCATCTAAAAATATAATTCCACCATTTTCAGTTCTTTTAATTGCTTCAATTTTTATAGCTTCATGATCAAGTAGATTCTCACTTGCTTCATCTCTTAATAAAACCCTTGCATCTTTAATTGTTACTTCTTTTTTAACTTTTTCTTTATTTAGTCCGCCTAACATTTTAGAAAGACTCTCTTGCATTGAACTCATATCCATTGGCATTGAAGAGTCAATTATTTCAACATGTGTTTTCTTAGGAAGTTCAATCTCTATTTTTTTATCATCTAAAGCACCACTTAATAATTTTTCTTCCATTTTATTATATGTTTTAATAAATGACTCTTTTGCAGTTTCAGTTGCAGTTTCTGGTAAAGGTGGAACAAGTTTTTCTATTATTTTTCTATTAACTTCTCCATCAATTTTATCAACAATTTTTTCTTCATACTCTTTTGTTACTAAATTTATAGATTCATAAACTAAGTCTCTAATCATTGATTCAACATCTCTACCTACAAATCCAACTTCTGTATATTTACTAGCTTCAACTTTTACAAATGGCAATCCCATCATCTTAGCTAATCTTCTAGCAATTTCAGTTTTCCCAACACCTGTACTTCCTATCATAAGAATATTTTTAGGCATTATCTCTTCTTGAAGTACTGGTTCAACTTGCATTCTTCTAAATCTATTTCTTAATGCTAATGCAATTGTCTTTTTTGCGTCATCTTGTCCAATAATATAATCATCAAGATACTTAACTATTTGTTTAGGAGTTAAATCCATACTATACTATTCCTCTATTGTTAAAATTTTAATATTTTGATTTGTATAAATACATAATTCACCTGCAATCATCAATGATTCTTTTACTAAATCTTGTGCAGATAAGTTTGCATGTTTATCTAAAGCCCTTGCAGCAGAAATTGCAAAATTTCCACCACTTCCAATTGAAGCAATTTTTCCATCTTCTGGCTCTACTACATCACCATTTCCACTTAAAATAAAAATATGATCTTTATTTAAAACAATCATCATTGCTTCTAATCTTCTTAAAACCTTATCTTTTCTCCAAGCTTTAGAAAAAGCAATTACTGCTTTTAACAAATCACCTTTAGTAGTTTGTAAATGCTCTTCAAACATATCAAAAAGATTGAAAGCATCAGCTGTACTACCTGCAAAACCTGCTAAAATTTTCCCATTATATAAAGTTCTAATTTTAGTAGCATTACCTTTTAAAACAGAATTACCAAAAGTAACCTGTCCATCTCCACCAATTACGGCTTCTTTTTCACCTTTGTAGGCTAATATTGTAGTTGCTTCAAACATTAACTACTCTCCTATAATGTCAACTTTTAAAGTTGCATGAACAGCATGACCTAATTTACAATCAACTTCGTAAATACCAGGTGCTTTTATTTTTTTATCTAAAGATATATTTTTTTTATCAATTTCAATTTTAAACTCTTCATTTAAAGCTTCACTTATCTCTTTATTTGTAACTGAACCTATTAGATGTCCATTTGCACCAGCTTTATGTTTGATTGTTAATTTTGTAGAATTTAAAGTTTCTGCTAGTTTCTTAGCCTCATCAATTTCTATAGCTATTTGTTCTTGCTCTCTTTTCTTTTGTGCTTCATATTTTCTTATTACATCGTTTGTTGCATGTAAAGCAAGACCTTTACCAATTAAGAAGTTCTTTCCATATCCATCTTTCACTTCTTTAACTTCACCTGCTTTACCTAAACTTTTTACATCTTTTGTTAATAAAACTTTCATAAAATATCTCCATATAAATAAATAGTTAATATTCTACAATAAGTTTAATGAAGTGAATATAAATGATAAGAATAAATATTAAAATTATAAGTTTTAAAATTTTAGGCAAATAAAAAAAGAGAATAAAGCATATATTTGACACTTTATTCTCTTTTTATTTTAGTTATAATATAAAAATTATACTCTTGATATTAACTTGCAATATCAAGAGTGTTTCTCAAATTTTCTCTAATACTTCTTTTTTTAACATAATTATTTAATCCAATATGATTGCTATAACCTAAAAGTTTTGCAATTTTTCTTACTGATAAACCAACAGATAATAACTCTTCTATTTTTTCTCTTTGATTATCAAATTTTGATTTTTGAATTGTACCTTTTGGTTTTCCAAGATGAGCACCTTCTAATTTTTTTGCAGTAAGTGCTTCTTTTGTTCTAATACTCATAAGCTCTTTTTCAAGTTTTAAAGTCATAGAAATCACACCTAAAATCATCTGAGTTAACATGTCATTATCATCTATTAAATCTAAATTTTGTTTTATTACAATTATTCTAATTTTATTACTTAATAAAAATTTAACTATCTCTAAAATTGTTTCAACTGTTCTTCCAAAAACATTTAAATCTGCAACTAATAAAGTTGATTTACTTTGAGAATTTTTCAAAAAATCCAACATGTTTTTTTCATCACTTGGAGTATTTATTTCTATTTCAATACTTTGATAAATCTTGATATTTTGTTTTTTTATATACTCATTTAGAACATCATTTTGTTGTTTGGTATACACCTCATTATTTTTATTTATTCGAACAAAACTAAAAATTTTAGACACTTTAAATCCTTTTACAATAAGTATTATTATAAATATATAATTAAACATTTTGTAATAATTATAATATTTTTTATTATACGAAATGTTATTACAATTTTGATAAAACAAAGCTTAACCAAGGCTTTAAAAACAGCTTTTTTCTTGGCTTTTAGTAAAATATTTATACAACTATATGTTATACATTTTGAAAAAAATAAATTGGCAAATCTTTACACCTCCTTTGAGTTTTTCATTATTTGTTTTTTTTTGATTTGCAATAAAGTAAAAGTTAGATAAAATCTTTTCTTAATAAGATAATTCTTAAAGGATTTGTATTGAAATTAACTGTTGCCATTACTGGTGCTAGTGGAGCAAGTTTAGCTCTTAAATTTGTTGATAATATTCCTGAAAATATAGAGGTGTTTTTAGTAGCTTCAAAAAGTGCAAAAATTGCTTTAAAGCTTGAAGAAGATATCTCTATTTCTAATTATTTCAAAGATAAAAAAAACTTAACAATTTTAAATGATAGTGATATTTCAGCTTCAATAGCTTCTGGTTCATTTGGTATAGATAAAATGATAATTTTACCCTGTTCTATGAATACTCTTGCAAAGTGTTCTATTGGAATTTCAGATAGCTTAATAACAAGAGCTTTTACAGTAATGCTTAAACAAAAAAAAGAGATAGTTATTGCACCAAGAGAGATGCCTTACAATACAATCATCTTAGAAAATATGCTTAAATTATCCCAATTAGGAGTAATTGTTGCTCCTCCAAGTTTGGGCTATTATTCAAGTCAACAAACTTTAGAAGATATGGAATACTTCTTAATAGGGAAATGGTTTGATTTATTAGGAATTGATAATAATTTATACAAAAGATGGGAATAAATATGCAAAATAATGAAAAAACAAATAATGGCGGAACATATAAAAAAGCTATTTATAGTGGAACTTTTGATCCAATAACAAATGGTCATATGGATATTGTAAGAAGAGCTACAAGTATCTTTGAAGAAGTAGTTGTAGCTGTAGCAAAAAGTGAAAGAAAAAATCCAATGTTCTCCCATGAACAAAGAGTTAATTTTGCAAAAGAAGCAACAAAAGATCTTGAAAAAGTAACTGTAATTGGTTTTGATACTTTACTAGTGGAGCTTGCAACACAAATGAAAATAAATACCATAATAAGAGGATTAAGAGCAGTTAGTGACTTTGAATATGAATTACAAATGGGATATGCAAACTCTTCTATAAACAAAGACTTAGAGACTCTTTATCTTATGCCAACTTTAAAAAATGCTTTCGTTAGCTCTACTATTGTTAGAGAATTAATAGTGTTTAATGGAAGCTTTTGTCATCTTGTACCCAAAGAAGTATTAAAATGTATGTAGTAATTGAAGGAATTGATACAGCAGGAAAATCTACGCAATTAGAGATTCTTGCTAAAAAATATAATAATGCAGTATTTACAAAAGAACCAGGAGGAACACCAATTGGTTCAAAATTAAGACAAATGGTTTTAACAGGAGAAGCAAACTCTAAGCTTGCTGAAATGTTCTTGTTTTTAGCAGATAGAGCTGAGCACATACAAGAAGTAGTGTTAAAAAATAAAGATAAAATAGTTATTTCTGATAGATCAATGATATCAGGTATTGCTTATGCTCAAAACTTACCTTTAAAAACAGTAATAGATTTAAATCTTATTTCAACAAATAATGTCTTGCCAAGTCATGTGATTTTATTAAAACTATCAAAGCAAGAGCTAGAAAATAGGCTTTCACAAAAAGAGCATGATTCTATAGAAGCAAGAGGAATTGATTATTTAATAGATATTCAAAATAGAATGGAAAAGACAATAAAAGAATTAAATTTAAATTATATTTTTATAGATGCAAGTTTAAGTATCGAAAAAATTTCAAAAGATATAGAGGATTTTTTAAATGAGTAAACAAAATATGATACAAAGCCTAAGAGGCATGAAAGATATTTTAGATAATGATAGCAAACTATTTACTTATTTTTGCGAAAATGCTGCAAAGATAGCACGAAATTATGGTTTTGAATATATAGAAACACCTATTTTAGAAGAAACAGCCCTTTTTAAAAGAAGTGTTGGAGAAAGCTCTGATATTGTAAATAAAGAGATGTATCAATTTATTGATAAGGGTGAAAACGATGTATGTTTAAGACCTGAGGGAACAGCAGGAGTTGTAAGAAGTTTTATTCAAAATAAACTTGATAGAGCTGGTGGAGTTAAAAGATGGTATTACCACGGACCAATGTTTAGATATGAACGACCTCAAAAAGGTAGATTAAGAGAGTTTCACCAATTTGGAGCAGAAGTATTTGGTGTTAACTCTGTTTATGAAGATGCAAATATCATCATGATGTTAAAAGATATTTTAGAGTTTTTGGGTATCTCTTATAAACTACAATTAAACTCATTGGGTTGTAAAGAGTGTATGCCTCCTTATAAAGAAAATCTTATTGCACATTTAAATAGTTTTAAAAGTGAGCTATGTGAAGATTGTAATAAAAGAATAGAAACAAACCCAATAAGAGTTCTAGATTGCAAAAATGAAAAGTGTCAATCTCTACTTATAAATGCACCTAAAATTACAAATAATTTATGTAATTCTTGTGATATGGATTTTGAAAAATTAAAAGAGATTTTAGATTTTAATAATATCTCTTATGAAGTAGATAGTAATCTTGTAAGAGGATTAGACTACTATTCAAAAACTGCATTTGAATTTGTAAGTGATGAAATAGGCGCACAAAGTGCAATAGCAGGTGGTGGAAGATATGATAGATTAGTTGAGTTTTTAGGAGGAAGAGAAACTCCTGGAATTGGATTTGCTATTGGTATTGAAAGATTACTTGAATTAGTTAAAGTAAAAGAATCAAAAGAAGATATATATTATATTGGTGCTTTGAATGAAGAGGCTTTAAATCAAATCACAAAGTTAAGTAATATAAAAAGAAAAACAAATCAAACTTTTATGGAATATACCCCAAGAGGTTTTGCAAAACATTTCAAATTAGCAGAAAAAGTAAATGCCAATATTGTTGTGTTAGTTGGAGAAGATGAATTAAAAGATAATACTATTTATATGAAAAATATAGATACTAAAGAAGAAACAAAAATAAAACTTGAGGATTTTTAATATTGAATAATTTTGGAATTGATATTTGGAGTAATAATAATTTTATTATTGAAGAGGGAGAACTAAAACTTAACTATAAAAATAAACCCTCACTAATTTCGTTAGTTAATAGTATAAGAAAAAAAGACTATAAAGGTCCTTTACTTTTTAGGTTTCCACACTTAATTGAAAAACAAATAGATAGGCTTTATGATACATATACAAAAGCCATTAAAGAGTACTCTTATAAAGGCTCATTTAATGCTGTGTTTCCTTTAAAAGTAAATCAATACCCTACTTTTGTAAAGCCTTTAATTAAAGCTGGAGAAAAACACAAGTATGGTTTAGAAGCAGGAAGTAAAGCTGAACTTTTTATTGCAATGACTTATAATAAAAATGCACCAATTACAGTAAATGGATTTAAAGATAAAGAGATGATTCATTTAGGTTTTATTGCTAAAAAAATGGGTCATAATATAACTTTAATTATTGAAGGTTTAAATGAACTTGAAACAATAATTGATGTTACAAAGGAAACAAAACTTCAACCACCTAATATAGGAGTTAGAGTAAGACTGTTTAACAGTGGAAGTGGTGCATGGGCAAAATCAGGTGGAATTGATTCAAAATTTGGATTAAGTTCAACTGAGATTCTTGAAGCTTATGACCAATTAGAAAAAAACGATCTTTGTGAATATTTAACAATGATTCATTTTCATATTGGATCATCTATGAATAGTATCAAACCTTTAAAAAATGCATTAAAAGAGTCAGGTCATATTTATGCAGAACTAAAAAATCTAGGAGCTACTAATTTAAGTGCTATTAATATTGGAGGAGGTCTTGCTGTTGAATACTCTCAATTTAATAGAACAATTAACTACTCTTTACATGAATTTGCAAGTGATGTAATCTTTACTCTTAAAAATATTGCTAAACAAAAAGGAGTAGAAGAACCAAATATTTTTACAGAATCTGGAAGATTTATATCTGCATCTAGTGCTGTTTTAATAGCTCCTGTATTAGAACTGTTTTCAGCTGAATATGAAGCAGCTCATTTAAGATTAAAGAAGAAAAATCCTCCTTTAATTGAAGAGCTTAATGAACTATATAAAGATATGAAAAAGAAAAATGCACTAGAGTATATGCATGATAGTATTGATCATCTAGATTCACTTTTAAAACTATTTGATTTAGGTTATATTGATTTAGAAGATAGATCAAATGCTGAAATTTTAGCAAACCTAATAATAAAAAAAGCTATTTCATTTTTAGAAGTTGATGATTATGAAGAGCTAAAAAGAATTGACAATAAAATTCAAGAAAAATATTTATTAAATTTCTCAATTTTTCAATCATTACCTGATTTTTGGGGAATAAAACAAGAGTTTCCAATAATGCCAATTACACATTTAGACAAAAAACCAACTAGAAGTGCTTCCATATGGGATATTACTTGTGATAGTGATGGTGAAATTGAATTTGATCCTAATAAACCTTTATATTTACATGATGTTAATTTGGATGAAGAAGAGTATTTTATAGGGTTTTTCCAAGTTGGTGCATATCAAGATGTATTGGGAATGAAACATAACTTATTTTCTCACCCAACAGAGGTAAATGTACTTTTTAATGAAAATGATGAAGTTGAATTAGAACATATTATAGAATCACAAAAAATTATTGATATATTAGAAGATATTGATTATGATACAGATGAAATTAAAGCTATATTAAATGAAAAACTAGATAAAGATATTTATAATATATTAGAAAAATATTTATATGATAATTCATATTTAAAGACAACTTGGAGTTAATATGACGAAACAAAATGAAGAAGAGTTATCCCTTTGGAAATTAATCAAAGAGGATTTCTCTGTCCCAAAACAAAATGATCCTGCACTTCAATCAAGCATAGAACTTTTTTTTAATTATCCAGGAGTTTGGGCAATAATAAATTATAGAGTTGCAAATGCATTACACAAAAAAGGTTTTAAAAGACTTTCAAGGGTGATTAGTGGAATATCTACTTTTTTAACAAAAACAGATATTCACCCTGGATGTCAAATAGGAAGAAGAGTATTTATAGACCATGCAATAGGTGTTGTAATAGGTGAAACTACTATTGTTGAAAATGATGTACTTATTTATCAAGGAGTGACTCTTGGTGGAGTATCATTAAATAAAGGCAAAAGACATCCAACTATTAAATCTAACTCTGTAATTGGTAGTGGAGCTAAAGTTTTAGGAAATATAACAATAGGCAAAAACTCAAGAATTGGAGCAAACTCAGTTGTTATATGCGATGTACCAAAAAACTCTACAGCAGTTGGAGTTCCTGCAAAAATTATTAAAAGAGATGATAAAAAATGCAAACTATCTCACAATGACTTACCAGATATCAATAAAGAAATGTTTGATTATTTACTAAAAAGAGTTGCCGTACTTGAAAATGCAGTAAAAAAATACGAAGGTATTGATTTAAGCAGTGAAGATAAAGATCTTGAAGATATTTACGAAAGATTTATTCAAGCAATGAACTCAATAAAACAATAAAATGATAGAGTTATTAGCATTAGGAACACTAACTGGATTTGTTTCTGGTTTTTTTGGTGTTGGTGGGGGTATGATTCTTGTTCCTTTACTAATCGTTTCAGGTTTTGAGATGAAAGCTGCAATTGCAATATCAATTATGCAAATGGTATTTAGCTCAATTTTTGGAAGTTTTTTAAATATTAAAAAAAATGCTAAGGTTCTAAAAGATGGTCTATTTATAGGCATTGGAGGGATGCTTGGTGGCTTTTTTAGTGGATATATAGTTTCAAACTTTTCAAATGAATTTTTACAATATCTATTTATATGTATTGTTATTTTTTCAATTTTAAAAATCTTTTTCTCTCCTGCTGAACCTATAAAAGAAGAAAGGACACAAAATAAGCTTATTCTTATTGTAATTGGTTTTTTTATAGGTTTAATAGCAATGAGTATTGGAGTTGGTGGCTCTGTTATATTAACTCCTATTTTAGTAGGATTTATGCACTATAGCCTAAAAAGAGCAACTGCATTAGGACTATTTTTTGTGGTATTTTCCTCAATTGCTGGATTTACTTCCCTTTGGATTCATGAACAAATATTACTAACAGAGGGTGCAACAGTTGGTATTGCATCACTTTTAGGTGTTTATTTTGGAATAAAAATAAAAACTTTTATACATTCAAATTCATATAAAAAATATATTTTACTTTTATACATCAGTGTGTTATTTATGATGATTTACAAAACAATATAAAAACTTGAGAGAAAAGTAACTTTTTTTCTCACTTGTTTGATTATATACTATTAAACGCTTCGATAATGAACAAATAACTCTATTTTTCTAATTTTAAATTCAATAAAAGTTATCAAAATAAAAATAATAATTACTCTTAATAGTAAAATTGTTGTAAATTCCTATTTAATATGATACAATTTTTCATTCTAGCTATTAATGTAAGGATAAATTATGAAACTTAAATGGATAGAAATAATAGAGTTTGCAAAAGAATTTAGAAAAGAGTTACATAAAAATCCTGAGCTAACTTGGGAAGAAGTAGATACTGCAAAAGCTATCAGAGCAGCACTAAAAGCCCATTATACCCCCTACAAAGAGTTTGCTAATACAGGAACTGTTGTTACCCTTGCACCAAATGCAAAAGGTACTCATATTGCACTAAGAGGCGATATTGATGCTTTACAAATAGATGAACAAACAACAGTTCCGTATAAATCACAAAAACCAAATTGTATGCATGCATGTGGCCATGATGGTCATACAGCAACACTTTTAGCCACTGCAATTTGGTTAAAACAGCATGAAGATCAGCTGCCAGGTCCTGTTTCTTTAGTTTTTCAGCCTGCTGAAGAAGGTGGACATGGAGCGAAAAAAATGCTTGAAGAAGAGGCATTAAAAGATGTTGAGTTCATCTATGGATGGCATAATTGGCCAGCAATAAAATTTGGCCAAGCAGTATGTCCAGATGGAGTAGTAATGGCAGGTAATGGAACTTTTCATATTGATATAAATGGTCAAGGAGGTCACTCTTCTCAACCTGAAATTTCAAAAGATCCTGTACTTGCTGCTAGTGCTATTACTATGGCATTACAACAAATAGTAAGTAGAAGAATAGCTCCTCAAAAAGCAGGTGTAGTTTCAGTTACTTCAATCGATGCAAGAAGTGGTCTTACAACAATTCCATCTCACGCAAAGATTGAAGGAAGTATTAGAATACCAGATTTAAAAACAAGAGATGAAGTAGCACAATCAATTAAAGAAATTGCTCAAAATACAGCAAAAGCTTATAATACAGAAGCAATTGTAGAGTTTAGGAATAGATATTCTCCTACAATAAATCATGAAAATGCAGCTTCAAATATGAGAAAGAAATTAGAAGAAGTATTAGGAAAAGATTATAAAAGTGATATTGCTACACCAATTATGGCATCTGAAGATTTTAGTTATTATTTACAAGAAATACCAGGTGCATTTGCATTAATTGGAAGTAATGATGGTCAAGAAAAACATACTAAGCCTTGTCATAATGCATATTATGATTTTAATGATGAGCTTATTGAACCTGTTTGTAAAGTATTTACAAAACTTGCAAACTTAGAATGTGAATTTATATAAATAAGGAGTTTAAAATGTTAGCTAATGATAAAACAATTTTTGAAACATATGAATCTGAAATTAGAGCATATTGTAGAGCAGTACCTACTGTATTTAAAGCTTCAACAAATGCAACAATGATTGATGAAGATGATAAAGAGTTTATAGATTTTTTTGGTGGTGCTGGAGTTTTAAACTTTGGACACAATAACCCAAAAATGAAAGAAGCATTAATAGAGTTTATACAAAGAGATGGCGTTGCTCATTCATTAGATATGTTTACTGATGTAAAAAGAGATTTTATTAAAACATTTGTAGATACAGTTTTAAAACCAAGAGGATGGGAAGATAGAAAACTTCAATTTACAGGACCTACTGGAACAAACGCTGTAGAAGCAGCATTAAAGCTAGCTAGAAAAATTACAGGAAGAACAGAAGTAGTTGCTTTTAATAGAGGTTTTCATGGTATGACTTTAGCAGCATTAGCTTGCACTGCAAATAATGCTTTTAGAAGTAGTTCAGGAGTTCCTTTAAATCATGTGATTAGAGATACATTTAATGATATGGATGCTTTAGAGAATTTAAGACAAAAAATGTTTGATTTAGCTTCTGGTATGCTTCCTCCTGCTGCATTTATAGTTGAACCTGTTCAAGCAGAAGGTGGTGTTAGAATTGCTACTAAACAGTGGCTTCAAGGAGTTCAACAACTTGCAAAAGATACAGGTGCACTTTTTATTTTAGATAGTATTCAATGCGGTTGTGGAAGATGTGGAAGTTACTTTAGTTTTGATGATTTAGATGTTGATCCTGATATTATAATTTTAGCAAAAGGATTAGGAGGTTTTGGTACTCCAATTGGAATGTTAGTAAATAAACCAGAAGTTGATAAAGCATGGAGTCCAGGTCAACACACAGGAACTTTTAGAGGACAAGGTTTCTCTTTTGTTGCAGGAAAAATTGGACTTGAATATTTTAAAAATGAAGAGTTTAATGAAGAAACAAAAAGAAAAGGTGATATAGTAAGAGAAGTTTTAGATAAACTAAACTCTAAATATGAAAAAGTTGTTGATGTAAGACAAAAAGGTTTGATGCTAGCAATTGAGTTTGATAGTGCAGCAACTGTAAAAGAAATAACAGCAAAAACATATGAAAATGGTCTAATTATAGGTGCTTGCTCTACAGGTGAAATTATTAAGTTTATTCCTCCTTTAACTATTACAGATGAAGAGTTAAATAAAGGTTTAGAAAGATTCACTGCTTCTGTTGAAGCAGTTTTATCATAAGGAGAAATTATGGGATATAGCACAACACATTTTAAATCAATAAATCCATATACACAAGAAGATGTATATGAAATTAAAATGCACAATACTCAAGAGACTAGAGAAATTTTACAAAATGCTCAAGAAGCATTTTGTAATGAGTGGCAAGATACAACTTATGAACAAAGAGCAAAGCTTTTAAATGCTGTTGCAAAACAGATGAAAGATAATCTTGATTATTATGCTTTACCTATGACAGAAGAGATGGGAAAACCAATAAATGAAGCAAGAGGTGAAGTAAATAAAGCTGCTTGGGCAGCAGAACATTATGCAGAGTTTGGAGAAGATTATCTAAAAACTGAATATTTAGAATCTGATGCTACTGAAAGTTATGTTCAATATTTACCTTTGGGTGTAACTTTAGGTATTTTACCTTGGAATGCACCATTTTGGTTAGCTTTTAGATATTTAGCACCTGCTCTTATGTCTGGAAATACTTGTATTATGAAACATGATTCCCATACTCCTTTATGTGCAGTAAGAATAATTGAAGCTTTTCAAAAAGCTGGTTTTCCTAAAAATGTAGTTCAAAACTTAGTTGTAGGACACTCAAGTTTAGAAACAATCATTAGAAATCCAATTGTAAAAGGTATTTCTTTAACTGGTTCATCAAAAGCAGGAACTTCTGTAGGTGCAATTGCTGGAAGTGAAATAAAACCTGTTGTTTTAGAATTAGGAGGAAGTGATCCTGCGATTATTTTAAAAGACACACAAGATTTAGAAAAAGCTGCTGATATTGTTACTCTTTCAAGATATATAAATGCGGGACAGTCTTGCATAGCAGCTAAAAGAATTATTGTAGAAGAACCAATATATGAAAAATTTATAGAATTACTAAAACAAAGATTTGAGAAATTAAAACTAGGTGATCCAAAAGATGAAACAACAACAATAGGTCCAATTGCAAGAAAAGAGTTAGTAGACCAAATGCATGAACAAGTAGATAAATCAGTTGCAGCAGGTGCAAGATTGATACTTGGCGGACAAAGATATGAAGGAAAAGGTTTTTTCTTTCCCCTTACAATTCTTGCAGATGTTGAACCTGGAATGGTAGTATCTTGCCAAGAAACATTTGGACCTATTGCAGCAATTATTAAAGCAAAAGATGAAGAAGAAGCAATAAAAATTGCAAATGATACTGAATATGGTCTTGGTGGTTCAATTTGGACAGGGGATATACAAAAAGGTAAAAAACTTGCTGGAAAAATTATTACAGGACAAGTATCTATAAATGGTATTGTAAAATCTGATCCTAGACTTCCAAGTGGAGGAGTTAAAAAATCAGGAATTGGTAAAGAGTTAGGACCACATGGTATAAAAATGTTTGTAAACACACAACAAGTTTGGGTAGGTCCAGCTAAAGGGTAGTTTACTTCTTAATAAGGAGCAAAAATGAAATTGGCTTTTCCTAAAGCAGAATATGTAAAAAGAGTAAAAAAAGTACAAAGAGAGATGCGAAGAAAAGGTATTGATGTACTTCTTGCAACTGATCCTGGAAATATGAATTGGCTAACAGGATATGATGGTTGGTCATTTTATGTGCATCAAGGAGTGATTGTATCTTTAGATGAAGAAGAACCTATTTGGTTTGGAAGAGCTATGGATAGAAGCGCAGCACTTCTTAGATGCTATATGAAAGATGATAAATTAGTTGCTTACCCTGAAGAGTATGTTCAAAATCTTGATAAACATCCAATGGAGTGGCTAGCAAAGAATATCTTCTTTGCTAGAGGTTGGCATGATGCAACAATTGCAACAGAGATGGATAATTATTACTATTCTGCACAAGCCCATTTAAGTTTAGTATCAAATCTTTGGAAAGCAAGATTTGTAGATAGCCAAAATCTTGTAAACTGGGCTAGATGTATAAAATCTGAAAAAGAGATTGAGTATATGAAAATTGCAGGAAGAATTACATCTAAAATTCATCAAAGAATACTTGATGTTGCAAGAGTTGGAATACCAAAAAGTTTTGTTGTTGCACAAATATATGAAACAGCAATTGAAGGGGTTGATGGATATAGTGGTGATTACCCTTCAATTGTTCCTTTGCTTCCCTCAGGAAAAGAAGCTTCAGCTTCTCATATCACTTGGGACAATAAACCCTTTAAATCAAATGAGGGAACATTTTTTGAAGTTTCAGGGTGTTATAAAAGATATCATTGCCCAATGTCAAGAACAGTTTATATGGGAAAACCATCTGAAAGGTTTTTAAATGCTGAAAAGGCACTACTTGAAGCAATTGATACAGGACTTGAACAAGCAAAACCAGGAAATAAAGCAAGTGATATTGCAAAAGCACTTGATAAAGTAATGCTAAAATATGGAATAGATAGACATGGAGCTAGATGTGGATATCCAATAGGTGTTAGTTATCCACCTGATTGGGGTGAGAGAACATTTAGTATTAGAGCTTCTGATAATACAATACTAAAATCAGGAATGACCTTTCACTTTATGCCAGGTATTTGGCAAGAGGATTGGGGAATAGAAATAACTGAAAGTATTTTAATTACAGATACAGGATATGAATCACTTTGTGATTATCCAAGAAAACTATTTTTTAAATAAAATCTATTTAAAGATTTCTTGCCAAGAGTATATTTTTTTAATTGCTCTTGGCTCTATTACAAATGAAACAATTGATACTATTAAAAAAGAGACTATAAATAAAGATATAATTTTTATTATTAATTTCATGCTACTCCTTAATTTATTTTCTATATTAAATTATAAAAATACTTATAAAATGTACAAATTTATAAACTTACATTTTTTATATATTTAGTTTCATCTTTCTTTGGTATAATAAAGGCTTTATTTTTTACAAACCTATTAAAAAACGGATTATTATTTATGAAAGATTCAATTAAAATTTACAACGCAAAAGAAAACAACTTAAAAAATATAAATTTGGAAATTCCCAAAAATAAGCTTATAGTTTTTACTGGACTTTCTGGTTCAGGAAAGTCCACATTAGCCTTTGATACTCTTTATGCTGAGGGTCAAAGAAGGTATATAGAATCTTTGTCTGCATATGCAAGACAGTTTTTAGATAAAGTTGGAAAACCTGATGTGGAAAGAATTGAGGGTTTAACTCCTGCAATTGCTATTGATCAAAAAACTACATCAAAAAATCCTCGTTCTACAGTAGGAACGATTACAGAAGTTTACGATTATTTTAGACTTTTATACGCAAGGGTTGGAAAACAACATTGCCATAAATGTGGACAGCCAATTTCTCAAATGAGTTCATCAGATGTTATTGAGCAAGTTTTATCTTTACCAAATGGTGCAAAAATCATAATTCTTGCACCATTAATCAACAGAAAAAAAGGAACTTTTGCAGATCTTTTAGAATCACTTAGAAACAAAGGTTATGTAAGAGCTATGATTGATGGTGTGATGGTTAGACTTGATGAAGAAATAGAGCTTGAAAAAAACAAAATGCATACTATTAAAATAGTAATAGATAGAGTTGTTATAAAAGAAGAAAATAGAGATAGAATTGCTCAAGATGTTGAAAAAGCTTTAAAAGAGAGTTTTGGAGAACTTGAAATTGAGATATTAAATCATAAAGATTTAGATTGTGAAAAGCATGTTCATTATTCTGAGCATATGGCTTGTTTTGACTGTAAAATATCTTTTGAACCACTAGAACCACTAAGTTTTTCATTTAATTCACCAAAAGGTGCATGTTCATCTTGTGATGGATTAGGTATTAGATACTCTCTTGATATGAAAAAAATCATAGATGAGGATTTAACTTTAAAAGATGGAGCTATTAAAATCATATATGGCTTTAACAAAGGATATTATTTTAAAATGTTAACAGCATTTTGTGAAGCTGCTAATATTGATATGAATAAAACTTTTAGTGAACTAAAAGACCATGAACAAAAAGCTATTTTACATGGTGGTGTTGATGAAGCTGTTTTTACATGGAAAAGACACAAGCTAAAAAGAAAATGGGAAGGTATTGTAACTATTGCATATAATATGGTAAAAGATGAAAAAGATATGGCAGATTATATGACTGAAAAAACTTGTGATTCATGTAATGGTAATAGATTAAAACCATCTTCACAAAGTGTATATGTTGCAAATAAAACAATCTCTGATATTATAAATTTACCCATTGAAGATGCACACACATTTTTTCAAGATGATAAAAACTTTGAATACTTTAATGAACAAAATAGAATGATTTCAGCTCCAATATTAAAAGAGATAAAAGAGAGAGTTTTCTTTTTAAATGATGTGGGTCTTGGATATATTACTTTAGGAAGAGATGCAAGAACAATCTCAGGAGGAGAAGCTCAAAGAATTAGAGTTGCAAGTCAAATTGGTTCTGGACTTACAGGTGTTATGTATGTACTTGATGAACCATCAATTGGTCTTCATGAAAGAGATACAAATAAACTTATTAAAACCTTAAAAGCTTTACAAGAAAAAGGTAATACTGTAATAGTTGTAGAACATGATAAAGAGACAATTAAAGAAGCAGATTTTATTGTTGATATTGGTCCAAATGCAGGTAAATATGGTGGTGAAATAGTTTTTGCAGGTACTTTAAAACAAATGCTTAAAGCTAATACTTTAACATCAAAATTTGTTTCAGGTAAAAAACAGATTGCTTATGTGCACAATAGACCACAAGAAAAATTTATTGAAATTAAAAATGTAAATATTAATAATATTAAGAATCTTGATGTTCAATTGCCATTGAAAAATTTAGTATCAATAACAGGTGTTAGTGGGAGTGGAAAATCATCTTTAATACTACAAACACTTCTACCTGTTGCAAAAGAACTTTTAAATCATGCAAAAAAAGTTAAAAAAGTTGATGGAGTTGAAATAAATGGCTTGGAAAATTTAGATAAAGTAATTTATCTTGATCAAAGTCCAATTGGTAGAACTCCAAGAAGTAACCCTGCAACTTATACAGGTTTAATGGATGAGATTAGAACACTATTTTCTAAAACTAAAGAGGCTAGTTTAAGAGGCTATAAAATAGGAAGATTTTCATTTAATGTAAAAGGTGGAAGATGTGAAAAATGCCAAGGTGAAGGTGAAATAAAAATTGAAATGCACTTCTTGCCTGATATTATGGTTAAATGTGATGAATGTCATGGACAAAGATACAATAGACAAACTTTAGAAATATTATATAAATCAAAAAGTATTGCTGATGTATTAAGTATGAGTGTAGATGAAGCTTTAGAGTTCTTTGCAAAAGTTCCAAAGATTCATGCAAAATTAAAAACTTTAAGTGATGTGGGACTTGGATATATTACTCTTGGACAAAATGCAGTTACATTAAGTGGTGGGGAAGCACAAAGAATTAAATTAAGTAAAGAATTAAGCAAAAAAGATACAGGAAATACTTTATATATTTTAGATGAACCAACAACTGGATTACACTTTGCAGATGTAGATAGACTAACAAAAGTTTTACATCATCTTGTAGAAGTTGGGAATTCAGTTTTAGTAATTGAACATAATCTTGATATTATTAAAAACTCTGATTGGGTTATTGATATTGGTCCAGAAGGTGGAAGTAAAGGTGGTAAAATAGTAGCTCAAGGAACACCTGAAGAGTTAGCAAAAACTCATAAAAAAACTAAATCTTATACAGGTTATTATTTAGAAAAAGAACTAAATGAACAGAAAAAAACCAATTGATAATTTTATAGAGGCTTTACAAGAACACAAATTTGTAGAGGCTCATGAAATACTTGAAGATGACTGGAAAACTTTTAAAAAACAAGGTTTAAAACTTGAAGCAAAAGCCATACAAGGTTTGATAAATGGAGCAACTGCACTTGCTTTATATCATATCAAAAAAAGACCTGATGGCTTTAAAAAAGTATGGCCGGTATATTTAAAATATAAACCTTTATTAACTAATGCAAAAATAAATAATAAAAATCGATTCTTTTATGCTTGTAAAATTCTTGAAGAAAAAAAAGAAGAATTAACCAAATAACTTTATTTTAACTTAAATTACAAAATTAAATTAAAAATATTGCATCATATAAGTTTGTACTAAAAACAATAAATATATAATTCTCTATAATTTATTGAAATAAAGGAAACATTATTATGTCACAAACCAAAAAGAGTATCTTTTCTAATATAGGTATTCAAATTATAATTGCAATGGTTTTAGGTACTATTGTAGGTGTTATTATGAAACACGATGCAGTAGTATTTGCACCTCTTGGAACAATTTTTATTCACTTAATTAAAATGTTAGTTATTCCATTAATTGCTATTTCTATTATAAGTGGAGCTGCAAGTATTGGTGGAACTAAATCAGCTGGGAAAATAGGAGCATTAACTTTTGCATTTTTCTTAATTACTTCAGGATTTGCAGTTGCGTTAGCTTTAACAATGGGAGAATACTTTACACCTGGAATTGGAGTTGATTTAAGTAGTGTTGAGGGAATGTTCTCAAATGAATATGCATCAAAAGGTGAACTTCCAGGTTTTTTTGAAACTATTACAGGTATTATTCCTACAAATATTTTTGTATCACTAAACAATGCAAATATTTTACAAATACTATTTTTCTGTCTATTTTTAGGAATTGCTATTTCAAAACTAGAAAAAAAGAAATCAGAGTCATTACTTGGTGGGATTAATGCACTTGTAGAAGCTTTTATTTGGATGATTCATGTAGTAATGAAATTTGCACCTATTGGTGTATTTGGTCTTATGGCAGATGCTATAGGTACATTTGGATTTGACGTATTGCAACTAATTACAAATTTAGTTCTAGTTTATTTTGCGGCAATTTTAATTTTTGGTTTTATTTTCTTTCCTTTATTAATTAAACTATTTTCAACAATGAGTGTTAGAAAATTTATAAGTGCAATGAAAAAACCTCAAACAGTTGCCTTATCTACAGCCTCATCAATGGGAACACTTCCTGTTACTATGGAAGTTTGTGAAGAAGAATTAAAAATCTCTAAAAGTACATCATCATTTGTTTTACCATTGGGTGCTACTATTAATATGAGTGGTAATGCAATTTATTATGGTCTTGTAGCAATATTTTTTGCACAAATATTTAATGTAGATTTAGGATTTACAGAGTATGCAGCAATTATACTTACTGCAACTATTGGAGCAATTGGACAAGCAGGAGTTCCTGGACCTTCATTTTTAGTTGTTGCAGTGCTTATTGCAGCTGGAATACCAATTGAGGGATTACCTTTACTTTTTGCACTTGATAGAATATTTGATATGACAAGAACAGCATTAAATATTACAGGTGATGCAGCTTGTGCAGTTATAGTAGATGAATATACACAAAATGAAATAAATAAAACTAGTAATGCCTAAGAAAAATTAGCAGCTTCTTGCTGCTGGTTTTTCAATAAAAATGCTTTTAATCTCATCATCTCATCTGTTGGGTATTGACTTTCTGAATCACCTCTTTGTACTTTTACATAAAAATCTTTTGAGTTACGGTTATAACCAAAGTTTAAATTTGTTAAGTTATACTCAATAAGATCTGAAATTTTAGAATCAGATGTTTTATTTGTTTGTTTAGTTTCATCAAGTTTTAAAAACTCTTCTTTTACTTTTGAAGACTCTTTCCCCTCAATTACTTGAGAAATAGAGTTTGAAGGTTGTACCTTTTGTATTTGAAGTGATTGGTCATTACTGTAAGATTCAAGTTTAGGAATTAGTCCATACTCCATAGCAACCTCCTTTTTAAAGTTATCACTTTGAATGTATTACTTATTATATATAAAAAAATAAACTTTTGTCAAATATTTTTTAAATAAAGTTAAATTTTGCTATGATACGTTGTATTTTTTTCAAAATAGTATGATTTATTACTATTTAATTTAAGGAGAAATTAATTGGAAGACAGTTCCCAGAGGTGCAAGATTATTACAGGTGATATAAAATGGAAATATTAATACTTCTATTTTTTATTGTAATAGGCACATCGTTTTTATGTTCAGTTTTAGAATCAGTAATTCTATCAACAACAGTTTCATATGTTTCAGTAATAGAAAATAAAAATCCTACTGCTGGAAAATTACTAAAAAAATTAAAATCAGAAATAGATATAACTATTGCATCAATTTTAATTATTAACACAATTGCAAATACATTAGGTGCAACAGCTATTGGTGTTCAAGCACAAAATGTATTTAGTGGTGATAAAACTTTAGTAATGATTATTTCTATAATTTTGACTTTTATGATTCTGTTTTTTGCAGAAATTATTCCTAAAACAATTGGTGCAGTTTATTGGAAAGAACTAGCAGCAGTAGCAGCAAGAATAATCAACGTTTTTGTATTTATTACTTATCCTATAATAATAATAACACAATTTGTAACAAAAAAGATATCTAAAAACTCTTCAAATAATGATTCTTTTTCAAGAGAAGAGTTAATTCACTCTACACTTTTAAGTGAAGAAGAGGGAGTAATTGGGGATTTAGAATCAGATATCATTGAGAATACATTAACTTTAAATGCAGTAAAAGTAAAAGATATTTTAACTCCAAGATCAGTTATGTATGCGGTTCAAAAAGATTCTTTTATTAAAGACATATTAGAAGATAAAAGAACTTATAAGTTTTCAAGAGTTCCTGTTTATGATGAATCAATTGATAATATTGTTGGTGTTGTATTAACAAAAAAACTTTTTAAACAAGCAATTAAAGATAAAAATGTTCCTATTGAAAGAATTATGACACCAGTTTTTGCTTTAAATGAAAATATTCCAGTAGGAAAAGCATTAAGCAAATTTATACAAAAAAAGGAACATATGTTTATTGTTTTAGATAACTATGATCAAACAGAAGGACTTGTGACTTTAGAAGATTGTATTGAGACACTATTAGGTCTTGAAATAATGGATGAGCTTGATACAACAGCAGATATGAGAAGACTTGCATTAAATAAAATGAAAGCAAAAAGAAAAGAAAGAGGAAAAGAGTAAAATTAAAACTCTTTCTTTTTTATATAAAAAGGTTAGAAAAATATGCTAAATGAATTTATTAACAGTTTCAAATCCATAATACTTGCAAGTATTGATGAAAATGACTTTCCATTTAATAGTTATGCACCATTTATTAAATATAATAATCGATATTATGTCTATTTAAGTGATATGGCAAAACATGCAAGAAACTTAAAATCAAATCCTAAAGTATCAATATTTTTTATAGAAGATGAAAATAATTGTGAAAATATTTTTGCAAGAAAAAGAGTAATTTTTCAAGCAAATAGCACAATAATAAAAAGA
Organism: Malaciobacter canalis; assembly: GCF_008000835.1. Taxonomy (GTDB): domain Bacteria; phylum Campylobacterota; class Campylobacteria; order Campylobacterales; family Arcobacteraceae; genus Malaciobacter; species Malaciobacter canalis. The sequence goes on from NZ_CP042812.1 coordinate 1,723,303, forward strand.
GATTCAGATAAATTTGAATCAATACTAGATAAGTTTGAAAATTTAGATAAAAAAACAGTCAAAATGACAAGAAAAATGAGTGATTTTAATCTATTTGAATTAGAAGTAAATTATGGTGAAGCTGTATTTGGTTTTGGTAGAGCTTATAATATTGGTGGCAAAAATTTCGATGAACTAATTCAAAGAGAAAATCAAAAAGCCCACACAAGTAAATAATAGTTTTAACTTATATATAAGATATTATTAATTATAATAATTCTTAATACTTATACATAAGGAATAATTATGAAAAAACTACTTGCAATTTCTACTCTTGGTTTGTTTTTAAGTACTTCTGCATTTGCAAATAGTGCAAAAGGATTAAATGTTTTAGTTACATCAGATGATGCTCAAACACAAATGATGTCAATGGTTCTATCAATGATGACTTTAAAACAAAATAAAAAAGTAAATATGGTACTTTGTTCAAAAGCTGGTGATTTAGCACTTAAAAATAGTAAAAGTGAAGTTTTAAAGCCAATGGATAAATCTCCAAAAATGATGCTAAAAGCAATAATAAATAAAGGTGCAAGTGTTAAAGTTTGTCCTTTATACTTACCAAATAAAAATCTTCAAAAAACTGATTTAATGTCAAATATAACTGTTGCTAAACCAATGGATGTTTCAAAAGATTTATTAAATAATGACTATAAAAATTTGAGTTATTAAAAAACTAGCCCTAAGGGGCTAGTCTATCAATTTGCCAAGTGTTATTATCTTGTAAAGTATATTGAAATCTATCATGCAATCTATGTTTTGCACCTTGCCAAAATTCAATTTTTTCAGGCTTTACTATATAACCTCCCCAAAAAGAAGGAAAGGGAATTTCACCTTTTACAAATTTACTTTTTATTTCATTGAACTTTGCTTCTAAAACTGATCTTGAACTAACAACTTGACTTTGTTGTGAAACCCAAGCACCTATTTGGCTTCCTTTTGGTCTTGATAAAAAATATTTCAATGATTTTGATGAAGATATTTTTTCAGCCCTACCCTCAACTTTTATTTGTCTTTCTAAACCAAGCCATGCAAAATGAAGTGCAACTTTTGAGTTTTCTTCCATCTGTTTTGACTTTACACTTTCATAATTTGAAAAGAAAACAAAACCAGTTTCATCAAAAAACTTTAATAATACAGTTCTTATTGAGGGCATCATATCTTTACCTACTGTTGCTAAAGTCATTGCATTTGGTTCTATTAAATCTGCACTCATTGCTTGTTCAAACCATTTTTCAAACTGTTTTATAGGATTTTGATCTAAATCCTTTCTTCTTAAGCCATTATTTACGTACTCTTCTCTCATAGAACTTAAGTCCATAAATTTCTCCTAAAGTAATTTTTCTATATCATCTTCTAAACTTTTAGGTGTCGTAGAAGGAGAATATCTATTTATTATATTTCCATTTTTATCAATTAAAAATTTTGTAAAGTTCCATTTTATAGCTTCTGTTCCTAAAAAACCTGAAGCTTTACTTTTTAAAAATTTGTATAAAGGATGAGCTTCATCTCCATTAACATCAATTTTTGAAAACATTGGAAAACTAACATCATAAGTTAAACTACAAAACTCTTTTATCTCTTCATTTGTAGCTGGTTCTTGATTCATAAATTGATTACAAGGAAAACCTAAAACAACAAAATCTTTATCTTTATACTTATCATATAACTTTTCTAAACCTTCATATTGTGAAGTAAATCCACATTTACTAGCTACATTTACTATTAGTAAAACTTTGTTTTTATACTCATTTAAACTGATCTTTTCCCCATCTATCGTCTCAACTTCAATATCATATATAGTTTTCATATTAGCTCCTATTAGTGAACTTACTAATAAAATAGTACTTATTAATAACCTCATATTTTACCTTCTAAAATTTTTTTAGTCACTTCATGCCTAAATTCAAACATTTGCTCCAAATCTTTTTTTACAAAACTATCTAATAAAGAACCTAAAAAACCAAAAGGCAACTCATATCTTACCACATCTTTTAGCAAAACCTTATCATCTTCTTGCTCAAATATATGAGAATGTTCCCAAAACTTAAAAGGTGATTTTATAGCAACATCCATAAACATATTAGGATAATCCATCTTTTCTATTTTTACTACCCAAGTAAAAGGAATGAAGTTTTTAATAGTTTTTATTTTTAAAATTGCACCCTCTTTTGGACTTACATCCTTTGTTAAAAGTTCTGCTTTAATATTTTTAGGAGTGATTTTTATAAGATTATTTGAATCTAAATGAAACTTAAATAACTCTTCTAAACTTGTATTTATATAAGTTTGTTTTGTAAAGGTTTGCATAAATACTCCTTTTATTTTATTATAACCATAAAAAAAGTATTTAGATAGAGTTTTTTTGTTATTTGATTAGTTTATCAAACTTTTTTATCAAGTTATTCATTTGTAACTCATAGGCTAAAGTATATGCACTATTTCCTAAAATATCAACTTGATTAATGTTAGCATTATTATTTATTAAATAGTCAACACAATGCACTTTATTATATAAAACTGCATATATTAATGCAGTTGCATTAATCTCATCTAAATAATTAATATCAACATCACAATTTTTTAAGCATTTTAGCATTTTTACATCATCATTATAAACTGCAAAATGTACTGCATAAAGTGTAGGCGTTACATACATATCAATTCCTTTTGAAATCAATAGTTTAACAGCTTTAAAATTCTTATATTTTATAGCCCAATAAAGTGCATTTCTACCTTTTTTATCTCTTAAATTAATATTAGGATTTAAAGATAATACTGCTTCAATATTTTCATTATAAACAATAGCTTCAAAAAGCATACACCAGCCTTGCGAATCTTGATAATTAATATCTAACCCGCTAAATATTAGCTTTTTAAATGAGTGACTTTTATCTATTGATTTATCATCTACAAAAATATTTGTACTCATGCTTAACCCTTTTTGTGTTTAGTTATAAAACTTTAGCATATCAAAACTTAAAGTATATTGATAATGGTTATTGATATTATATACTTTTATATAATTATCCTTTCTAGTTTTTTTTACTATAATGTCATCAAAGGAAAATTATTGAAAAATATACTTACACAAAGAGAGTTTTGTTACAAATGTAATAGACCAAAAACCTCATGTTTATGTCAATACATAAATAGTTTTGATACAAATACAAAATTTATTATATTAATGCACCCAAAAGAGTACAGAAAAACAAAAAATACAACAGGTAAAATAACTAGCTTACAACTTAATAACTCTAAAATTTATATTGGTATTGATTTTACAAAACATAAAGAAATAAACAACTATATTGATGAATATGAATGCTTTATTTTATATCCTGATGAAAAGTCAATTTTACTAAATACAACAAGCATAAAAAGTAAAAAGAAACAACTTATATTTATTATAGATTCTACATGGGCATGTTCAAAAGCAATTTTAAAAAGAAGTTTAAATTTACAACATTTACCTAAAATAAGTTTTAAAACAACAAAACAATCTGCATATAAATTTAAAACACAACCACAAAACTATTGTCTTTCAACAATTGAATCTACAAAAGAGATTCTTTGCTTATTAAATAAACATAATATTGAAAATATTGATTTAGAATATTTAGATAGTTTTTTAGTACCATTTGAAAAACTAGTTAAGTATCAAATAAGTTGTAGTAAAAAAAGAGACTTAAGAGTTAAAATCTACTCTTAATTCTAATTATAAAATCATCAATCTCTTCTTTCATTGTATTTTTATATCCATTAAAAGATGTATATATAAAAAACATTGATTGTGCCATAAAGAAATAAAAGCCATTTGAATATCCCACATATACATATAAAACATCAGCTATAAAAAATAGTATGAATGCATATGATCTTCTAATATGACTTCTACTTGATAAAAAGAAATTCCCAAGAATTGCCATAGATGCAGCAGTACTATCTAAAATCAATACTTCAAAATCAATTGAAGAGATAGATTGAAAATATAAAATTATTGCAAGTATTGAAAAATAGATTATTGAAATAGTCGTTACAATTTTAAAATCTCTTTTAGGATTTGGTGATTTTTTAATAATCCCTAAAAAGGCTCCAGCATAAAAAAATACTAATTGTATAATCATTGGTACTTTACCTGCAAATAAAAAGAATGCAAATAAAGATAGGTTTGCAGCTAAAAAACTTATAAAAGCTAAGTATAAAGGTCTTTGATTGTGTTTAGTGCTAAGGGACATTAAATATGCACCTAAAATAGAAAAGATAGCACCAAAAGCTTCAAGTAATAACATAAAATCTCCAAATTTTTTCGCTATTATATTAGCTTTTAATAAAAAAAGAATAAAAGAAGTTCTTATTATATAAGAATTACAAACTTACTAAATATTTCTCTTCTAGTTTCTTACTTAAATTATTTATATTTTTTATAAGAAGTCTATGTTCAGGTAATAAAATTTTAGAGATAAATCTTGTCTCTTTATTAGTAAATCCTTCAGGATCTTTATCTTCAATAGATAATTTCTCTTTTGAATATGATACTCTTTTTAATTTATGATTTGTCTGTCTTAAATAGTAAACAATTTCAAACTTTTTTTGATTTATTTTTTCTATTGTTACAATCACTTTATTATCTTTAACATCACCTTCATAAGGAACAAGTTGTTTAAAATCTTTTATTGTTATAAAACCTATATAAAGTTTAGTAAATATATCAAAATACAAAGATAATTTTTTACATTTAAAAAAGCTCAAATCAACAGCATGAGTTTGGTGAGCCCTACTTTTATGCAAAATCCACTCTAGCGTTTCAAAGTAAGAAAATTTTTTATACCTTACATTTAAAGCTTCAATAAACTTTTTATCTTTATACTCTATTAAACTCTCTTTTTTAACTTTATTTAATATAAGCTCTTTTAAAATCTGTTCATCATCAAACTCTTTAGTAATCCAAATTGTACAATAATCTGGAAATCTACTAAGACCTATAGAACCTTGTGTTAAAACAATAAGTGCCTTAATCTCAAAACTTGGAAATAGTAATTTTAATAAAGCAAATTTTTTAAATAATCTTTTATTTAAACCCGAAGTTTTTTTTGATTTACTCATTTCTACAAAATATATACTATCTTTTGTAAAAAACAATGCATCAAATTCGCTAATATCTTTATAAACTGATTTATAAACAATTTGAGCACCTTTATCTATTAAAAGTCCATTTTTTTTAAATATATTATTTTTATTTTGATGAGGACCTTTTAAAACAAAACGCTTTATTTCATCATTGTTTTGTGCAAATCTTAATAAATGTTCATAAATAATATTTTCAAATACTTCACCTTTGAAACTATGATAAGTAGGACTCTCTTTTGATTCCTCTTTTAAAGTTCCATCTTTTGTATAAAGATTTTTCAAATATTTATTATCATATTTATAATGAAAAAGATTGCTTCTTATATTTGTTAAATCTAAGTTTTTTATTTCGTCTGTAATTTTAAATTCTTGCAAGTTATTAGTTTTGTATCATTTGATACTTTTCCCTCATATTTATTTATAAGATTATACCTAAAGGGAAATTTATTGTAAAGAAAATAGTAGTTAATTGTTAAAAAAGAGGAGAATAACCCCTTTTTTTAACAATTTTAGAAAGCTTCTATAATAGAACCTTCATATTTTGTTCTAATAAAGTTTTTAATCTCTTCAGAAGTTATTGCTTTATTTAAAGCTTTAATATACTCTTTATTTTCATTACCTGCTTTAATAGTTACAATATTTGCATAAGGAGAATCTTTTGATTCAATTGCTAAAGCATCTTTTAATGGATTAAGATTTGATAATAATGCATAGTTTGTATTAATAACTGCTGCTGTAACTTCATCTAAAACTCTTGGTAATTGAGGAGCATCTAACTCTTCAATTTTAAGATTTTTTGGATTATCTAAAATATCTTTTGCAGTTTTTAATTCTACATCATTAAATGTTAATAAACCTTCTCTTTGTAAAATATCTAAAGCTCTACTCTCATTTGTTGGATCATTTGGTACAGCTATTGTATCACCCTCTTTAATCTCTTTTAATGATTTTATTTTGTTTGAATAGATTCCCATTGGCTCTAAGTGAACATTTACAGTTTTAACTAAGTGAGTATTTTTATTTTTATTAAATTCATCCATATATGGTAAATGTTGGAAAAAGTTAGCATCTAATTCACCCTCTTCAACTGCAATATTTGGAGTAACATAATCAGTAAACTCAACAATTTCTAGTGTGTAACCATCTTTTGCTAAGATTTTTTTTACTTCTTGTAAAATCTCTGCATGTGGAATTGGAGTAGCTCCAACTTTTATAACTTTCTTCTCTTGAACTTTTTGTTCTTGCTTATCATTATTATCTGAACAAGCACCTAAAAACAATGCAACTAGTGCAACTAAAACAACTTTAAAAAAATTATTCATTTATTTCCTTCCTTTATTTTTTTGTAATTTTATATAAATAATCACCTAAACTTTGAAATATCTGTACTATTATGATTAAAACCAATACAGTATACATCATAATGTCAGTTTGGAATCTATAGTAACCATATTTGATTGCTACATCACCAAGTCCTCCGCCTCCAACAGCCCCAGCCATTGCAGAAAACCCAACAACAGTAATTAAAGTTAAAGTAATGGCTGAAATAATACCAGGCAATGCTTCAACTAACATTATTCTAAATATTATCTGGAAATTTCCAGCTCCAAATGATTTTGCAGCTTCAATAACACCTTGATCAACCTCTTTTAAAGCACTCTCAATTAATCTTGCAATAAAAGGAGCAGCACCAATTGTAAGTGGAACTATAGCAGCAGTTGTTCCAATACTTTTTCCAACTATCATTTTTGTCACAGGGAATAATACAATCATTAAAATAATAAAAGGAAAAGATCTTAAAGTATTTATAACTACATCTAAAACTCTATATAGTTGTATATTCTCCATCAATCCATCTTTTTGTGTAAGTATTAAAACAATAGCTGTAAAAAAACCTATAATAACAGCAATTGAAGTTGAAACTACACTCATATATATAGTTTCCCAAATTGCTGGCAATAAAATATCTATCATTTTAATACCTCCCAAGTAATTTGTCTATTTTCTAAATATTTGCAAACCTCATCTTTTTGCTCTTCTTGAATATTTATAACCATATTTCCAATAATATGAGTGTTTATCTCTTCAAGTTTTCCCCAAACAATATTGAAATCCATATTTAACTCTCTTGCCATTGAAGTAATAAGTGATTGGTGTGCATTATCTTTTGGAAAGTATATTTTTATATTTACTCCCTCTTGTGGTACTACTTCATCCTCACCTAAAAATCTTTTCATTTTTGCATCAGGTTGCAAAAACAGATCTTCTGTTACATCTAAACCTATTATATTTCCATACTCTAAAAGTAAAGCTTTCTGTGCTATTTGTTTTACTACTTCCATTTCATGAGTTACTAAAATAATAGTAATATTTAATTCTGCATTAATTTTTTTTAAAAGATTTAAAATTGATGTTGTAGTATTTGGATCAAGAGCAGAAGTTGCTTCATCACTTAATAAAATATCAGGATCAAGTGTTAATGCTCTTGCAATTGCAACTCTTTGTTTTTGTCCACCACTTAACTCTTTTGGATATGACTTAGCTTTATTAGAAAGTCCAACAAGATGCAATAAATCATCAACTTTTTTCTTTATTTCACTCTCTTTATATCCCCAAATTTCCATAGGTAAAGAGACATTTTCATAAACTGTTTTCCTTTGAAGAAGTGAAAAGTGTTGAAAAATCATTCCAATTTTTTTTCTAAACTCATTTAATTTAGTACTTTTTAATGTTTTTACTTCTTTATTATTTACTATAAGTGAACCATCATGATAACCTTCAAGTCCATTAATACATCTTAAAAGTGTAGATTTTCCAGCACCACTATGCCCTACAATAGCAAAAATATCACCTTTTTCAATAGTAAGGTTAATATCATTTAGTACTTTCATCTGCCCATAATATTTATTTAAATTTTTAATTTCAACCAAAGTAAACCTTATTGTATTTTTAACCGTGTATAATATAAAAATAGTACTAATAAATCTATTAAATCATACGATTTAACACGCAAAAAGGCTTTTTGCCCTTTTGTTTTAATCTTCTAACTCTTTTTTCAAGTTTTTTATATTTAAAAGCATTGAAATAGAAACAACTAATGCGATACAAAAAAAGCCTGAAAATACATATAATGTTTGAGAATAACTTCCTGTTACATCTTTTACATTTGAAATAATTAAAGGTCCTACAAGTCCAGCTGCTGCCCAAGCAGTTAAAATATACCCATGAATAGCACCTAACTCTTTTGTTCCAAAAATATCTCCAATATAAGCAGGAATTGAAGCAAATCCACCACCATAACAAGACATTATAAAATATAAGACAATTTGAAATAGTATAAGCTCACTAATATTTGGTAAAGCATAAAAAGCAACTGCTTGTGTTGCAAAAAATATTATATAAACAATAGGTCTTGTTAAAAAATCAGAAATACTAGCCCAAAAAATTCTTCCAAGTCCATTAAAGACACCCATTAAACCAACTGCAGCAGCAGCTGCAAGAGCCGTAATACCCATAACTTCTTCAAGAAGAGGAGAAGCAACTCCAATTATTGCAATTCCACATGTTACATTTATAAATAACATAATCCATAGACCATAAAACCTAGGTGTTTTTATAGCTTCATTTAAGCCCATACTAGATAAATCTTTTTTGATTTTCTTTTTACCCTCTTTGATTTTTTTCTTAAATTTCTTTGGCATATAGCCCTCTTTTGGAGCTTGCAAATACATTGCTGAAATAAACATTACGATAAAATAAACACTTCCTAAAATAAAAAATGTATTTGCAATTCCCACAGAACCAATTAATAACTTTATTGCTGGACCTGAAATAGCTGAAGCAAAACCAAATCCCATAATTGCAAGTCCTGTTGCAAGACCTCTTTTATCAGGAAACCATTTTACTAAAGTTGATACTGGTGAAATATAACCTATTCCTAATCCACATCCACCTAAGACTCCATAAAAAAAATAAAGTAAAAGTTTTGATTCCATTAAAATGGCAAGTCCAGAACCAGCAGTTCCTATACCAAAAGCAAAAGCTGCAATTGTTGCAGATACTCTAGGTCCATTTTTTTCAACAAATTTACCCATAAGTGCAGCAGATAAGCCAAGAAAGAATATAGCAATACTAAATGCTATTGTCACATCAGTTAAATCCCACTTCATCTGTTCTTGAATAGGATTTACATAAACACTCCAAGCATAAACAGACCCTATACAAATATGTACACCAACAGCAGCAAGAGCCATAAGCCAACGATTTTTTTTCATATATTTCCCCATGATTTTTAAGTAAAATTAGCCGAAAATTTTATCATAAAGAAACATAAAACAGTATATATTATAACTTTTCTTAATATATACGCATAAATTATGTAAAACTATTCCCATAAATACCCACAATAAAACCAATATTTACGCCAATAGCAAGAATCCTATTATTTTTATATTTTAAACTAGGTGCAATATCTTGAAAAATTAAGTACAAAATTCCTCCACTTGCAAAAAGCATTAAAGCAGAAGTTAAAGAAGGTTTTTCTGATAAAAATAATAACAGAAGAGATAATACTCATATGCTATAACCTTTAAAATAATTTATTAGATTATAGCATATACTCAAAGAGCTTAATTAAGCCTTTGAAGCGCAACTTGCAGTAAAAAGTACATCAGTTGAAGAGTTTAATGCCGTTTCAAGTGAGTCTTGAACCACGCCAATTACAAAACCAATTGCAACTACTTGAAGCGCAATATCATTTGAGATTCCAAAAAGTGAACAAGCAAGTGGTATTAAAAGAAGTGAACCACCAGCAACACCAGAAGCTCCACAAGCAGCTAATGCTGATATAATACTAAGTAAAAGTGCAGTTCCTAAATCAACAGTAATTCCTAAAGTATGTACAGTTGCTAAAGTTAAAATAGTAATAGTAACAGCTGCTCCTGCCATATTTGTACTAGCTCCTAAAGGAATAGAAACAGAGTAAGTATTTTCATCAAGATTCAATTTTTTACAAAGGTTCATATTTACAGGAATATTAGCAGCACTACTTCTTGTGAAAAATGCAGTTATCGCACTATCTTTTATACAAGTAAAAATTAAAGGGAAAGGATTCTTTTTTATTTTAATAAATACAATTATAGGATTTACTACAAATGCTATAAAAAGCATTGTTCCTACTAATAAAGCTAAGATTTTTCCATAACTAAAAAGTGCATCAAATCCTGTTTTTGCAAAAGTATTTGCAACAAGACCAAAAATACCTAAAGGAGCAAGTTTAATAATAAATTTTACAATTTTTGTAACACCTAAAGATATATCAAAAAATACATTTTTAGTATCTTCACTACTATAGTGCATGGCAAACCCCAATGCAATTGCCCAAACTAAAATACCTATAAAGTTCCCAGTTTGAAGAGCATTTATTGGATTGTCTACCATATTAAATAAAACACCTTTTAATACAGATATTACACTATCAGGAGGAGTTAAAGAGCTTTCTTGTGCATCAGGAAGAACCAATTCAATAGGAAATAAAAAACTTGCACTAACAGCAACCAATGCAGCTAAAAAAGTACCTACTAAATATAAAATTATAATTGGTTTTATTTTAGTCTGAACTCCCATCTCTTTTGTAGCAATTGCAGTTGATACTAAAATAAAAACTAATATAGGAGCTATTGCTTTTAATGCTCCAACAAATAAAACTCCAAGAATAGAAACAGCATTTGCTAAATCCTTCGATAAAAAACCAACAACAACACCAAGAACAATACCTATTAAAATTTGCAAGACTAAATTTCCATTGAGATATCTTTGTAGTAAACCATTTTGAGCCATATAAATCCTATCACTATAATTTAATTATTATCTAATTTTAAAATTTAAAAGCAAAAGTATAACAAAATTTTATTTTATTTTAAAACTTTCTGCCATTTTTTGTAAATTTATTTAAATTTTTTCTATCTTAATAGTTTTAAATTGCAACCATTTTGTAATACTTAAATTATAAAATTAAAATAACAAAATAAATTAAGAAAGGATTTAAGATGATTAAAGCAGCTTTGTCTTTTGTTGCAATTAGTGTAATGTTTTTTATTTATACAAGTGTAACAATATTAAAAGAGTGTATAAATCCAAATACTAATATAGCCTCATAATGCTATGGGGCTACAAATATAATTTTATGATTTTTCAAATATCATATTTTTTAAACTTTTTTCTTTATCTTTTGAAATAAACTCTTCTAAATTATCTAATCTTTTTACATATTTAAATTCAGGTGCAAACTTTTCAAATAAGCTTTTTATAAAATCTGTATCTAATTCTGGCGCATTTAAACAGCTTAAAATTATACATTTTTCAGAAGCTAAAGAGTCTAATCTTTTAATTATTTTTTCATAATCTTTTGTTGCAGCAAAACTTCCTTTTTGAAAAGAAGGTGGATCTATAATTATAAGATCATAAGGTCCAAATTTTTTTATTTTTCCCCATGATTTTAGTATATTATAGGGTAGAAACTTTACATTTTTGGTATCAAGATTATTTATTTGGTGATTTAAACGTCCAGTATTTAATGCATTTTTTGCCATATCAATATTGACAACTTCTTTTGCTTCACCTTTAATTGCACACACACTAAAAGAGCATGTATAAGAGAAAAGATTTAATACTTTTTTATCTTTTGCATTTTCATATACAAATTGACGACCTTTTTTCATATCTGCAAAAAATCCAATATTTTTATTTGAAAAATTAATACTATATTTTAAACCATTTTCTATTGCATGATTTTGTTTATTTAAAGTTCCTTTTAAAACTTCATTTTCACCATTATTTAAATATCTTCTTTGCAAAACTAATGTTTTATAGTAATACTTTTCATATATTTTTTCTAAAAAATCAATAATCTCTTTTTCAATATCTTTATTTATTTCTTCAAAAATTGTTGCAAATAAAATATCATCAATGCTATCTATTGTTAAATAGTTAAAATCTTCATAAAAATTACCTCTTCCATGAAATAATCTTTTGTACTCTTGCGTTTTATTTTTTAAATTTTCATCTATTATTTTTTCTAAACTTAATATATTCATCAATCTACTTTAAAATTATATTTTTTAATATCTAAAATCTCATATACAAAAGTCTCATTATTTATTATAAATTCAAACTCTTCATTTTTTGATTTATTTAAAAGAGCTTTGCCTAAAGGAGATTTATTTGAAATCATATTTTCACTTGGGTTTGTTTCATATGTGCCTACAATAATATACATTTTTTCTTCATTAGTATCTAAATTAAGTATTGTAACTTGTGAACCAAAATTTACTTTCTCATGGGAAAGTTGTTCTGTTTTTATAGCTTCAGTATTTTTTATGATTTTATCTAAAAATCTAAGCCTTTTATCAATATTTCTTATTTGTTCTTTTGCACTTATATACTCTGCATTTTCACTTCTATCTCCAAATTGTGCAGCTATTTCTTTTTCTTTTACCCAATATGGCTTTTCTATTTTTAGAAGATTATTAAATTCATCTAAAAACTTTTTAAACCCCATTTGTGTTATTAATTCTTTTCTCATTTTTTATTGTATCTAAAGAGCATAAAAAGATGATTTAATAACTTACAGTTAAGGTATTTAAAGCTATGATAATTAAATTTAAAAAGGGAAAATATGTCAAACAATAGCAGAATAAATGAAATCTATACAAAAATTAAAAGTTTAGAAGAAGACTTAAAAAAAGAGTATGAAAAAAATAAAGAAAAGTTTTACTTTGACAAAAATTTTAATAAAAAATTTCAATTTGATAGAGAGTATATAAATGAATATAAAAGTAAGGTTATAAACTCATTTAAATATTTATGGAGAGAAAGAATAAGTATTATTCTTACAATTCCTATAATTTGGTCAGTTTTAATTCCTGCTTTTTTACTTGATATTATTGTTTCATTATATCAAGCAATATGTTTTCCAATCTATAGAATTCCTAAAGTAAATAGAAAAGATTACATAATTATTGATAGATATAATCTATTTTATTTAAATAAAATACAACAAATAAACTGTCTATATTGTGAATATTTCAATGGTCTAATGGGATATGTTAGAGAAGTTGCTGGAAGAACAGAACAATATTGGTGTCCTATTAAACATGCAGATAAAACAAAAGATACACACTCAAGATATAACAAGTTTTTTGATTATGGTGATGCAAAATCATTTCAAGAAGAGATTGATATTGTAAGAGAAGATTTTGATGATGTAAAAAATAAAGGTTAAATTTGAGAAACTTAAGATTTAATACAGAAGATATTTCACAGTTAATAATTGGTGCATTTGCATTATGTGTACCAATCTCTTTTTCACAAGAAGCATGGGATATAGCGCAAACTCTTCCTACTTTAAACTTAAGTTTATTAATATTTTTAACAGTTTGTTTCTTGAGTATTTATACATATGGAAGTATTTTCCAAACAAATATTAAATCAAGAGTTTTTATATTTATATTTAGAATTTTCATAGCTTATTTTATAACTATCTTAGTTGTAAGTTTAACACTTTTTGCACTTAACAAACTACCACTATTTACAGACACCCTACTTGCAATTAAACGAATAATTGTAATATCAATGCCAGCTTCAATAGGTGCTATTATAGTAGATGGCTTAGATAAAGAGTAAACTCTTAATCTAAAGCCTCTTTTACTGTTTTATAAATAGGTATATCTTTAAAAATCTCTCTTTTATCTACAGTTTGTATTTTATCAATATGTCTTTGTTTTAAAACTAGACAAATTTCTATATTTAAATCTTTAAGTTTTAAAATCAGCTCTTCTAATGTAAAAATTGCAGAGATGTCCATAAAAGGAACATTTGTGCAGTTTATAATTAATTTTTCAGTATCCAATAATTTATTTATTTCTTCTTCAAAAAAAGATGCCGAACCAAAGAAAAAAGCGCCATTTATATCTAAAACTCTTACTTTTTCATTTCCTTTTTCTTCTGAAAAAACTTCTTTTTCAAAAGAGATATTTAATTTAGCCTCTTTTGAAATTCTATATACTATTAAAAGTGAAGCTAAAGTAATACCTACACCAACTGCCATTATTAAATCAACAAATACAGTTAATAAAAAAACTATTATCATAACTATCATATCATTTCTAGGTGCATACTTTGCAACTTTTAAAAACTTATAATCTAAAATATCAAGTCCTACTTTCATCAAAATACCTGCTAATACAGCTAATGGAATTTGTGAAGCAATTGGAGCTAAAAAGAGTACAATTAATACAAGAACTAAAGCATGAATTATCCCTGATAATTTTGTTCTTCCACCACTTTTTACATTAACAACAGTTCTCATAGTAGCACCAGCTCCTGGTATTCCACCAACAAAAGCTACAAGGGTATTTCCAATTCCTTGTCCAATTAGCTCTTTATTAGAACTATGTTTAGTTTTAGTAATTGAGTCTGCAACCAATGATGTTAATAAAGTATCAATTGTTCCTAAAAGTGCTAAAGTTATTGCTAGAAGAATTATATCTTTAGATTTTGAAAATTCAAAAACTGGCATTGTAAACTCTGGTAAGCTAGTTGGAATCTCACCTATTGTTTTTACATCAAAACTAAAAAATACACTAATTATTGTCATAGTAGTTAATGCTAAAAGTGCAGGAGGCACTAAACTTGCAATTTTTTTTGGAGTTATAATCATAATTAACAAAGTAAAAAAAGACAATATAAATGCCTCAAAACTTAAGTTCGTAAAAGTTGATGATAATTCATATATAGTTTTTAACACAGAACTTTCAGAATCAACTCCTAAAAAAGGATTTATTTGTAAAATTATAATAATAACTCCAATTCCACTCATAAATCCAGAAATCACAGGATAAGGAATATATCTTACAAATTTTCCTATTTTTAAAACTCCAAATAGAATCTGAAAAAGACCTGAAAGAAGTACAACACTCATTACTGCATTAATGTCATTATGAAACATTGCAATAGCACTTGCAACAACAACTGTCATTGGACCAGTAGGTCCAGATATTTGAGAAGAAGTACCACCAAATAAAGAAGCGAAAAAACCTAATATTATTGCTCCATATAGCCCAGCAACTGCACCAGCACCACTTGCCACACCAAAGGCTAAAGCTAAAGGTAATGCAATAATTGCAGCTGTTAAACCACCAAAAAAGTCGCCTTTTAAATTTGACAACATTTTACTCCTTTATAATTCAATTAAAAGATAATAATAAGTTCATCTTATCTATCTTTGCATTTAGTGTACTCCTTTTTTGCTTATAAAATATTTTATCATCTATGATATATTCATCTACAAATAAGTTATACTTATATATTTTACCTTTAAACTTAATCCACATTTTTTTACCATTATATAAAATAAAAATTACTCTTTTTTGTTTTAATCTTATGAATTTATTCTTTTTCTTTTCAAAACCTAAAGTTAATTTATATAAACTATTATCTATTTTTTTACTTTTAATCTTCTCAAGCTTATATCTTCCATCTGCAAAACCACCTAATGCATTGACTTTTAAAATACCTTTTTCTATTTTAAAAGGTATGTGATTTTTAAACTCTTTTAACTCACTTTCATTAAAAGCTGAAATTTGTGTAGCTAAAAGTAAATTTATCATCAAAAGAAGTAAAACTAATGTTTTTTTCACGTTGAAATCCTTTTTATTTGTTAGAATTATTTTAGTAGATATTTGTGGAAGAATAGTTTTTAAAAAAGGATACAATATGCAAAATTTTGATTTGATAATAATTGGAGCAGGAAGAGCTAGTAATATTGCTGCAAAAGCTGGAAAACTAGGTAAAAAAGTAGCACTTATTGAAAAGTCTACTCTTGGAGGCACATGTCCAAATAGAGGTTGCGTTCCATCAAAACTTTTAATAGGCTATGCCCAAAAAATTAGAGAAATAAAAGACTCAAAAAAGCACTTTATTAGAGCAATTGTAGATAATATAGACCAAGAAGAGATATTTAAACGCACAAATGAGTATATTTATAGTGTTGAAGAAAATTATAAAAAGAAATTTAATGAAAATGTAACTATATTCAAAGGTGAGGGAAGCTTTTTAGATGATAAAATAGTAGAAGTTAATAACACAAAACTAACTGCACCTAAAATAATAGTTGCCACAGGAACAAGACCTGCAAAAGTTCCTCTTGAAAATGCATGGACAAGTGATGATATTTTTCCTTTGATAAAAGAGATACCTGAATCTATAACAATAGTTGGAGGTGGTTTTATAGCTTGTGAGTTAGCAAACTTTTTTGATGCCATTGGAGTAGAAACAACGCAATTAGTAAGAGGTGATACTCTTTTGGAAAATGAAGATGAAGAAATAAGTGAAATTTTCAAAGAACAATACTGCAAAAATGTAAATGTAAAATTTAATATATCTATTAAAAATGCATTATATAAAAACAACTCTTTTGAAATAGAGTTAGACAATGATGAAACATATAAAAATGATGCTTTACTTTTTGCAATAGGAAGAGTTTCAAATGCAGATACTTTAAAACTTGAAAATACCAATATAAAACTAAATGAAAAAGGTTTTATTAGAAGAGATGAGTTTTTTCAAACTGATGTTGAAGGTGTTTATGTAGTAGGAGATGCAAGTGGAGAACATATGCTTCAACACGCTGCTGCATTTGAAATGAATCATCTATTTAAAATGTTATTTGAAGATGAAAAGGAGCCTTTAAAATTCAAATACATGCCCCATGCAGTGTTTAGTCATCCAGAAGTTGCAAGTGTTGGATTAACAGAAAAAAAAGCAAAAGAACAAAATATAAAATATGTTACATCAACTACAAGTTGGCTTGCAAGTGCAAAAGCTCAAGCACTAAAAATCAAATATCCAAGAACTAAATTTATTCTAAATCCAGATACATATGAGATTTTGGGTTGTCATCTAATTGGATATGAAAGTGCTACTATGATACATCAAGTTTTAGCAATAATGCATCTTCAAAATGATATTAGAAATTTAAAAGAGATGTTATATATTCACCCTGCTTTAAGTGAAGCACTACTTCCAGCAGCTGTACAAGCAGTAAAAGCAATACATGAATATAAAGAGTCAAAGAAGATATGACTCTTTATAGGTAATTATTTAGTTAGATTTTGTGCTACAAAATCCCAGTTTACTAGTTTCCAAAAGTTTTCTAAGTATGCAGGTCTTGCGTTTCTACAGTCGATGTAGTATGCATGTTCCCAAACATCACATGTTAATAATGGTGTTAAACCTTCAGTGATTGGAGTTTGTGCATTTGAAGTAGAAATAATAGTTAATTTTCCAGCTTCATCTTTAACTAACCAAGCCCAACCTGAACCAAAGTGAGTTACTGCTTTATTTGTAAATTCTGTTTTAAACTCTTCTACTGAACCAAAGTTTGCAACGATTGCATCTTCTAACTCTTTTGAGATTGATGTCTCATTTGGAGTTAATCCATTCCAGAAGAAATCATGATTAAATACTTGAGCAGCATTATTAAAAACTCCACCCTCAGAATCTTTGATAATATCAACTAAAGAAGAGTCTTCATGTTTACTACCAGCAATAAGTTCGTTTAATTTGTTTACATATGTTTGATGGTGTTTTCCATAATGGAATTCTAAAGTCTCTTTTGACATTAATGGTTCTAATGCATCTTTCTCATAAGGTAAAGTCATTAATTCATGTTTCATTTTGTTATCCTTTTGTAAATTATTGTTTTGATAAGTAAAGAATACTCCTATTTGATTGAAAGAATTATTATACAAAGAAACTAATTTTTATTTTAAGACAATTTTTGTCCTATATAGTAACTTTTAGTAATAAATTATCTATTTAAATATAGGATTTTACCTTTAAAAGCTTTTGGTAAATAATCTGTTATTGGTTTTTCATTTCTTGAAGAAAAACCAAATGTTTCCATTTTTCTACAAAATGCATTATGATTTCCCCTTGCAGGATCTATAATAATTATTTCACATTTTTCATTTGCATAAAGTTCAATAAAAGATGAAAGTAAATTTACATGGGTTCTTTCATATAAAACATCACTTCCTATAATAACATCAAATTTTTCAACAATTGATACCTTATCATCCCAACTAGCTTGAAAGTATGGAATATCTTTTTTACTATTTAATAAGCTATTATATTTTAAAAAACTTGCTACTTCTGGGTGATAATCTGTTGCTGTTATATTTGCACCTCTTAAATTTAAAACCATACTTGCCAAAGCAAGACCACAACCTAGTTCTAAAATACGCTTACCTTCTATTTCATAAGTTAACATTAAATTTGCCAATACTTCCCCAGCTTCCCATAAAACACCAAATATTGGCCACTGTGCAGAAGAAATACCAAGTTTTTGTGCAATATCATCTTTATCAAAAAATTGTTGTTTATCTTTTAAAGTTTTTAAGTGAATATCTAAAGTACCAACTTCAATGGTTTGATACTTTATTCGATAGTTATTTTCTTGAGACATATAATACCTTAATATGATTTATTATTGAAATCTTTAAATTATGGTATTAAAAGTAGATTGTACTAGTTCAGACAAAGTCTTTTTGGTAGAATGATATTTATAAAACCAATTTTTTTAAATTGATGTAATTATAGCCAAAATATAAAATAATAACAATATTATAAAATTATTTCATTTCTTAATTTAGCTCTTGATTCTTTATCCACTAAAAAAAAGCAATCATCTATTTCATCTTTTGTCGATGCTTTTTTGTGCCCTTTTACTTTTATAATTTCAAAATCATATTTATCATAAAGTAAAAAAAACTCTTTGTAAAGTTCTTCGTTTTTAACTTTTTTACCTGTTTTTGTGGTGTAATTACTATTTTGTAACTTTTCTCTTCTATTAAGTAGTGATAAAATATTTTGACAGTCTGTATAAACTATAAACTTTTCACTACAATCAATTTGCTTTACAGCCCATATAAATGTTTGAACTTCTAATTTTGTAGAAGAAGTGTCTTCAAATTTTTTTGTAAAGATTTTTTGTTCTTTGCAAGTGTTTAACTCTTTGCAAAAAAGATATGCCCCAAAACCAATATTTTTCTTAGGATTAACACTTCCATCTACAAATAGTTTATATATTATTTTTTCCATAAACGAAGTATATCACTAATTTTTCTTATATTTACTTTTTATAGATGTTTTTAATTACTTTAGATATAAATAAGTAAATTTAAATAAAATAAGAAAAACAAAAGGCAAGTTATGAAATTTGATAAATTATATGAGGGAAAATTAATAAAAAGATATAAAAGATTTTTAGCAGATATTAAATTAGATACAAAAGAAGAGATAACAGCACATGTTCCAAATAGCGGTGCTATGACTTCTTGTATTGAAGATAACTGCCAAGTTTGGGTTAGCTTCCATGATAATCCTAAAAGAAAATTAAAATATACATTAGAACTTACAAAAATAGGTGAAAATCTAATTTGTACTAATACAACAGTTGCAAATAAAATAGCAATTGAAGCAATAAATAATGGAACAATAAAAGAACTTCAAGGTTATGATAGCTTAAAACCAGAACAAAAATATGGTAAAAATAGTAGAATTGATATACTTTTAGAAAATGACCATGATAATAAAAAGTGCTATGTAGAAATAAAAAGCGTAAGCTTAAAACTTGATGATACATTAGCTTTTCCAGATGCAGTTACAAGCAGAGGAACCAAACATTTAAATGAATTAAGAGATATGGTAAAAGAGGGTCATCGGGCTGTAATGCTATATGTTATTCAAAGAACAGATGATAAAGAGTTTAAAATAGCAAAAGAGATTGATTCTAAATACTATGAAACTTTAAAAGAAGTTAGAAAAGAAGGAGTAGAAGTTCTTGTTTATCAATCAACTATATCAAAAAAAGAGATAAATATAACAAAAAGTAAGAAGTTATTAGATTAAACTATACTTCATAAAAATAAAATTTAAAGTATAATATACAATAAAAATAAGGCATGGAAAAAATACAATGAATATTTTAAAAAGTTTATTTACAGATTTAGAAAATTTATTAAATGTTTTAAATAATTTTGATTATAGTAGGTTGATACTATTAGCAGTAACACTTTTAGTAGTATATATAATTCATATCATTTTTTTAAATCGATATCATAAAAATAAAATAAATAAAACAAAAATAGAGTTAAAAAAAATAAATCTTGAAGCAACACTAAATTTAAAAAGACAAAATCTACTTAAAATATATACGATACTGTTTTTATTTAGTTCATTTATTATAATATCTCAAAATAATCTAGCTGTGATAATACCTGTATTATCAGCACTAATACTAATTTTACTTTTTTCAATAAAAGAGCAATTAAACAATATATTTTTAGGATTAGCTTATAAATCATCTATTTTAACAACTATATATGAGGGAATGGAGTTTTATTTTAAAGATACGCCAAATGAGATATGTAAAATAACAAAAGTTAATCTATTTAAAACAATATACAAAAATCAAAAAACTGGTCAATTACTTTCACTTGAAAATAAAACATTAAATGAAACAGAGATTATTCATAAAGCAATAATAGATTTAAATTATGTTGAGTTTAAATACATTGTAAGCAATGATTTTGATTTTGATCAATATGTAAAACAAACAAGAAAAAAATTAAAAGAGTATGTAAATACTGTAGATGTAGATTTTAAAACCTTAAGAGAGACTATATTATCTTTAAAATCAAAATATAATACAACTCCCTTTTTAAAGCCAATTTATACAATAGATATAATCTACAATACAAAAGAGGATGTAATAATCAAAATAAATTTAACTACATATAAATATGATTATGAAAATTACTTAGATGACTTTTTAAAATTTAGACCTATACCAATATATAAAAATGAAAAGGAAACAAATAAAAAAAATATAAGTAAAAATAAATTCTATTAAATAAGTTTTTCTTATCAAATAAATTTAATATTACATAAGATATAATTATATAAACTTCATAAAAAAAGGTTATATTATGAATATATATGAGAAGATTAGAAGAATTTGTAGACCAATTAGAATACTAGTAGGAATAGTTTTAATTACTATTGGTGTTATTATTCAAAACCCTTGGTTTTTCTTAGGTGTAATACCTCTATTAGCAGGAGTTGTAAACTTCTGTCCTTTATGTAGTATCACTAAAAAGTGTTCAATCAAATAAGTAAATAAGTTAAAGAGTTTTCTCTTTAACTTCTACTATCTTATATATTTTTCCACTATCTGTTGCAAAATATATATTTCCAAAAATATCTTCTGTTACTACTCTTATTCTTTGTTTTAATTCACTAAAGACTCTATTTTCATCTATTGGATTAAAGTTTTCATCTAATTTTATAATATTTATATGAGTTAGTTTTAATGCTGTAGAAATTAATGCACCCTTTAAACTTTTATATTTTTTTCCACTATATACTATTAGTGAACTTGGAGCAATTGAGGGAGTATATTGTTTAATAGGATCAATCATACCTTTTTCTTGAGTTTTTCCAACACTAATAGGTGCCCAATACTCTTTTCCCAAAGATACTTTTGGCCATCCGTAATTTTGTGCTTTTTTAATTATGTTTATTTCATCTCCACCTCTTGGACCATGTTCATTTGAAAAAAGGATCTTCGTATTTTTATCATAAAAAAGCCCTTGAGGATTCCTATGCCCATAACTATAAATCTCTTTTAATCTATCTTTACTATTAAAAAAAGGATTAGTTTTTGGCACTGTGCCATCTAAATTCAATCTTATAATAGATCCTGCATGATTTCTTAAATCTTGCGCATTATCTCTTTCTCCCCTATCTCCTACACTAAAAAAGATATGATGTTCATCAAAAGTTATTCTACTTCCAAAATGTCTTGTAGTATTTGTTGCACTTTTAGTAACTAAAATATCTTCTATATTAACAAGTTTTTCATTTACTAATTTTGCTTTTGCAAGTGTAGTCACACCCATATTATCTATGTTTTTAACATATGTAAAAAATATTGTATTATCATTTTTAAAATTTAAAGAGGTTTTTACATCAAGTAAACCAGCTTGACCTTTTTCATAAACATCTAATTTTTTAATATATTTCAAAGTATTACTATTTGTATCTAAAATAGCAAAGAAACCATTTTTTAAACTTACGATTGCTTTACTCTTATCATAAAAATCCATTCCCCAAATTATGCTTTTTGCTTCAACTATTTTCGAAGCTTTAAAAGAAGCAAATAAATTACTTGCAAGAATAATCATAATAAACAATATTATCTTCTTCATTTTTAATCCTTGATTTTATAGAAATATTAAACTTTTATATTTTAACAATATTTTATCACCTATATAGTAAATAATTTATAAACTTCAAAAATTAAATATAATAATACTATTTCATCATCTTTTTTGTTTTATTTGTAGCTTGTGCTTCATAAGGATTTTGTGGCCAATAATGTTTTTTATACTTTCCACGAAGCTCTTTTCTTACCTCATCATAAGAGTTTTCCCAAAAACTTTTCAAATCATAAGTAATTTGTATTGGTCTTTGAGCAGGAGTTAATAACTCAATTTGTAAAGCAAGTTTATTATTTAAAACTTTTGGTGTTTCATATACTCCAAATATCTCTTGTATTTTTATACTTAGTTTTGCAACTTCAATATTTGAGTAATCTATTTTTATCTTTGAACCACTTGGTGCTTCAAAAAAAGCAGGTACTAACTCATTTAAAATTTGTTGTTGTTGCCAAGATAAAAGATTAAGTAGTATATTATATAAATCCAATTTCTTTAACTGCTCTATTGTTTTTATAGCGCTTAAATATATACCTAACCATTCATCTAAACTATCTAATAAATATTTTTTTTCAAAAGAAGGAAACTTTAGACTTTTATCATGATAGTTTATAAAATCAACTCTTTGTTTTAATAAAAGAGATTTCTTATCCCAATTTAATAACTCTAAACCTTCTTCTTTAATAATCTTTATTATCAATTCACTTAAGTTTGAATCATCTAATTTACAAGGTTTCAAATCTAATTGTAAATTTAAAAAACTAATCTCTTCTCTTGATATAATTTTATTATTTTCTTTATCAAAACTTACTTTTTGTTCTTTTTTTATATGTGCACTAAAATACTTTTTTATATGTTTAAACTCAATTTTTAAAGCTTGATTTATAAAAGAATCTTTTGCTTTAGCATTTATATTAACTACAACTAAAAAAACTTCATTAAACAAATAGCTATCTTTATGAAGTTTTGCACCTTTACTATTACTAAGCTTGTATCTTGTATCATTTTCTTCTCTTAACTTTGCTAATCTATCAGGATAAGCATATAAAGCTAATACGCCCAAAAGTTCATAAGAGAATTTCTCTTTTTTAATAAACTCAAATTTTTTTAATTTTATAAAGTATTGTCTTGCCTCTTTTAAAAGTATTGAGTTTTTATCTTTTTCATAACAATCTATAAAAGTAGATAAGATATCGCCTTGTAAACTATTTGCATTTAAAATTGATGCTAAAATACAAGCTTCATAAGCAAATCCAAGCTCATTTGCTTTTAAAATCATATAGGCAAATCTAGGATGAATTCCCAAACTTATGGCTTTTTTACCAAAAGTTGTAATTTTATACTCTTTATCAATCATATTTAGACTTATTAAAAGCTCTTTTGCATGTGAAATAGATGTCTCATTTGGTATATCTAACCAATTTAAATCATCAAAACTGTCTATTTGCCATAATGAAAGCTCCAAAAGAGTTTGTGTTAAATCTACTCTTAAAATCTCTGGTTCTGATGTTTTTTCTAAAAGTTTTGACTCATGCCACAACTTATAACAAACTCCATCTTCTAACCTTCCAGCTCTACCTTGCCTTTGAATAGATGATTCATGAGAAATAAAACTTAAGTTCAAATGGTTCATACTATTTGAACTATCATACTTTGAAACCTTTTCTAGTCCTGTATCAATTACTACATTAACTCCTTTTATAGTTAAAGAGGTTTGTGCAATATTTGTTGAGAGTATTACTTTTCTTTTACTTTGTTCTTGTATTGCATCATCTTGTTGCTTTTTATCAAGATTTGAGTACAAAGGCAATACTAAGATATCTTCACTTATATTTAAGCTATTTTTTACTTCATTTATCTGTTTTACACCAGGTAAAAAAACTAAAATATCTTTTTTACAATCTTTTAAAGCTTTATAAATAGTATCAACGACCAATGAAATATCACCATAACTTGGTTGTTTTACACTAGGATTTAAATATATACTTTTTACTTCATAATTTTTTGCAATTGAAGTTATTACAGGTGCATCTAAAAAATTAGATAACTTTTTGCTATTTAATGTTGCAGACATTATTAAAAGCTTCAAATCATCTCTTAAATAATCTTGTATTTGTAAAGAAAACGCCAATGACAAATCTGTATAAATACTTCTTTCATGAAACTCATCAAAAATTATTAAACCAATATCATCAATACTTTGATTTGCTTGTATTTTTCTAATCAAAATAGCTTCTGTTACAACTAATATTTTTGTTTGTTTAGAAACACAACTATCAAGTTTAATCTCATAGCCTACTGTTTGCCCTACTTTTTCACCTAGATTTTGTGCTAATTTATTTGCAATAAATCTTGCAGCAACTCGTCTTGGTTCTAAAACTATAATTTTCTTATTTTTTAAAAAAGTTTCATTTAAAAGTTCTGTAGGAATAACTGTACTTTTACCAGCACCCGTTGTTGCTTGTAAAATAACTGTTTTATTTGTACTCAGCTTTGATTTTAAATCATCTAAGATTTCATATATTGGTAGTTTATTCATTCATATAATTATACTTAAAAAATCTTTTAGCTACTATTTACTTTAAAAAGGATTTTATATGGCAAAACAAGCAACAGCAAGACATATTTTAGTAAATACTGAAAAGTTAGCAAAAAAGATACAAAAAGAGATAAATAATAAAGAAATTAGTTTTGAAAAAGCTGCAAAAAAGTTTTCAAAATGCCCATCAGGTAAAAAAGGTGGTGAACTTGGAATGTTTAAAAAAGGTGATATGGTAAAAGAGTTTGATGATGTTGTATTTAGTAAAGATTTAAATAAAATACATGGACCTGTTAAGACTCAATTTGGATTTCACTTAATAGAAATAACGGGAAGAATTTGATTTAAATTTTAAGTAAGTTTTTTAATTGGTTGCGGAAACAAGATTTGAACTTGTGACCTTCGGGTTATGAGCCCGACGAGCTACCTGACTGCTCTATTCCGCGTTAAGTTGAATGCAGATTATAGTCACATAAACTTAAAGGGAACAAAAATATAAGAGTTTAAAAAAAGAATTTGAAAATTCTTTAAACTCTTTAGTTCTCAAGCTCTAAACAATCTTGTTTATTTACAGTATAACTAAATAAAGGTCTATGTTCTGTATCTGTGTAATAATATTTTAACACTAAGCCTTTATTTACAATCATATGATTTAAAAAGTCTACTCTACATACTATTTTAGAATCTTGGTCAAACATAACAGTTTTAAAATATTCTGATTTATTTTCCCATTTACCTTTCATCATTTCATGATTTAAATCAATACTTTTAAAATAACTTACACTATTTTCTAAAGCTACAACTTTAGTAACTGTTGTAATTGCATCAATCTTAATTGGAACAGCACTTGCAGTTTTATTTGCTAAGGTTCTAGCAAACTTTTCTACAGACATTGCTTTTATTTTTTCTTTTAACTCTTCTTCATTATTATTATTCATTCCTGCGTTTAAAGATAAAAGTAATAACATACTTAAGATTAATGATTTCATGATTTTTTACCTTTTATCATATCTAATGCAGACTCTTTTATTTCATCTGCTATTTTTTCTGTAATTAACTCTTCCCAATAGTTAACTCTATGTTTTAATTCATCATCAAAATGTAACTGCATTTTTGCATCAAAAAAAGCATCATCCATTATTTTTTCTTTATATGAAATATGAACTTTTTCTTTATTAGTTAAATCATCATTTTTTTCAATAAAGTCTTTTAAAGAATGCAAAAATGCGTTTACTTTTATATTATCTTCAAATATGATTTCAAACTCATCATCATTATAAAAAGAGTCAATAAGTTCTATCATTACATTTAAGATATTTTCAACATCAATATCAAGTTGCAGTTGCTTTAACTTCTTTTCTATCTCATTTTTATCAAAACAAGTCTCTTTAACCAAAACCCCAAGTGCCATTTGATAATAGATTTGATATTTTGCTATTGTTAAAATCAAATCTTTTCTTAAAAATTTTTTATTAATTAAATCTATTTTTTCCATAACAAAATTGTAGTCAATAATATGTTGATTTTTGCTTATGACTTATTTTGTAAGTGGAACGTAAACTAACACATCAGAAGAGACAGATTTCATCAAAAAAGAACTTTTAGAACCAAACAACATAGAACTTGCTGTTTTAACTCCTCTTGAACCTAATATAACTAGATCTTTATCTTCTTTGTTTGCATATGAAAGTAAAGCTTCATTATATGAACCTGACTTCTCTAAGACTTCAATATCATTTATACAAATATCTTTTTTAAACTTATCAATTTCTTTTTGTTTTTGTTTTTTAGCTTCTTTGATCAAAAAGTCAGTCTGGTCATTTATTTTATAAAAATCCAAGGCAAACTCACTTATTTTTTTAGAAGCATGTACAAGCTTTATATCCAAATCTTTAAAAAACTTTTGTGTAAATTTTATACTTTTTTTAGATACTTTAGATAAATCAGTAAAGGCAATTGCATTACTATACTTTTCTACAAACATATTTTTTACTATTAAGACAGGCAAATTACTTTTTTGTGCAATATTATGAGCATTTGAACCTAAAATTTTTGTTTTTAAATTCTCTTTTGAATATGCACCTATTATTATTAATTTTGCATCTAATTTTTTTGCTTCTTTTACAATAACAGTTGAGGGTGTTCCTTTTTTTACTATTAGTTTAAAAGGTTTATTTTCTTTATTTAGTTTTTTAATACTCTCTTTTAATTTTCTTTTTGTTTGAAGTACTATATCTTTTTTCTCTTTTAATTTATTTATCCAAGGAATATCAATGCAATGAACAATATGCAATACTATATCTTTGTTTGCAAAATCAAAAGCTCTTTTTAAAACCTCATTTGCCATGATTGAAGTATCAATAGCAACAACTACATTTTTCACTTTACTCATCTTATCCTCCATAAATTTCAATTCTAACTTAATTATACTCTTTTAGTATAAATAGATTATGAAAGGAAGGGCATTCTATAACTTTTGTATTTAAAATCAATCAAGTATTTAATACTAATCAAATTAAAAGTAAATTTATGATTTAATAATGAAAAAAATGAAAGGGATAGTTACAATTATTTTGAATCTAAAAAAAATAAAAATGGCAATATATGCTATGTACTTAACCAATAAGTATGGAATAAAGCTAAAAAAAACTAAAACTTCTAAAGAAAAAATGGATTTAAGATTAAATTATTCAGAAGAACTTCTATCAAAACTAAATATTAAAGTACAAATAGAAAATAAACAGAAAATCCCAACTCAAGGACAATACTTATTAATTTCAAATCATAGAAGTATAATTGACCCTTTAATAATAGAACAAACTTTAAAAGATAGTGATATAAAAGGATACTGGGTTGCAAAAAAAGAGTTATATAACTCATCATTTTTTGGAACATTTACAAGAAATGCTGGTACTATTTTACTTGATAGAGAATCAAATAATATGTCTTCTTTCTTTAAAAAGACAAAAGAAGTAGTAAAAAATAATCACTCAATATTTATTTTTCCTGAGGGTACTAGAAATAAAGAAAATACTCCAATTAGTAGTTTTAAAGAAGGCTCAAGAATAATTGCTCTTAAGAATAGACTTGATATTTTGCCTGTTTATATAAAATCAAATGCAAATGATGTTTTAAAAGAAGCAATTGAAAAAAGAACAGAAAATTTAATTATTGAAATTAAAATAGGAGATATTATTAGCTATAAAGATAAAACTTCACTTGAAGAAAATTACAAAAAGCAGTTTAGTTTAGATTAATCTGCTTTTCATCCACTCTTTTATATATTTTGTTAAAGTTAAAGGATCCTCTAAAGGAATATTATGACTTGTGCCATCCCTTAATATGACTTTTATATGTTCCAAATTCATTTGCTCTAATTTTTCAATAGATTCATGATTTAAAAGTCTATCTTTTTTACTAAAAAAATAATAAATCAAAAAATTCAAATTTTTCAACTCTTTATGTAAATCTTTTCTATAAAAAGTACTTGTAAGCTGAGAAGTAAACTCATGTTCACCAAGCTTTGTAAACATATCAATCATAATATTGATTAACTCTTTGTCGTTTTTGTTTTTTTCTTCTACTAAAGATAGTGCTTTTTCATAAGAGAGTGTAGAAAAACCTTTTTTTTCTATTTGAAGAAGTTTTTGTTTTCTTCTTTTTATTTCTATTTCATTTGTGCCACTTGGTGTTCCAGCAACTATAAAAAGCCTATTTATGAAACTTGGATTTTTAATTGCAAAATATGTTGCAATATATCCTCCAAGAGAAAAACCCAAAAGATTTACTTTTTTTTCACTTTCAAATTTCTTTTTTAAAAACTCGTTCATTTTATCAAAATCTGTAATTGCAGGAATAGGAATATGAATTAACTCATACTCTTTTAATAAAGGAGTAATTCTTTGCCAAAGTCTTTCATCTGTCATAAGCCCAGGAATTAAATAAATCTTCTCTTTCATAAACAAAACTCTTTATTCTGTTTCAGTCTCTTCATTATTCTCTTTTTTTTCTTTATAACCATTTGTTGCAATAATCTCTAAATATAAAGTTTTTGCTTTTTTAATAGAAGCTTCATCAATTGCTTTTGTGATTTCTAAAAAATCAATCTCTTTTACTTCTTCATCATCAATTGCACTTTTACATTCAAACTTCCAAAAGTCAACACCCTCAGGCAAAGTTTTTCTTTTTTCTCTTTTAATATACTTTCTAACTTCATGCTTTATTGCTTCTAAAACTCTATCAGGATGCTTTTTTTCATCTTCTAATTTAAATACTTTTTTCATAGTTTCTCTTTGCTTAAATTTATCAATCATTTAATTAATATTTTTGTATTTTATCTAAATTTTGAACTATTTAAGTTAATTTTGCTAAAATCCACAAAAATAAACTAAGGATAATAATCATGAATAATAAAGAAGCATTTGTACAAAGAGCTGATGAACACATAATCTTAGCAAATAATCAAATGAGTGAAAAGATGATAACTCCAGGAGAAGCTAGTGCTTCATTTATGTATGGATTAGCAAGATTCAATGCATGGGTTGCAGCAACGGATTTTGATTCTGCACAAGATATGAAAGATGCTAAAGAAGAGATTATAGAGTACTTTACAAAAGAGTATAAAAATCTATTGGCACAACATATAGATGAGCATATTGATTCATTTGATTTTTCAAATAAAAAGTAAATAATATCCCAATTTGGGATATTTTACCCTCTATCAAATCTCATTTAATTTTTATAGGTAACAAACTTAAAAAACTCAATACTTCAGGAAGTGAAAACTCAGCTTTTTCTATACTATTTTGAGTAGGATCTATTAAGTAATTTTTTGAAGTTTGAAAATTTGCTTTATTTAAGTTGTTTTTATAAAAAGTTGTAAGTTCTAAATCACATCTTTCAAAAACAGCTTTTTCAAGATTGCATTCTTCAAACCCACTATCTTTAATGATTGAATCAACAAATTTCATTTTCTTTAAGTCAAGTAAATGAAAAGAGTTTTGAGAAATATTACAAGAAATAAAACTTATATCAAAAGGCTCTTCACAATTGCTCCAAGAAATACCAATAAGTTTAGACTTTTTAAAAGTTACATCATTAAAAGTAGAAGATTTTAAAATACAAAGAGATAAGTCACAACTAACAAATATACACTCTGTAAACTTGCAGTTGCTAATAGTAGCACTTGAAAAAGTACAGTTAATAAAAGTACAGTTATCAAAATAAATAGAGTTTAACTCTTTTGCTTTATAATCTTTAAACTCTTCTTCCCAATAATCATTGCTATCAAACATTATTCTCTTTTTTATTTGAATTTTATCATTTTTAAAATAAAACTATAAAACTACTTTTTCTCTTCTGTACTTTCTATCTCTTCATTATTTTCTACATTTTCTGGATTATTTTTAGCTTGTTTCTTCTTAAGCTTCTCTTCTTTCTTTTTTTGTTTTTCTATCTCTCTTGCTCTTTTTTCATAGTTGTAATTTTTTTTCGCCATTTGCTTCCTTTGTTTTTTCATTTAATACTATTCAAAATAAATATTATCTTAAATGTCTATTCAGTATAACAAAGCTAAATAAATTTCAAATTAATCTATTTTTATTGAAATTTAAGTTTATTTTAAGATTATAAATGAAAAATTCATGTATACTGTTACCAACAAAAGATGGTTCGAGTTACATCTTTAGTCTGCGTTATATTGACAACTTATAGTTACAGTACAATCAATCTAAAAGAATTTCTCATATTATACTTTTAACACAAAACAACAAAGGAATTACAATGGCAACATTAGTAAACGGAACTGTAAAATGGTTCAATAGTGAAAAAGGTTTCGGTTTTATCGAACAAAAAGACGGCGGGAAAGATGTATTTGTACACTATAGTCAAATCAACACTAATGGATATGATAGAGCATCATTAAATGATGGTCAAGAAGTAACTTTTGAGTTAGGTGAAGGACAAAAAGGTCCTCAAGCAGAAAACGTTACAGGTCTATAAGACTTTTTAAGTAGCATTTTTTGCTACTTAATATCTTACTTTTAATTTCTCAATGTGGCTATTAGCCTATTTTTATCATTTAAAAACCCAAAAACATCCAAAATTGATTTTACTAAAATATCAGAGTTTAACAATGTCTGTGTACATATACCCTCATCTTGCAAAATTGCAATACCTAAAATAGCCTCTTTTAACATCAATTTATCATTTCTTCCATTGCCAACACACAAAGCAGTATTTGAACCTAGTTCTTTTATAAACTTTTCTTTACTTATATCTTGTGAAGATTTTTCTATCTTAATAATTTTGCAATTTACTGACTTAAGCTCTTGCTCAACACTTCCATAAGTATCAGCAGTAATCACAAAAAAATTAAAATCATTTGAAAGTTCATTTATATTCTCTTTAACACCATCAATTAGTTTACCATCAATAGCAATCGTACCATTATAATCAAATACAATATTTTTAATCTCTATTTCTTGCTTTCCAGGAATATTTACTTTCATTTTTTACCTTTTTTACTAACTAAAATTCCACCTATTACAATAAGAATAATACCTAAAAATGTATATATATCAGGTAATGAATCACCTAACATAACTCCAAAACCAATAGCAAAAGGTATATTTGTATAACTTATCACACCAATAATACTAGCCTTACTTAAGCTATATGCCCTAGTTAAAAACCATTGTGAAGCAGTAGAGATAATTGCCATAAAAAATATAAGTAACCAAATATAAATATCAGTATAAATTTTAAATTCAACATATGAACTAAATAAAAAAAATCCAATTGGAATAATTATACCAACTCCCATAAAAGAAAGCATAATAACCCTTGCATCATAAATATCTTTGATTTTTTTTATAGTCGCATAAGCAGCAGCAGAGAAAAAACCTCCTAATACACCCATAATATGTTCAATTGATATTTCAACACCAAAAGGTTTCATAATAAATACAATTCCTAAAAAACCAATAATCAATGCAAAAAATGTATTAAGACCAATAGACTCTTTCATTAAATAATAAGCAAGAATAGTTACAAAAAAAGGTGATGTTTTATTTAGTACAACAGCTTCACCCAAAGGAATAGTTCCAATTGTATAAAAAAATAAAAGCATAGCTAAACTACCAAAAAAACCTCGTAAAAAAAGCAAGTGCAGTTTAGACTTATCTATTAAAACATTTACCTTTTTGAAACTATATAAAAGTATCAAAATTCCTAAGAAATTCCTATAAAATACTATCTCAATTGGATGCATACTATCAGATAATACTTTAGCTACTGCTCCATTTAGTGCTGAAATCAAAGCACTTAAAAGCATAAAAAGTACACCTTTATCTATCAATTTTATTTTTTGTAATATACTGTTTTTTTCACTCATATAGTTTTATTTAAGTCCTTGCTCTCTTAATTTATCTTTTTTACTTTTTCTTTTACCTTTAACAGGTTTGCTTCCTTTTTGCTTTGCACTTTTACTACTTTTAAACTCAAATCCCTCAATTTGCTCTTTTTTTATATCTAACTCATTTCTTTTTTCTATAAGTTTAAAATGATCTAAATTTTCATCATCTAAAAATGATATGGCAACTCCACTTTTTCCAGCTCTTGCTGTTCTTCCTATACGATGAATATAAGTTTGTGTGCTTCTTGGCAAATCATAATTAATAACACAATCAATATCTTCTATATGCAATCCTCTTGAAGCTATATCAGTTGAAAACAAAATATTAATCTTTTTATTTTTAAACTCATCAAGAGTATAAATTCTCTCTTCTTGTGTCAAATCACCATGAAATGAATCAGCTTCTAAACCATACTTTCTAAATTTTGCGGCTATGTTATCAGCTGCTCTTTTACTTGCCATAAATACTAATACTGATTTAAACTGATTTTGCTTTATTACTTGTCTTAATAATGCACTTTTATTCTCTTTATTTACCAAAATAGCTCTTTGTGTTATTTGCTCTACATATGATTTTGTATTTTCTATTTTTACATTTGTAGCTTTTGTAGTTATTTTTGAAGCAATATCTAGTACTTTTGGTGAATATGTCGCAGAAAACATAAGGTTTTGTCTTTGTTTTGCAATCACACTTAAAATAACATCAAGCTCTTCAGCAAAACCAAAATCCAACATTTTATCTGCTTCATCAAGTATGAAATATTCAATTTGTGATAAATCTATCTGTTTTTTATCAATAATATCAATTAATCTTCCAGAAGTTGCGACTACAATATCACACCCTTTTTGTATCTTTAAAAGTTGTTCACCAATTTTTTCTCCACCAATAACAGGAACTATTAAAGGTGTGTGTTTGAAAAATGAACTCATTGTTGAAAAAGTCTGTGCAACTTGTAAAGTAAGCTCTCTAGTAGGCGTTAAAACTAAAACCTTAATTTTTGATTTTTTAGATGTTATTTCATCTTTTAAAAGTTCTAATACAGGAATAACAAAACTAGCTGTTTTACCGCTTCCTGTTTGAGCTTGTGCTAAGACATCAACACCTTTTTTTACAAGAGGAATCACCTTTTCTTGTATTGGTGTTGGAGAAATATAACTATTTTTTTCTAATGCTTTATTAAGTTCTTGAGATAAAGTAAATACTTTAAATGACACATAATTTCCTTTTTGTTTCTTATAAATTTTTCATTAATACTTTTTCTTCTTTTATAGAAAGAAAACGCCATTCACCACTTTTAATATCAAGCTTAAAATCACCAATACTTACTCTACTTAAACTTAAAACCTTCAATGAAGTTTTAAATTTTGGGTCTTTTAAACTTCCAAAAAGTCTACGAATATGACGATTTTTACCCTCATCTATTTTTACTCTAAGTTTGGTTTTTGCTTTAGCCATACCTATCTTTTCTACATCTAAAGCTTTCAATAATCCATAAGGACTCTCTACACCTTTTATAGTTTTTAGAATATGCTCATGTGTTACATGACCTCTAACCCAAATCTCATAAACCTTAATACAATTTTTAGGTTTAGTCAATAAATTACCAATCTTTCCATCTCTTGTAAATAGCAAAAGCCCCTTTGATTCTAAATCAAGACGACCTATAGGCATCCAACCATCAGAAAAAACCCAATCAGGTAAAAGATCATAAACAGTTTTTCGTCCAAGATCATCAGATCGCGTAACAATATAACCTTTTGGTTTATTAAGTGCTAGTAGTTTTTTTGAATCATCTAGTTCTATATTCATTAGAATATTCCTTAATATTTTTAATAACTAATTAATAAAATAATGTTGGAATATCTATGAATTGAAAGATTCTTTTATTTAAAAATATCTACAAAAGTAAAATTTAAAAAATTAACATATTTAAAATTTATTATTAATATAATATTATATATTTAAAACTCTTAAATTAATGAAATATCTAATAGTATATTAGTGTATAATAGCTTATTTTAATTTTTATTATAGTTTTTATTATAATTTTTATTATAAATTTGAGCTACATGAATCAAACTTATTAATTTTATTAGAGGTTTTATGATTAATTGTGCACTACCTACTATAAATAGCCAAGTACCACTTTGCATAAGAGAATCATTTAAAAAGAAAAAACTACCTATTAAAAACCAAATTGCTATTAATAAATCATTTAGCGCACCCATTGCTTCATAACGACGCCAAATAACAATATGATGATTTCCAATATCTAAATCCAACTCTCTATTTTTTTTATAAAAAATCATAAAATACCTCCATAAAATATATTATATTATATGAAAAAGTCTAATATGAAGATAATAATAAAAATCAATATGCGAAAAACACTAAATCTTTCTTATTTTCTTTTGCAAAATCAAAAATATTGTTAACCTCATCCATATAATAATCTTCATTTGCATAAGATGGCTTAGTTAAAAATATCTCTCTTAGCTTTTCTAAATCTTCATAAGCAATACTATAATAATCTGCACCCTCAAAATCTTTATCTGCTGGAATTTGTAAAAAAGCTGTTCTTGGTGTATCATCAATAGCATCTTCTAAATAACACATAAACTCTTCATGCTCAATCAACTCTCCATATTTTTGGCAAAACAGCTCATATAAAGAGTTGTAAATCCAAACATTATCATCTTCACCATAAGGCTTAGCATTTACTATTAAATCTAACCTACTCTCAAAATCACTAGGATTTACATCAAAATCCTCTGCTAACTCTTCAATCTCATCACAAAATTCACTCATAAAATCACTAATAAAATCTTTGTCTTTACAAGCATATATCTCTTTAATCTTTTTTCTATCTACTGCATACGCAATAACTTCACTACTCATTTAATATCCTAAAATTAAGTTAAATATTTATCTTTTTATTATACAACTTTTTAATTTAAACTCTTTGTATGTAATATTTGGATTTAGTTTATAATCAGTATTCAAACTGTGTTTTTTTTAAAATAGTTTTATATTATTATGCCAACTTGTGAAATGCAATTACATCACAAATGCCATTATTTTCTATAACTGGATTGGATAATTCACTAATAGCAAAAAACTCACTAAGCTTTTTTTGGGCTATTTCAAGATTTTGTATACTTGGAGAAATTATATCAGAGGGTATAAATATATTCTCAAAACTTAAAGTAGTTTCAATAATAAACTCTTGATTTAAATCTTCATAACCACAATAATCAAACAATACTACTCCCTTAAATTTAGCATTGATATTATCTTTATCAAATGAACTAAAACTTATCTTACTAATATCAACTGGCACATGCTGGCTATCAAGATAAATAGACCCATCAATATACCCATCTTCAGGATTTAAAGCAAACTCAATCTCTTTATTTTCTATATCCAAAAAAGAATTAAACTTCATCTTAATAAAATCAAGCTGGATACACGTATCTTCAAATTCACTTTGAAATTGGAACTCTTCTAAATCTATTCTAATTGATAAAAAAAGAGATAAAGGTAAATTTATATTCTCATTTTCAAATAAAAAAGCATTTATTTTTCCACCAATAGGGCATAATTTTATTGCCATTCTTTCTCCTTTTTATATGATACAAAGTATTAGAGTATAAGGGTCAGTTGATAATAATATTATAATTCTATTTTGCTAATAATGCTTTCATTAATTGAGCTGTATTTTCTAATTCACCATAGCCGTTATCTTTTATCCAGTTATCAATGAATTCTTTTCTATGAGCAAGTTCTCTCTCTTTGTAAGCTGTTGCTTCTGCTTTTACATCCCAGTTTCCATTTTCATCTAAAAATGAATCTTGTGCATAAACACCTTCTAATGTAATTTTAGTAGGTATTCTATTGTTATTTTCATCAAAAGTAAACCCATCAAGTTGAACATATTTAGAAGAAGGAGGAGTATAAGCTTCAGTACTTATAACATTCATTATATCATTAAAGTCTTCTAATTCTTTAGGTTTATTAACTTTTAGATTAATTGGTTCTTTAGTGCTAATTTTAGTAGTGAAAAAACCAACATTAAAGCTATCTACTATATCATTAATCTCAGACATGAAAAGTTCCTTACACCAATATACTAAAGTATATCCAATAAACTTTAATTTTTTTTAAATTTAGTATTATATAAATAATGTTTTTTGACAACTTTACAGTAATAAGTAGACAACACAAAAAGTTATCGTTATCATTTGACCCTATTTGCTATTTTTCTATTTTTTCGATCAAAACTTGAAAATCCCAAGCTTTTGGCTGAATGGGAAAAGAATAAACTTTACCTGGCTCTTCTTCTGCTTCCACTTTTAGTTTCCTGCCATCAGTGAGCGTCAGACAATACTCTAAACCAGCAGTATCAATATCTTCTAAATACCCTAATTCTGGATGATAAATAGACAATATTTTACAATTAACATTCACAATAGGGATACCTGAAATAAATCCACTGTGTATTTCTAAAGGATTGCTATCTTGAATACAACTAAGGGCAGTAACTTCTCCAACTTTAAGAGCTGGATCCAATTCATACCAATAAAATCGATATTTACAAAGCTTCTGCATTTATTCAGCATCATCGAAATCATAAAGATTTTTGGGATTTATTAAACTTAAAATTTCAATTATTGTATTGCTGAATGATTCATAATAATCATCATTATCAGCCACTGAAAATATTTTCCCTTCAATGCGTCTTTTTAAACGTGCTATTTCTAACAAATATTTTTCTTCAAACTCTTCTTCAACCATCGAAGTAGAGTCAGCAAGTAGTTGCTCTAATGCATCTCGCTCACCTAGATCTGTGTTATTACCTTCCCACGGACATATATCATTATCTAAAAGAAAGGATAATTTCCACTTTATTATTGTGCTTAATGTTATTGCTGAAGCTAATCTTTTATTGTCATTCATCTACAAACCTCAAGAAAATATAACTCTTTATTGAATAAAAATTATATAAATAAAGTACTTAAATCTACTTATTTATTATATTTTTCTAAGAGGTCTAAGGGGCAGGTGATAACAATAATCCTAAATCTATCCCTCCTATTTTCAAATAATCATAGTAAGAGTATTTTTAATAAATATCCTGTTCGGTGCTAGTTTTGTTATCATTTTTAATTAATCGTTGAAATAAAATATCTTCTAAATTTCTACTTGAATCTACCATTAATAAAATATATGCTTTTTCATTTTCAATTTTATATATTACTCTCCATCTTTGATAGATAACTTCTATATACTTTAAAATTCCAATTTGCTGAAGTTCTGGTACAATTCTCTTTTTCTGGGGAAAGTAATATAAATTATTACACTCTTCTTTTATAGCAAAAAATATTTTTTTTGCTGTTTCTATACTATCTGTTTTAATATATTCAATAATTGATTCCAAATCAAATTCAGCACTTTTTGTCCAGATGACTTCAAAGCTTTTCATTGAAAATTATCCAAAGAGTTTTTTTTCTAAATTATTAAACATATCTTCTTGACGAATAATACGATTGTTTTCAATATCATTCTCACTTTGAACAATTAACTTTAACAAATTTAATGAATTTTGCATATTTTCATAGCTCTTAATATCTTGAATAACTGCTTTAGCCTCACCATTTTGTGTGATAATAATTGATCGTTGATTTTCATTTACATTGTTTATTACATCAGCTGTCTTCGATTTTAAATAGCTAATTGGTTTTATATCTTGACTTAAATGCATAAGTGCAACCTTTTTAAGATATCGTTTTAACATAGTACTATATTTGAATTTAATTTAGTATTAAATGTTTTTTGTTAATAATTATTTTGATAAATTTTATAATACTATTATAAATTTTTTACTATTCTGCTATTAAGTTATCGTTATCAACTGACCCTACTTTTTCGCCTGACCCTACTTTTCGAAGTCAATTGGAACGTCTTGTTATATTTTATTCGCATATAAATCATGTAATTGCTGACATCCTTTCCCAGATATCTTTATCCCTGAACAAGACGACTCAATTGGTGTAGAGTTATGGCTATGAACACCATCTATAAGTTCAAATACTGTGAAAAGCGCGTTATCTAGGCTTTCTTGTAAAATCTCACGCAGAAGTCTTTTTTCTTCAACAGACAAGCTATTTAGCCATTTCTGAGCGGATTTGCTAACCCCAACATTATCACCTTCTGCCCAATCCAGCGAAAAATCTCTTGCTTGCTCTTTCACCAAAATTAAGAATTCTTCTGCATTCACGATTAATCTCCAAAATATAACTATTTGACTTAAGCACTTAAGCCACTCGTATAACAATAACCCTAAACCTAATTTACCAACTAAGCCCTATTTTCAAATAATTATAGCAAAAGTATTTTTACAAACTTTTTTATTAATAATTACTTGATTATATTTTCTTATCGTTATCACCTGACTCTACTTTCTCGTTATCACCTGACCCTACTTTTAGCTTAACAGGGCATTATTCTTTTTTTCTTAATAATCAAACTTGAAGCATCAACTCCCCAATCTTTACAGTACTCTTTAAATGCCTCTTGTAACGGTACTAACTTTATTCCTTTAGCGTTTAAAGTAATTAATTCATTGGCTAGTTCTTCATCGACAACTAAGTTCCCTTGAATTCCTTTAATACTACTTTGTAACTCAAAGCAATCATAATTATTTGCATTTTCTGTCAATACTATTTCACCGGTAGGGATAACCATGTTCATTTTTCCACGTTCAAATTCTGACTTCTCCTTATCGAACACTACCAAGTGATCATATCTATCATCTCTAACTCTTTGTGTTATCCTTTCAAAGAAGATATGGTAAAAGTCTTTTTCTATTTTCTCTCCTTGCATCCACACACTGATTTTTCTTTGTATGGAATCAGCCAGTCTATATTTATTAATTACATCTAATATTCTCTTACTTACAATATGCCCATCATGCATAGTATAGTCGAAATGTAATGGTACTATATCATCAAAGTTCCAATATATATCACAAGAGCTTGAGTTTAATTTATATACGCTAATGTCTGAAGCTCCCACAGGCAATCTAGTTCCAGCGCTTGATTGAAAGACACCACTGATAAAACCAGTGTAGAAATCTGATGAACGATCAATCATAATCATAAAATATTTTTTCATTAAATTAGTCTCCCTTTACGGTTCTTGGGCACATCTTCTCCATAGCTTATTTTTGTGGTTCATGCCATTCTGGGATAATATGCTCATATTGTGTAATTCCAAAACCACATATAACACATCCAAAACCACATTGTTTTCTTATTTTTCGTTTTATTGTATTTGATATGTACCTAGATAAGCCATATTGATTAGTTTACTGTGCTATAAATGTTCCTTTCTATAGATAACGTTTGAGTTGAGAAATATTTGACCCTGCGGTTCAAATATTTCTCTCTAATGTTTTGTTAGACATACTTCTTTGATTCCAATACGATTTTATCAATAAATAGTCCATATGCTGTATAAAACATTTTTATATCTTCTTCTGTTAAATTGATTTTATCATCTAATGTTATTGTTTTTTGCGTTACTTCTTGAAAAACTTTTAAAAAATCTTGATAATCTTTATTTAAATCTGGAAAATAAAATCTAATAGTCATTCCTAATTTAGCTCCAATCCCATCAAGTGAGCCTTTGTATTTTAATGGCTTTAATGATTCTTGAGAAACTTTATCCATTAAGATGAAAATCTCTTCAAGTTTTTCTCTTTTAAAATCTTTAGTTTTAATTTTATTTTTACTTTGTTCAAGTAAAAAATCTTTTCCTATTGCTGATAAAAAACCAATTAAACCACCAATTCCAAGTGTTAATAAATCCATTTTATTCCTTTGTATAACGTTTAAAATGAGCCAATGAATTGCCCGCAGGGTAATTTATTGGCTCTGATTTGTTAGATATTGTACTGGTTCATTTCATATTGATGGTATTTTGTTCCCATAGCTGTATTTTCACCAGTTTTTACAAAACCGTTTTTTTCATAAAATTCACCTAATCCATTAACATATTCTTTTTCTTCTACTTTTATTCTTAGCGTACCTTTTTTAGACAAACGTTTTAATATTTCAGAACCAATACCTTGTCTTTGAAAGGTGTCATCTACATAAAGATAGCGTAGCATCCTGGATTTTTCGAGTAAAGCAAATGCAACATTTTTGTTTTTTTCTTTAAAAATAAATAAGTTATGTTCAAAATTGCAAATATCCTTCCATAGTATGTATTTTTTAACTGCCCATTCCCACTTCGTTGGATGCATGACATTCTCATCTAAAAAAAATAAGTCTTTTATATTTTCTTGCATAAATGTTTTTATATTAGGGATTACTGCTTGTGCATTCGAACTTACTTTATGAATATTTCCTGCAAAAAACTCAGAAACATCTTTGTATTCAGACAAAGAATTTATTTTTGACATTTTGATTCCCATAAATATTTTCCTCTTTGTTAGATGATTTAAAACTATTCAGTTGTCTTATGTGGGCACTTAACACTTAAGGGGTAACACTTAACACTTAAGGGGTCAGGTGATAACAATAACCCTAAACCTAATTTGCCAACTGAGCCCTATTTTCAAATAATTATAGCAAAAGTATTTTTACAAACTTTTTTATTAATAATTATTTGATTATATTTTCTAATGCAATTATAAATTTTTCTATTCTACTATTAAGTTATCGTTATCACCTGACCCCTATTCTTTGTAAGCTAACGTTTGATTTCACCAATATAAGCCTCGCGTGCGGGGCTTATATTGGTGTGCAAAGATTTGTTATATTTTTGCCCGTGTAGTTTAGTTGCCTAGAACTCAATCTAAACAACTAATATATTTATTTCTTCGGAGGACAATTGCCTCTACCGCCACCGGAAGGATTTCCAGTTGTGCTTGGTCCATTAGGTGGTGTACATCCGCCTTTTCCCATGTAAGACTCCTTTATGAAATTTGCAACTGCTAAACAGTTACATCATCTATCATCCATTAATGACACATGATATAACGTTTAAAATGAGCCGATGAATTGCCCGCAGGGTAATTTATTGGCTCCACTGATTTGTTATGATTTAGTTCTTTCATTAGCTATTTCCTGCATTAAAATAGGATTTGAAAAATCCATTTCTTTATCTAAAGCTAAAGGAATTAGCCATTGTAAGTTCGGAATAATATTTTTTGGTAAGTTATTCACTTTTACTATATGAACTTCTTCTTTTTCAATAGTCCTGACATCAAAAGCAAGGTCAGAATGAGCATAATATAGGTCCAAATGATAAAATCCGGGACGATGAATATGTGAAAATTGAACCCACTCTTCAGCGTTTATAACAACTCCTGTCTCCTCTTTAAATTCCCTGG
Source organism: Malaciobacter canalis (assembly GCF_008000835.1). Lineage (GTDB taxonomy): Bacteria > Campylobacterota > Campylobacteria > Campylobacterales > Arcobacteraceae > Malaciobacter > Malaciobacter canalis. The sequence goes on from NZ_CP042812.1 coordinate 1,765,159, forward strand.
ACATAGCATCGCAAGACTTTTCATTTTCTTCTATTTTTCCACCCACGCCATTAAACAATCCTCGTTGCCATTTCGGATTTAGCTTTTTTATTAAAACAACATGATTAGAATCTCTTGTAAATAGAAAACCGGTTACATAGTGTTTCACATAATTTCCTTTGAATCATAACGTTTGAACTAAGTGGACGAGGGTATCTGGTCACTTGACTATTTGAATTTTACTTTAAAGCTTAAACTATCGCAAGTATACCCTCGTTCACTTCTGAGATTTGTTATACATAATATTTGTTTTTACAAATTTTACAGTACCAATTCTCAGAACCCCATTCACTTGCTCGAACATGTGTCAAATGAATAAATTTCGTATCATTTTCATAACAGACTGCACAAAATGGTGTTTTGTCATCTTCTATCCAATACATTTTCCCATCATATGTAGTTTTTTCTTTTTTGCTCAATTGTTCTTCTAATTCAAATATTTTTTGATCTTTGTCCCGTTGTAACACTTGCATATCAGATAGTTCTATTTTAATATCAGCTAGAGCACTAATCAAATCTGCCATTTTTAATTTAACTTCAGCTTCTTTTAGAGAAGACGAACTATCTTTTACTAATTTAGCAATATCTGTTGCCGTTTTAACATTTGAAATTATTGTACTAATTGTTCCTAAATCAGTCATTTACTTTTCCTTGTATAACTATTTATTGAATGTACATTATATAAATAAAGTACTTAAATCTACTTATTTATTATATATTTCCCAAAAAGCTTAATTGAAGGATATTTATAAAAAATATATTACAATATGCAATAATTTTTATCTATATTTTTATTATAAGTTATAATTTTTTTGTTTATTTTATATCGATACATAGAACTTTAATATACATAATGTATGTTAAAAGTAAAAAATAAACCTTTAACAACACTTATATTATTTAGGAGTAAAAAATGGGTAAAAAATTACTTGATATAATGAGGGACAAAATAAGAGTAAAACATTATAGTATAAAAACAGAAAATGTATATATTTATTGGGTAAAGAAATATATATTATTTCATAATAAACGACATCCTAATACTATGGGTAAAAAAGAGATTGAAGAATATTTAACTTAATTTAGCAAAAAATCAAAATGTATCTCCTACTACTTAGAATCAAGTTAAAAGATAGTGCTTTATTTTCAAATAAAGCGATAGATTTTGTTTAGATTGCACTAGATTTAGATGAAGATGTACTAAAGTACCTCAAATCTAAATCTAGTGCAAGATGAATAAAAGCTATTCGCTTTTATTCCCACTCAATAGTTGCAGGTGGTTTAGATGAAATATCATAAACAACTCTGTTGATTCCATCAACTTCATTGATGATTCTTCTTGAAATTGTTTCTAAGATATCATGTGGAATATGTGCAAATGTTGCTGTCATTCCATCTGTTGCTTCTACTATTCTTACACAAACAGTATTATCATAAGTTCTATTATCACCCATAACACCTACTGATTTTACATTTAGTAAAACTGTAAATGCTTGCCATGTTTTGTCATAATATCCTGATGATCTTAAAACATCTAGCATAATAACATCTGCTTTTCTTAATATCTCTAAATCAGGTTTATTTACATCACCCATAATTCTAATAGCAAGTCCTGGCCCAGGAAATGGATGTCTTCCAATCATATCTTTTGGAAGTCCAAGCTCCAATCCTAATATTCTAACTTCATCTTTAAAGATTTCTCTTAAAGGTTCAATTAGTTCAAATGTCATCCAATCTGGAAGTCCACCAACATTGTGGTGAGATTTGATTGTTTTTGATGGTCCTTTAACTGATACTGATTCAATTACATCTGTATAAAGTGTACCTTGTGCTAAAAACTCTATTCCATCATGTTTTTTTGCTTCTTGGTCAAATACTTCAATAAAAGTTTCACCGATTACTTTTCTTTTTGTTTCAGGATCAGTTACACCCTCAAGTTTTTTCAAGAAAACATCAGTTGCATCAACTGTGATTAAGTCAATTCCTCTTGTACTAAACATAGCTTCTACTTGTTCTCTTTCATTGGCTCTTAAAAGTCCATGATCAACAAACACAGGAATAAGCTGATCTCCTATAGCTTCTGCTAAAAGTGTTGCAACAACAGAAGAATCAACTCCTCCACTTACACCACAAAGTACTTTTTTATCTCCTACTTTATCTTGAATCTTTTTAATTTGCTCTTTTGCAAAAGATCCCATATTCCAAGTAGAGTCACAACCACATATATGTTTTGCAAAGTTCTTAAGTAGTTTTGCACCCTCTTTTGAATGATATACCTCAGGATGAAATTGAAATGCATATACAAGTCTATTCATATCTGCAATAGCTGCATATGGAGAGTTTTCACTAGTTGCGATTTTTTCAAATCCTTCTGGAATTTTTTCTACTCTATCTCCATGTGACATCCAAACTATTTGACCATCAGTTGTATCTTTGAAGATATCACTCTCTTTTTCAAATTTCAGTTGCGCTTTTCCATATTCGTGATGATCTGCTGGAATTACACTTCCTCCAAAATGTTGAGAAATTAACTGCATTCCATAACAAATACCTAAAATAGGAAGACCTAAATTAAAAATCTCTTCATCTGGATGATAAGCATCTTTACCATAAACAGATGCTGGTCCACCACTTAAAATTATTCCTTTAGGAGTTCTAGCCTTAATATCTTCGATATTTTCATTAAATGGAACAATTTCACTATATACTCCAGACTCTCTTAGTTTTCTAGCAATGATTTGAGTATATTGACTACCAAAATCCAATACAACAATTGGTACATGTTTCATATATTATTTTCCTTAATTGATTTTAACACTTGGAGTGATTAATATTACTTTTTATTTTAGTTGTTATGATAGCTAAAAAGTAGTAAATTTTTAGTTAATCATAAAATAGTTTAAGAATTTTCTTTTTCTTGAAGATTTGTTTTCCCACACTTTGGACAAGGATTTCCTTTATCACTATAGCAAGAATAACAAAATTTTGTATCACAAGTTTCACAACTATATTTACAATGCTTACATACAAAAGTATTAGTTCTTTTTATTTTTTTATTCTTTTTTTTATTAAATAGCCATCCAAACATAAACAAACCTTTGTATATAAAAAAAGCCACTAAGAAAAACTTAGTGGCTTTTTTTGTTTTATCAAAATAATCTAATGCCCTATTCCTAAAACTTGATATTGTAAATACCATACTCCAATAGAAGCAAAATATCCCAATACAATTGTCCAAGCATATTTCATATGAGATCCAAATGTATAAATCCCATGTAATTTTCCCATAACACCAACACCAGCAGCACTACCAAATGAAATCATAGAACCACCAATACCAGCTGTTAATGTTACTAGCATCCATTGATCAAGTCCCATCTCTGGACTAGCTTTTAATACAGCTGACATTACTGGAATATTATCAACAATTGCAGATAAGAACCCAACACCAATATTTGACCATGTTGGTCCTAATACTGATGGATCATAAACAACTGCTGCTAAGGCTAACCATCCTAAGAAATACAATCCTCCAACAGCTGCTAAAATACCAAAGAAAAATAACAGTGTGTTATTTTCAATTTTTGCAATTGAGTCAAAAATATTAAAGTGATCTTTTCCATATTTTCTATTAAGCCCATAAGAATAAACTTTAAGTAAAGCAAGACCAAACATCATACCCCACATAGCAGGTAAATGTAGTACTTGATGCGATATTACAGCACAAACAATTGTAAATATTCCAAGTCCCATTATAGTTTTTGCACCATCACCAAGTTCAGGTCTTTTCTCTTTTGTAGCATCAAAAGCTGGAACTTCATTTGGAACAAATCTAGATAATAAAAATGCAGTTATTAAATAACCAACAATTGCAGACGGAAATAAAAATAAGAAATCAGAAAATGCACCTTTTTTTGCTGTCCATGCCATAAGTGTAGTAATATCACCAAAAGGAGACCAAGCACCACCAGCATTTGCTGCAACTACAATATTTATTGCCCCAGGAACCAAGAAATCTTTTCTATTTTTTTCAATAGTAATTAATACAGTTGATAAAATCAATGCAGTTGTTAAGTTATCTGCAATTGGAGATAAGAAAAATGCGATAAAACCAGTAGCCCAAAAAAGTTTTCTATAAGTAAAACCTTTTGAAACTAAGTTATATTTTAATCTATCAAATACATTCATATGAATCAAAGATTCAATATAAGTCATTGCAACAAATAAGAAAAAGAAAATCTCTGCGATTTCTAAAATCAAGTGTTGCGCTTGTGTATGAACCAAGTCCATATTTAAGTCATTAAGTGCATAATAAATAGCAATTAAAATAAAAATAAAAGTCCCTATAAATAAAGCAGGTTTTGCCTTATCAATATGATACTTCTCTTCTGCTGCAACAAAATAATATCCAATCACAAATATTATTAGTGATGCAAACCCAATCCATGTCATTGTTAAATCAGGTATTTGTGTTGTACTAGCTGAACTTGATGCAAATGCAGCTAATGAACAAAATATCATTGATAACATAATCTTTAACATTAATTCTCCTCGATGTTATATAATTTAATTTTATAGTTTTATTATAAACTTATTATTTATCTTCTTCTAAAAAGTGAGCCCCTAAAGACTCTTTTCTATTCACAGCTGCTTGAAGTATTGATTGTGCAGTTAATAACCTCAATCTTAAAAGTCTTCCAACATCTTGTTGTAAAAACTTTTGAACTTCACTTAAAGCATATTCTAAATTACTCTGTTTTCTTACAATTGCAGCATTTTCCCACATAAGTTTTCTTAGTGAATTTTTAATATCTTTATCAATTTGATTATTTCTTGTGTAAGATAATATCTTTTTATTATAATCTTTATATGATATTTTAAAATTATTTTTCAAACTGTGTTCAACGGCAATTTTTGAAAATACAATACCCTCCAATAAAGAGTTTGAAGCAAGTCTATTTGCTCCATGAACTCCTGTACAAGCTGCTTCACCTACTACATAAAGGTTTTTCATGTTAGTTATTTTTGCATTTGAATCAGTAGGAATTCCGCCCATAGTATAATGAAAAGCAGGTGAAATTGGAACTCTTTCAAAAGGTAACTCAAAACCTATGTCTTTTAAGTTTGCATAAATGTTTGGAAATCTTTTTATAAAGAACTCTTTTTCAAAGTTTTCAAATGATAAAAATACTTTTTTTCTATTTTTTTTAGCATAATCAAATATAGCACGGCTAACTACATCTCTTGGAGCTAGCTCACCATCTTCATGATAATCAAAGACGAATCTTTTTCCATCTTCATCTACAATATGTGCACCCTCTCCTCTTAAAGCTTCACTTAAAAGTGGCTTTCTAGCAAAATGTGTACCTTTTACAACAGTTGGATGAAACTGTATCATTTCCATATCTTTTAATTGTATACCTTTTTCTAAACAAATACCTTGTACTTCTCCTGCAATTGTAGTTGAGTTAGTATGATATTTATACAAAGAACCAACACCACCACTTGCAATGATTGTATTGTGTGCATATACAACTTTCTCTTCTGTTTCATTTATAAAAAATTGTGCCCCATAACAGACATCATTTTCTATTAATAAATCAGAAACAACAGCTTCTGTTAGTATTTCATGAGCAAACTGCTCAATTAAAAACATATGTATCATTCTACCAGTAGCATCACCATCTGCATGTAAAATTCTACTTCTAGAGTGAGCTGCTTCTTTAGTAAAAGCTAACTCTCCTTTAGAATTTAAGTCAAACTTCAAACCAGCATCAATTAAATCATGTATTGCGCTCAATGAGTTCTTACTAAGTATTTCAACAGCATTTTTATCATTATAATTAACACCTGCTGTTAAAGTATCTTTGATATGAAGGGGGATATCTTTATCATCAACGGCTGTGGCTACTCCACCTTGAGCCCAAAAAGTATTACAATCCCAAGGGGATTTTTTACATACTAGTAATACTTTTTTATCTTTTGGAATTAACCTTGCTGCATTTAATCCAGCAACACCAGAACCTATAATTAAATAGTCATATACTTGCATTATTTTTTAGCTTCTATTTTATTATCATCATAAACGGGATTGGCTTTATATCCGCATCCATTTAAAGCTAATAAAAAAACTGCTATAATAGCAATATGAAAAAAGTTTCTACAATTCTTAATCATCTTAAACAAAATCCTGAATTCAGGAAAATCAATACCAATGAAGCTATGCAAAGGTTAATTAGTGTATTACCTTTGAAACTAAAAAAGGGTATAAAGTTTACTTACATAAAAAATGAAACCTTATACTTTGTATTAACTCATCCTGTTTATAAAATGGAATTCGAGTATAACAAAGCTTTAATAAATTCACTATTAAGTAGTGCGCATATGACCAATATTAATGATATAAAATTTTTTGTAACAAATAAAAGAGAAAAAAAACAAGAAGAAAATATTGTATATGAAAAGTATGATGAAAGGTCTTATGGTATATTTAGAAACAGCATAAAAGACCCAAAACTTCATAGAATATTTGAAGAGATTAGAGAGCTTATAAAAAGCTCTTAAGTAACTCTTCTCTTCTTTTATAATCTTCACAATAAACTTTCACAAAATCCCAAAAATTTCTAGAATGATTTTTATGTTTAATATGTGCTAATTCATGAATTACTATATACTCTATTACTTCAAGGGGAAATTTCACAAGTAATATATTGAAATTAATTTCGTTTTTATAATTGCATGAGCCCCATGTTCTCTTATTTTTTCTATATTTAATCAATGTAGGGAAAAGATTCATTTCATTTGAATACTTTTCAACAATAGGTGGAATTAATCTTTTTGCTTCTTCTTTATAAAAACTATTTAAATCTCTACTATCAAGATTTTTATGTTTTACTCCTAAGTAATAAAATTCATCTTCATCTAGCCTATTTAAAGATAATCTTTCAATATTTTTTTCTATCCAATTTAACTTTTTTTCTATTAGATTTTTTGCATCATCTATGCTAAAGTATCTATTTGCTCTAATTTGTAACACTTCACTACTTAAAATTCGTAAATAACAGTGTTTCATGCCAACTCTTTTTTCTAATTTAACTGTTATTGGCTTATTGTTAACTTTAATTTTAAATTCCAAACGCTTCCTTAAGCTAGTATTCGATAAAATCTTTTTTATTATATTACCCGTATAATATTAACATAATGAAAATTATTTAGAGGAAAAAAGCTAATGAAAATTGCCCAGAGAATGGAGAAATTATCTCCGTCAGTTACAATGGCTATTACTGCTTTAGGGAGAGAACTAAAAGCACAAGGTAGAGACATTTTAAGTTTTAGTGCAGGGGAACCTGATTTTGATACTCCAGATATTATTAAAAAAGCTGCTATAAAAGCTATAAATGATGGAAAGACGAAATACACGTCTGTTGAGGGTATCACAGAGACTAAACAAGCAATAATAAACAAGCTAAAAAGAGACCATGGTCTTGAGTATAAATTAGAGCATATTGTTATTAGTAATGGAGCGAAGCATTCACTATTTAATCTTTTTCAATCACTAATTAACAAAGGTGATGAAGTAATTATTCCAGCTCCTTGTTGGGTAACTTATCCAGAACAAGTTAAATTTTCTGATGGAGTTCCTGTATTTATTGAAACTGATGATTCAACAAAATTTAAAATTACTGCTGAGCAATTAAAAAAAGCAATTACGCCAAAAACAAAAGCATTACTTTTAAATTCACCATCAAACCCAACTGGTGCTGTTTATTCTAAAAAAGAGTTAGAAGAGATAGGAAAAGTACTTAAGGGAACTGATATAATTGTATTATCAGATGAAATGTATGAAAAAATCATTTATGATGGTAGTGAGTTTACTGCTGCTGCACAAGTAAGTGAAGATATGTTTGAAAGAACAGTTACAATAAATGGACTAAGTAAAGCTGTTGCTATGACTGGATGGAGATTTGGATATATTGCAACACCTAAAATAAAAATAGTTAAAGCAATGATAAAATTTCAAGGTCAAGTAACATCAAATGTTAATACTATGACACAATACGCAGCTATTCCTGCACTTGAGGGTAAAGCTGATAAAAGTATTGCTACAATGAGAGACAAATTTGAAGAAAGAAGAGATATTGCAGTAAAAGCTTTTAATGCAATAAAAGGTGTATCATGTGTTGTACCTAAAGGTTCATTTTATCTATTTGTTAATATCAAAGAAGTAACAGATAATTCTATAAAATTTTGTGAACAACTTCTTGAAGAAGAAGGTGTTGCAGTAGTTCCAGGAGTTGCTTTTGGAGCCGAGGGATACTTTAGATTCTCTTTTGCTACTGATTTAGAAAGTATAGAAAAAGGTATAAAAAGAATCAAAAAATTTATCGAAAAATATTAAGATGACTCTTCAAAAAAAGGCTACGCTTATATCTTCAAGCGTAGCTGCTCTTTTAACACTAATCAAACTAATTATTGGTATTGCAAGTGGTTCAGTTGCTGTTTTAGCTTCAGCTGTTGATTCTGTTTTAGATATGTTTGTATCAATATTTAATTATTTTGCTATTTCAAATGCTGAAAAACCTGCTGATAAAACATTTAATTATGGAAGAGGAAAAATAGAAGCCTTAGCTTCTGTAATTGAGGGTACAATTATCACCTTATCTGGTATATTCTTGCTTTATCAAGCAATAAAAAAAGCCTACACAAATGAAATCTCACAATATTTAAATATATCACTAACTGTTATGATTATTTCACTTATAATTACAATATCATTGGTTCTATATTTAAATTTTGTAGCAAAAAAAACAAACAATATGGTAATAAAAGCAGATGCATTACACTATAAAACTGATGTATATACAAATGTTGCTGTATTAGTATCACTGGTTTTAGTAAATCTTACAGGCTATGAAATAGTTGATGCTATTGTTGGTGGATGTATAGCACTTTTTATTATATACTCAGCTTTTGAACTGATAAAAGATGGAGTTTTAATACTTCTTGATAGAGCAGTTGATGATGAAATAGTAAAAGGCATAGAAAATATAATCAGAACAACTCAAAAAGTAAATACGTATCATTTATTAAAAACAAGAGAAGCAGGCAGTCAAACCTTTGTTGAAGTACATTTAGTATTTGATTGTTTAATTACTCTTATGGATGCACATAGAGCTTCTGATAAAATTGAAGAACAAATAAAAAAACTTGATGAAAAAAGAGATTGGCTTATAAATATTCATATGGATCCATATGATGACTCACAAATAAATAAAGAAAAATAACTAAAATAAACATCTATTAAGTTTATCAAATAAAACTTCCAAGTCAAATATAGATTAATTTTTTATATATCTTTTAAGTATAATTCATATACCATAAAGGAAAAAAATTTTCTTTAGAAAATTTTTAAATTATAGGAGAAATTATGTTTAAAGATATTACTATTTCTAAAAAACTATACACAGGATTTGCTTTTATGCTTTTGATTATTATTTTGATTTCTTCAATTGGAATAATAAAAGTTAAATTTATTGATGAAACACTTAATGAAGTAGTTGAAGTAAATTCAGTAAAACAAAGATATGCTATAAACTTCAGAGGTAGTGTTCATGATAGAGCTATTGCAATAAGAGATTTAGTTTTAGCACAAAATAGTCAAGATTTATTATTTAAAAAATCACTTGAAGATATAAAAAGATTAGAGAAATTTTATATAAAATCTGCAAAACCATTAGATAAGATATTTCAAGAAGGACTAAATGTAGATTCTGAAGAAAAAATAATTCTTTCAAAAATAAAAAATATAGAAAAATCTACTCTTCCATTAGTTGATAAAATAATAAAATCAAAACAAGAAGGTGATAATCAAAAAGCAAAAGATATACTTCTTTTTGAAGCAAAAGACAATTTTACAAACTGGCTTAAAGTAATTAATGAGTTTATTGATTATCAAGAAAATAAAAACCAAATCGCAACTCCAAAGGCAAGAGAAGTAGCAAGTAGTTTTTCATATACAATGATTACTATTTTAGTTATTGCTTTATTTTTAGGTATTTTAATTGCATATTTGATTTCAAGTCAATTAATAAAATCAGTTCAAAAAGTACAAAATGGCTTAGAAGATTTCTTTAGCTTTATAAATAAACAAAAGCCTAATACAAACTTAATTGATCTTAATTCAAAAGATGAGTTAGGGCAAATGGCAAAAATCATAAATCACAATATTCAAAAAACTGAAAAATCTATAAAACAAGATGAACTTTTTGTAAAAGATATAGCAAGATTTGCTAAAGAGATGGGAGAGGGTAACCTTTGTTCTAAGATTGAAGCAAATACAACTACAGACTCATTGCAAGAGCTAAAAAATATATTAACAAAAATGCAAACAGAATTAGAGATAAATGTTGCAAGAGATATTCCTTTACTTTTAAATGTTCTAAAAAGCTACAAAGAGCATGATTTTACAGTAAGATTTCCAAACGCAAAAGAGAAAGTTTCTATTGCTATAAATGAACTTGGTGATATAATATCAAACTTATTAAAACAGTCATTGCAAGTGGGTAAAACACTAGATAAATCATCAAGTTTACTTATAGAAAATGTAAATGAGTTAAATATTAGTTCAAATGAAGCAGCAGCTTCACTTGAACAAACTTCAGCATCATTAGATGAGATTACACAAAGTGTAAAAAGTAACTCAAACAATGTAGTAAATATGACACAACTATCTTTACAAGTTGATAGCTCAGCAAAAGAGGGTCAAAGCTTAGCAAAAGATACATCTATTTCAATGACACAAATTGAAGAGCAAGTAAGTACAATAAATACAGCAATTTCAGTTATTGATCAAATAGCATTTCAAACTAATATTCTTTCACTTAATGCAGCAGTTGAAGCAGCAACAGCAGGTGAAAGTGGAAAAGGCTTTGCTGTTGTTGCAGCTGAAGTTAGAAACCTTGCAAACAGAAGTGCACAAGCTGCTAAAGAGATAAAAAATATAGTTGAGAATGCAACATTAAAAGCAACTACAGGAAAACAAACAAGTGATAAGATGATTGAGGGATATGAAAAATTATTAGAAAATATTGATAAGACAACTAAAACAATAAAAGATATCGCAACTGCTTCACAAGAGCAAGAAAATAGTATCTCTCAAATCAATGATGCAATTAATCTTTTAGATAAGCAAACTCAAAAAAATGCATCAATCGCAGCACAAACAAAAGAGATAGCAACAAACAATGATAATATTTCAAAAGAGATAGTATTAAATCTTCAAGATAAAAAGTTCAACTAAAAAAATAAAGAAGAGAAACCTCTTCTTTATTCAATAGATTACTCCTTAAATTTTTTCTCATTAACAGCACTTAAAATTTCACTAGCAATTGTAGCTGTATTTACTGCAATATTATGAGTTTCACTAGCAACAGAAGCATTTTTTTGTGTTTGTTGATCAAGTCTAGTAATTACATCATTAATCTGCTCAATACTAATTTTTTGCTCTTTTGAAGCATCAGAAATATCTTTAATGGCTTCTGTAGTTTTATTTATATTCTCATTTAAAGATTTATATCCCTCTATCATTTCAGAAGAGATAGCCTTACCTTCATTTGCTTTTTGCGTTGCATTTTCAACTATTGATTTAATTTGATTAGCTGCTTCTGCACTTCTACTTGCAAGGTTTCTTACTTCACCTGCAACAACTGCAAAACCTTTTCCACTTTCACCTGCTGTTGCTGCTTCAACTGCAGCATTAAGTGAAAGAATATTAGTTTGAAATGCTATTTGATCAATAACTGTAATTGCTTCTGCAATTGATTGTGTTTGTTCATTGATATCATCCATTGATTTAGCAGTTGAGTTTGCTAATTTATTACCTTGATTAATAGAATTAAGTAAATCATTTGAGTGTTCTGACATATCCCCTATTCTATTTGTGTTATTGATAATTGTACTTGTAATCTCTTCAACTGCGGCTGCTGTTTCTTCAAGTGAAACTGCTGTATCATTTGAGGCTTTATTTAGTATATCTACATTATAAAGCAGTGTTTTTGAACTTTTTTCTAGATTTTGACCATTGTCTTTATTCTCTCTTAACATTTCATTTATGATTTCACATAAATTGTTCAATCCTTTAGATACTTTTCCATCAGGATTTTTTATCATATTTACAAAGTTAAGTTTTGAGTACTCTTCTAAAACATTTAAAATTGGATTGATGTCACTATTTACATTTGCGTTAATAGTTTTTATCATTTCATTTAAAATATCTTTTAACTCATTTAAAGATTTATTTGATGTAGATTTTTTTACTAATACATCAAGCTTACCTTTATTGATGTGATTTACAACAGTTTTTACTTCTTCAATAAGTATTTTATCTTCTTCAAAACTTTTTGCAACTTGATTCATCTCTTCATTTAGTGTAGAAGCCATACTTTCAAACTCATCATTACTTTTTATATCTAAAACTTTTATCTCTTTTTCTTCACCTTTTAAGTATTTAAAAAAGAAATTCAAGCCATCTTCTAAGGTTTGTAAAGGAGAAAGTAGCTTAATTAGTGTAAATAACAAAATAGATAAAATAATTGCAAGTAAAATTACATACAAAATAATCTCTTTTATAATACTTGAAATTATCTCATCAAAAATTTCATCTTTGTCTAACTGTATTACAAAATTCCAACCAGTTGATTCAATACTACTATATGCAGCTAATAAATCTCTATTTTTTAAAGTAGCTTCATAAAAAGCAGTTTTTTCACCCTCTTTTTTTATCTGTTTGAAAACTTCACTTTGTTTATTTACTAAATCTTTATTTTTATGAATTAATAATGTACCATCATCATGAACTAAATAACCAAAACCTGTATTTTTTAATTTTATATTTAATACTGATTCAACAATTGTATCTATGAAAATATCAGAACCTATTACACCAAGAACTTCTCCATTTTTGATAAATGGTGTATAAACAGTAACAACTAATTTTTTTGTTGTTACATCAATATATGGTTTAGAAATTCCTGCTTTTTTGTCTTTAACAGCTTGTTTATACCAAGGTCTTGTTCGTGAGTCATAATCATCTTTTTCAATACTTAAAATTGTTCCATCTGATTGTATTAATCTACCATCAGTTTTCATCCCTAAATACACATCATAAAACTTACCAGCTTTTATTGCTAAATTTAATTTATCAATAACTTCTTTATTTTCATGAGAAATATTAGAAGAAGGTAATTCTTGCGCTAATGCATTTACAATATCAACTTTTGCTTGAAAAAAACTCTGAATATATTTTGAACTATCAGAAGCTAATTGCAACTCTCTTTGTTTAATACTATCATATTGTGAATTATACTCACTACTTGCACTATCATATGCCAAAAAAGTAAAAGCAACTATAATACAAATTGATACAATCGCTAATACTTTAGTTTTAAGTCCCCGTCTTCCCATACTCATCCTTTGCCATAACAATTTCACTTTATTATAATATTTTTTATAAAACAAAACAATAAGTTAAAAAATAATTTTTTAAAAGGTTGGAAGCATAGTAAACTTTAGCTACTAATTGATTACAAAGTATAAAATAATCTAAAAAAGAGGATATAAAAATATCCCCTTTTTGTTATTTTTCATCTCTTACTTGTTTTACAGCCTTTACCATATTCTCTAAACTTTGTTTTACCTCTGGCCATTTTCTAGTTTTTAAGCCACAATCTGGATTTATCCATAATTGCTCTTTTGGTAAAACTTCAAGTAAAGCTTTTATTTGCTCAACCATCTCTTCTACACTTGGAACTCTTGGACTATGAATATCATAAACACCAGGACCAACTTCTTGTTTGTATCCTACTTTCTTAAATATTTTCAGTAATTCATTTCCACTTCTTGCTGTTTCAATAGAGATTACATCTGCATCCATAGCTTCAATAGTTTTAATGATATCATTAAACTCACTATAACACATATGAGTATGAATTTGAGTATCTATTTTAGCCTTACTAACACTTAATCTAAAGTTTTCAACTGCCCATTTTTCATACTTACTAATATTTTCATCTCTTAAAGGATAGCCCTCTTTAAATGCAGCCTCATCAACTTGAATCATCTTTATACCAGCATTTTGTAAGTCATCAACCTCTTTTGCAATTGCTAAAGCTATTTGACGTGCAACTTCATTTCTTGGTTTGTCATCTCTTACAAAAGACCAATTTAAAATTGTTACAGGACCTGTTAACATACCTTTTACTATCTTTTTAGTTCTGCTTTGTGCGTATTTAATCCACTCTACTGTCATTGGATTTTCTCTTGTAACATCACCGAAAATCAATGGTGGTTTAACGCATCTACTTCCATAAGATTGAACCCATGCATTTTTAGTAAAAGCAAATCCATCAAGTAACTCTCCAAAATACTCAACCATATCATTTCTTTCTGGTTCACCATGAACTAATACATCAAGTCCTATACTTTCTTGAAAAGCTATACAATCATCAATATACTCTTTTATTTGAAGCTCATACTGCTCTTTTGAAATAAGACTGTTTTTATACTCTCTTCTATTTTTCCTAATTTCTTGTGTTTGAGGAAAAGAGCCAATTGTTGTAGTTGCCAAATCTTCATATTTAAAAAACTCTCTTTGTGCTTTTATTCTATCTTCAAAGGCTTCTTTTCTCTCATTTATTTTTAGTTTTGATAACTCTTCTTGAACTTTTTTATTATGAATTTTTGTAGAATCTTTTCTACTTTCATTATCTTCTTGGTTTCTTTTTAATTGTGATTTATCTTCTAAACTCAACTCTTCATTAAAAAATAGTTTAGAGATAAGTTTTAATTCAAGAAGTTTCTCTTTTGCAAAACTAAGCCAAGATTTTATATCACTATCAAGTGCTGTTTCGTACTCTAAAGTAAAAGGCACATGTAAAAGTGAGCAAGAAGTAGATACTAAAATCTTACTTTTTGAAACTTTTTTAGCTATTTCATCTAAAAGTTCAACTTTTTTTGAAATATCACTTTTCCATACATTTCTTCCATCAACAACACCAGCAATTAAAACTTTATTTGAAGCTTCAATTTCTTCTAAGACTTCAAAGTTTTTACTTCCATATACAAAATCAAGTGCAAGTGCCCAGATTGGACTATTTACTAAAATTTTTGTTGCTTCATTTGAGTGTTCAAAATATGTTGCAACTACTACTTTTATATTTGATGAAACTTTTGCAAGCTTGTCATACACAGGTTTTATTAAAGATAATACCTTTGAATCTAAATCCTTTACAAATAAAGGTTCATCAAACTGAACTATTATCTCTTCATCAAGTAAACTAAGCTCTTCTAAAAGTTTGCAATACTGCTCAACTACACTATTTATATGTAAAAAAGTATCACTATTATCAACTGATTTTGAAAGCCCTAAAAATGTAATAGGTCCTACTAAATTTATCTTTGTTTTTACTGCAAAATCTTTTGCTTCTTTAAACTCAGTAATTACTTTTTTACTATTTAATTTAAACTTTGTATTTTTTGAAATTTCTGGAACGATATAGTGATAATTTGTATTAAACCACTTTGTCATTTCCATTGCAACAGCTTCTTTATTACCCCTTGCCATTGCAAAATATAACTCTTCATCTTCTAAGTTTTCAAATCTTTGTGGAATTGCTCCAAGTAAGATTGTAGTATCAAGCATATTATCATAATATGAAAAATCATTTGATGAGATATACTCAACTTTTGCACTTTTTTGATATGCCCAATGCCTCTTTTTTAACTCATTTGCTACATATTTAACTTCACCAAAGTCAACTTCACCTGACCAAAAACTCTCTAAAACTTTTTTAAGCTCTCTTTTTTCTCCAATTCTTGGAAATCCGATAACATAATTTTTAGACATTACTTTATCCTTATATTTTTATTATTTTATTTTGATATGATTTTTTGTTATATAATTAAAAATTAGATAGTTTGTGGTGGGTGTACGCCAGTTCTTCTAAACGCAAAGAACTTACAATAGTAAGGACATCTTGGAATAAATTTAAAAAGTGCAACAGCTAAACGTGCTTTTTTTCTAAATACACAATCACAATGACAAGGTTTGCTTTTTATAACAAAGCAGTTTATTAGTGTTAATTCTTCATTGCAGACTGATTCATCTTCATTTTCATCAGAAAAACTAAACTTTTCAATATTAAGATATTTTTTAAAAGTTGTAGCCATGCCATGAAGTCTTTGTTCTACTGCATAAGCAAGTATTGATGACAGTGAAAAATAGTTTTTTCCAAAACCAATAGGTTTCATAGCTACTCCTTTTAAAATTTTAGTTCACAATTATAACTTAAAAAAATTAAAATTATAAGTATAAACTATGTTTTTTTAAATATTTTACAAAAAAGAGTAAATTATTTACTCTTTTTTGCTTTTGCATTTGGAAGATCAGTTATACTTCCCTCATAAATCTCTGCTGTTAAACCAACAGATTCATGCAGTGTTGGATGAGCATGTATTGTAAGAGCGATATCTTCTGCATCACAATCCATCTCAAGTGCAAGTCCAATTTCACCTAATAACTCACCAGCATTATCTCCAACAATTGCTCCACCAACTAAAGTATTGTCTTTTTTATCAAAGATAAGCTTTGTAAAAGCATTTTCACTTACATCACTTGCTAATGCTCTACCAGAAGCAGACCAAGGGAAAGTTGAAACTTCATAATCAATTCCAGCCTCTTTTGCCTCTTTTTCAGTCAATCCTGCCCATGCAATTTCTGGGAAAGTATAAGCAATTGAAGGAATCATTTTTGGTTCAAAGAAATGTTTTTTACCAGCAATTACCTCAGCTGCAACATGACCTTCATGAACACCTTTATGTGCAAGCATTGGTTGACCAACAATATCACCAACTGCAAAGATATTATCTACATTTGTTCTTAGTTGTTTATCAACTTCAATAATACCCCAATCATTTACATTAACACCTGCATTTTCAAGTCCTAACATTTTTCCATTTGCAGCTCTTCCAATAGCAACTAAAACAGCATCATATACAATAGGTTCAGCACTAACACCCTCACCTTCCATAGAAACATGAATTCCATCATCTTTTGCTTCTACTTTAGCAACTTTTGTATTTAACATAATATTAAATCTATCTTTGTTTGCTTTTGTATATGCTTTGATTACATCTTTATCAGCAACAGGAACTAACTGATCTTGCATTTCAACAACATCAATAGAAGAACCTAATTTTTGATAAACTGTACCCATTTCAAGTCCAATAATTCCACCACCCATAATAAGTAGTTTTTTTGGAACCTCTTTTAATCTTAAAGCATCAGTTGAATCCCAAATTCTTGGATCTTCATGGGGAATAAATGGTAGTTCAATAGGTCTTGAACCAGCTGCAATAATTGCATTATCAAATTTTACGATTGTCTCTTCATCACCATTTTTAACTGATACACTATTTTTATCAATAAAAGTTGCAGTTCCATTAACAACCGTAACTTTTCTCATTTTAGCCATAGCAGATAAACCATCTGTTAGTTTTTTTACTACACCATCTTTGTATGATCCAACTTTATCTAACTCAATATTTGGTTTTGAAAAATTTACACCATGATGTGAAATCTCTTCTGCTTCTTCAATAACTTTAGCTACATGTAAAAGTGCTTTTGATGGAATACATCCAACATTTAAACAAACTCCACCTAAAGTATTGTGCTTTTCTACTAAAACTACATCAAAACCTAAATCAGCACTTCTAAAAGCAGCAGAGTACCCAGCTGGTCCTGCTCCTATTACTAATACTTGTCCTTTAACTTCTTTACTCATATTTACCTCGATTTATTATAAAAGTAATAATCTAATATCACTTAGTAATTTTGATAGTGTTGTTGTAAATCTAGCGCCATCTGCACCATCAATAACTCTATGGTCATATGATAATGATAATGGAAGCATTAATCTTGGCTCAAATTTCTCACCATCCCATTTTGGTTTCATTTCAGATTTTGATAAACCTAAAATAGCAACTTCTGGTGCATTAATAATTGGAGTAAATGCAGTTCCTCCAATTCCACCAAGACTAGAGATTGTAAAACAAGCACCTTGCATATCTTGTGCTTTTAATTTTCCATCTCTTGCTTTAATAGAAATCTCTTTTAACTCTAAAGATAACTCTTCAATTCCTTTTTTATCAACATCTTTAAGTACAGGAACTACAAGTCCATTTGGTGTATCAACTGCAACTGCTATATTAATATACTTTTTAAGAATAATACTTTGACCATCAGGACTTAATGATGAATTAAAATTAGGATGCAATTCTAGTGCTTTTGCAACAGCTTTTAAAGCAAATACAAGAGGAGAAATCTTAACACCATTCTCTTTTTTAGCTAAAAGTTCATTTTGTGCTTTTCTAAACTCTTCAAGTTCAGAAATATCAGCTTCATCAAACTGTGTAATATGAGGAATTCCAAGCCAGTTTCTATGTAAACTAGGTCCAGATATTTTTTGTATTCTAGTCATTTCAACAGTTTCAATTTCACCAAATTTTGAAAAGTCAACTGGTTTTAATTTTGGTAAATCAAAGCCAAGACCCGAATCAGCATTTCCAGAAGATTGAGATAATGGTTTACTTAATTCTGATTTGATAAATAGTCTTACATCTTCTTTTAAAATTCTATTTTTTCTTCCTGTTCCACTAACTTTTGATAAATCAACACCAAACTCTCTTGCAACTCTTCTAACAGATGGAGAAGCATAAACTTTTCCAGTTGTTTTTACAGGTTCTGCTTGAGTTTGAGATGAACTGTTTTGCTCTTTTGATTCTTCTTTTACTTCTTCAGCTTCTACTTTTGCTGTAGGCTCTTTTGTCTCTTTTTTAGTAGCAGGTTTTGAAGCAACTGCTTTTTCAACTGTTTTTTCAATTTTACCAATAACTGTTCCAGTAGATACTTTATCTCCTGCTTTCACAGTTAATTCTACTATTTTTCCTTTAGCTGGTGCTGGAACATCCATAGTTGCTTTTTCTGTTTCTAAAGTAATAAGTCCATCTTCTTCTTCAACTTCATCACCTGCACTAACAGATATTTCAATTACATCAACTTCACCATCTTCACCTAAATCAGGAACAACTATATCTTCTACAACACTTGAAGTTTCAACACTTTGAGACTCTTCTTGTTCTTCTTCTTTTGGCTCTTCTTCTTTTTGTGTTTCTTCTTGTTTTGGTTCTTCTTTAGCCTCTTCTTTTGGCTGTTCATCTTGTGTACTACCTTCTTTTTTCATAGTACACACTAAATCACCCTCAGAAAGTTTATCTCCAGCTTTTACATTAATTGATTCAATAGTTCCACCAAAATTTGCAGGAATATCCATAGAAGCTTTTTCTGTTTCTACAACAATTATAGCCCCTTCTTCTTCAATTGAATCTCCTGCACTAACACAAACTTCAATTACTTCTACTTCTTCTCCACCAACATCTGGTAGTTTAATTTCTTCTATACTCATTACTTCACCTTATGCTTTTAATGGGTTTACTTTTTCTGTATTGATTTTAAATTTTTTAATTGTATCTAATAATACTGATTTTTCAAGTATTCCTTTTTCTACTAATTGAGAAATAGTAGTAAATACAATAAATCTTGAATCAACTTCAAAGTGAGCTCTTAAATTCTCTCTACTATCAGATCTACCAAATCCATCAGTTCCTAATGCTTTAAAGCTTCCTTTTACATAAGCTCTTACTTGTTCTGAGTATAATTTAATATAATCAGTCGCAGAAACAACGATATTGTCTTCATTATCACCTAAAGTTTTAGTAATAAATGGTACTTTTTTCTCTTCATCTGGGTGTAAAGTATTGTATCTATCAATATCTTGTGCTTCTCTTGCTAATTCATTAAATGAAGTAACTGAGTAAACCTCAGAAGAGATTCCATAATCATCAGATAAAATTTGTGCAGCTTGTCTTACTTGCTCTAAAATAGAACCACAACCAAGTAGTTTTACATTGTAGTTTTCTTTTGCTTTTACATCTTCTAATTTATAAATACCTTTTATAATACCCTCTTCTACACCTTGTGGAAGTTCAGGTTGTTTATAGTTTTCATTTAGTGTTGTTAAGTAATAGAATACATTTTCTTGTTTTTCACCATACATTCTTTCAATACCATTTTGTACTATAACAGCCAATTCATAACCATAAGTTGGGTCATATGAAATACAATTTGGTATAGTATTTGCTAAAATATGTGAGTGTCCATCTTGATGTTGTAATCCCTCACCATTTAATGTAGTTCTACCTGATGTTCCACCAACTAAGAAACCTCTTGCTTGTAAATCTCCCGCTGCCCATGCCATATCACCAATTCTTTGGAATCCAAACATTGAATAATATACATAAAATGGAATCATTGGACAATCATTTACAGAGTATGAAGTAGCTGCAGCAACCCATGAACCCATCGCTCCAAGCTCATTGATACCTTCTTGAAGTACTTGTCCTTTTTTATCTTCTTTGTAGTATGCTACTTGATCTCTATCTTGAGGAACATATTTTTGTCCTTCGTGAGCATAAATACCAATTTGTCTAAACATACCTTCCATACCAAATGTTCTAGCTTCATCTGGAACAATAGGAACAATACTTTTTCCAATTGATTTGTCTTTTACTAGTGAACTTAAAATTCTTACAAGTACCATAGTAGTAGAGACTTCTCTATCACCACTTCCTTTTAATATTGCGTCAAATGCATCAAGTTTTGGAATAGTTAACTTATCACTAAACTCTTTTCTTCTTTGAGGAACATATCCACCAAGAGCTGCTCTTCTTTCTCTTAAGTATTGCATCTCTTCGCTATCTTCAGCTGGTTTATAATAAGGAAGCTCTTTTATCTCTTCATCTGAAATAGGAATATCAAATCTATCTCTAAATTTTCTTAATGTATCAAAATCAATCTTTTTAACACCATGAGCAATATTTTTACCCTCAGCAGCATCACCCATACCATAACCTTTAACAGTTTTTGCTAATATTACAGTTGGTCTTCCTTTTGTTTCGTTTGCTTTTTTATAAGCTGCATATACTTTTACAGGGTCGTGTCCACCTCTGTTTAATCTCCAGATTTCATCATCACCCATATTTGCAACTAAATCTTTTGTTTCTTCATACTTATTAAAGAAATTCTCTCTTGTGTAAGCTCCACCTTTTTGTTTATAGTTTTGATACTCACCATCAACAGTTTCATTCATAAGTTTTACTAATTTACCTGATTTATCTTTTTCTAATAAAGGATCCCAGTATCTTCCCCAAATAACTTTAATAACTTCCCATTTTGCACCTCTAAATTCACCTTCAAGCTCTTGAATGATTTTTCCATTACCTCTTACAGGTCCATCAAGTCTTTGTAAGTTACAATTTATAACAAAAATTAAGTTATCTAATCCCTCACGTCCAGCAAGTCCAATTGCACCTAAAGATTCAGGCTCATCACACTCACCATCACCCATAAAACAATAAACTTTTTGATTACTACAATCTTTAATACCTCTATCAGTTAAGTATTTCAAAAATCTAGCTTGATAAATTGCTTGTATTGGTCCAAGTCCCATAGATACAGTAGGAAATTGCCAATACTCTGGCATTAGTTTTGGATGTGGATATGATGAAAGCCCTTTTCCATCTACTTCTTGTCTAAAGTTATCCATTTGTTCTTCTGAAATTCTACCCTCTACAAAACTTCTAGCATAAATACCAGGAGAAATATGTCCTTGGAAAAATATTAAATCTCCACCATCTTTTTCACTTGGTGCTCTAAAGAAGTGGTTAAATCCAACATCATATAAAGTTGCAGAAGATGCAAAAGATGCAATATGTCCACCTAGTTCTAAGTTCTTTTTTGAAGCTCTTAAAACCATTGTTTGTGCATTCCATCTAATAATTGATCTAATTTTTCTTTCAAGTAATAGATTTGCTGGCATCTTAGGTTCTTGATGCACAGGAATAGTATTTAAATATGCAGTAGTAGCTTTAAAAGGAAGATATCCTCCACTTCTTCTTGCTTTATCAATAAGTTTTTCAAGTAAGTAGTGAGCTCTATCTGTCCCATCTTCTTCGATAATTGTATCAAGTGCCTCTAACCATTCTTTAGTTTCGTTAGGGTCAATATCTTTTAATTGTATATCTGACATATATACTCCTTTTAAATTTTATTTGGGTTCACTAGCAAATAATATTAAAATAATACAATAATTAACTTATTTAATTGTTATTTGTTTAAAGTATTAAAACATTATAAGAAACAAAGGTTACATAACAGTAATATATCAAAAAAATTTTCTTTTTTTTATAATATTAATAAAAAAATTTAAGTATTTAATAAGAATGTAACCATTTTGAATAGTTTCTTTTGTTATAATACTTATAAAATGTTAAATTATGTATTTATTATGTCGCAAAATGCTTATAAATTTAATCATAAATTAAATTTTTTTTCTAATGCCTAAGGCTTAATGCATTTGCCTTCAAGAACAGCTATAATTTTACATAAAAAATTTGATTTTTAAAAGAGAAATTTAAATTTTGAAAGTGAGCCATGAAGAAAAATAAAATTTTTAGATTAATTCTTTCTACTAATGAAAGTGCAAAAATTAACATGGGAATAGATAAAGTCCTAGTAAATTCATTTGAAAATGATAATCTACCAATATTACGTCTTTATACATGGCAAAAATCTTTTACAGTTGGATTATCTCAAAAATGTGAAGATTATCCTACTTATATAAAAGAGTATAAAAACAACTGTGCAAAGAGAATTACAGGTGGTGGAGTACTTTTTCATGGACATGACTTATCATATAGTCTAGTCTTACCAAGTAGTGATTTTCAAGGTTTGAGTGTAAAACAAAGTTATGAGAAAATTTGTCAGTTTTTATTGCTATTTTATAAAAACTTAGGTTTAAATAGCTGTTTTGCAAAAGACTCACCAAATGTTACACTAAGTAAAAGTGAGTTTTGTCAAGTTGGATTTGAAGCTTATGATATTTTGGTAAATGAAACTAAAATAGGTGGAAATGCTCAAAAAAGAACAAAAAGAGTAATTTTCCAACATGGTTCAATACCAATAAAAGGTGTAAATAATGATAAGAAGATTGGTTCAACATTAGAAGATTTTAATATAAATCTTAGCTTTGAAGAAGCCATAGAAAAAGTAATCAAAGCTTTTGAAAAGAGTTTTGAAGCAACATTGAAAGAATCTTCTTTAACAAGTAAAGAGAATGACAAACTAGTAAAACTATTAGAGGAAAATAAATGACAGTAGCAAAAAAAGTAAATTTTAAAAAACCAGATTGGCTTAGAAAAAAACTAGTTCCAACAGCTCAAAAAGAGATGGAAGCACTACTAGGAAAACATGGACTTCATACAATTTGCCAAGAAGCGAAATGTCCAAATATTAGTGAGTGTTATGCTAAAAAGAATGCTACATTTTTAATATTGGGAAATATCTGTACAAGAAGATGTACATACTGTAATGTACACACAGGAAAACCAACAGAAGTTGACTTAGCAGAAGTTGATGGAGTTACAGAATCTGTACTTAAATTAGGACTTAAGTTTGTTGTTATTACAAGTCCAGCAAGAGATGATTTAAAAGATGGTGGAGCACAACAGTTTTATAGAGTTACTAAAAATATTTTAGAAAAATCTCCAGGTACACAAGTTGAGATATTAATACCAGATTTTCAAGCAAAAGAGGACTCTTTAAAAACTGTTGTTGATAGTGGCGCTGTTATAATTGGACACAATGTAGAAACAGTACCCTCACTTTACCGTGTAAGAAAAAATGCTTCTTACAAAAGAAGTTTACAGGTTTTAAAAAGACTAAAAGAGCTAGGTGGAGATAAAATCAAAACAAAAAGTGCTTTGATGGTAGGACTTGGTGAAACAGAAGAAGAGATGGTTCAAGTATTTAAAGATTTACTTGAAGTTGGATGCAAATTTTTAAGTATTGGGCAATATTTAGCTCCATCAGGA
The DNA here is from genome assembly GCF_008000835.1 of Malaciobacter canalis. GTDB lineage: Bacteria > Campylobacterota > Campylobacteria > Campylobacterales > Arcobacteraceae > Malaciobacter > Malaciobacter canalis. Next base: position 1,789,240 of record NZ_CP042812.1, read on the forward strand.
GATTATGAAACAGTAAAAGAGTTTGTAAAACCAGAACAGTTCGAAAGATATAAACAAATTGCTTTAGATCTTGGTTTTGATTTTGTACATAGTACTCCATATGCAAGAAGTTCATACTTAGCGCATGAATACTTATCAAACGAAAAAAACACTATATAAAAGAAAGGATAAAACTTGAATAATAAAAAAGTTGGAATCATTGGCGTAGGAAATGTAGGAGCTACTTTAGCTTTTAACTTGGCTTCAAAAAGTCTTTGTAATGAAATAGTTCTTAAAGACTTAAGAGAAAATATTGTTGAGGCAATGGCCTTAGATATTTCACAATCTGCAAATGCAGCTAATTCAAAAACAAAAGTAGGTTTTGCACATAATAATGAAGATTTTGCAAATTGTGATGTGATTGTTATTACTGCTGGAATACCAAGAAAACCAGGAATGAGTAGAGATGATTTACTTCTAACAAATGCAAAAATCATGACATCAGTTATAAATGATATAAATGAACAAAATCCAAATGCTGTTTATATTATTGTATCAAATCCACTTGATGCGATGGTTTATACAGCACTTAAAGCTTCTAAACTTGACAAAAATAAAGTTTTAGGAATGGCAGGTATTTTAGATAGCGCTAGAATGAGTCACTTTATTTTTGAAGAGTTAGGATATGGTGAAGGTGAGATTGATGCATCTGTAATGGGTGGACATGGTGATGATATGGTTCCATTGGCAAACTACTCAACTGTTGGGGGAAAACCACTAGATAAAATTTTAGATAAAGAACAAATTGAGAAAATAATAAACAAAACTAAACATGGTGGTGCTCAAATTGTAAAACTGCTTGAAACAGGCTCTGCATATTATGCACCAGCATATTCAACATCACTTATGGTAGAAGCAATCTTATCTGATAATAAAAAAGTATATCCTTGTGCAGTTATGCTAGAGGGTGAATATGGATATGAAAATATCGTTGCAGGAGTTCCTGTAAGATTGGGTAAAAATGGTGTTGAAGAAGTAATTGAGTTAAAACTAGATGAAAAACAAACAGCTGAATTTGCAAAATCAATTGATTCTGTAAAAGAGCTTGTTGATACACTTGATACTAAATTTTTCGTATAAACTAAAAATTAAAAGCTACACTTTTGTGTAGCTTTACTTATATTTATTAAAAAAAGATTTAACTTAAATCAACTACATAAACTATCAGTACTTTTTGATGTAAAAATATGTGAATTTTTTAAAGAATGAATATTATCACATATTAACTCACTTTTAGCTATACTATTTAATTATTAAACAATAAATTTTAAATGGCTAAAAGGGATTTATAAAATCAAATGGCACTAATAGACTTACAAAACATAACTAAACAATACGATACAAAAGTAATATTAAAAGATGTAAACTTTACTTTAACACCTGGACAAAGAATTGCGGTAATTGGTCAAAATGGTCAAGGCAAGTCAACTTTACTTAAAGTTATTATGGGTGAGGTTGAAGTAGATTCTGGTGAAAAATCAATTGACAAATCTATAAAAATAGAGATGTTAGCTCAACAACCAAAGTTTGAACCAGAGCTTACAGTAAGAGAAGCAATTGAGCAACAACTAACAGAAATAAACGAAGCAAAAAAAAGATATGAAGAAGTTGCACAAGAACTTGCAATTGATTATGAAAACAATGATTTATTACAGGAGCAAAGTAAACTGGCTACTTATATAGATTTTCACAATGCTTGGGATTTGGACAATATGATTGAAAGAGTCTTAAAAGAGTTTCAATTAAAAGAGTTTGAATTTAAAGATGTAAATCTTTTAAGTGGAGGAGAACAAAGAAGAGTTAGCCTTGCAACCTTACTACTTAAAAAGCCTGATGTTTTACTTTTAGATGAACCTACAAACCACCTTGATGTTTATATGGTAGAATTTTTAGAATCACTTCTAATGAAGAATAACTTTACTTTACTATTTATCTCTCATGATAGATATTTTATTGATAATATTGCTACAAATATTGTTGAAATAGAAAATGGAAACCTAAGAAAATTCAATGGTGGATATAGTGATTATTTAGCTCAAAAAGAAGAGTTATTATCAAACATGCAAAAAGAGCATGAAAACTTAATAAGACTTGTAAAAAGAGAAGCCCATTGGATGCAAAGAGGCGTTACAGCTAGAAGAAAAAGAAATGAAAGAAGAAAATCAGAATATTTTGATTTGAAGAAAAAGGCAAAATCAAACCCTGCACAAATAAAAAAGATGTCTTTAGAACTTCAAAGAGAACAAAAAGCGTTTAATGCGCCAGAAGGACAAAATAAAAATAAAAGAAAAATGCTTTTTGAACTAGATAAAATAAAAAAATCTTTAGGAAATAAACTTCTTATCAAAAATTTTACTACAAGAATTTTACAAAAAGATGTTATTGCAATAGTTGGTCCAAATGGAACTGGAAAATCAACAATGCTAAAACTATTTACTCAAAAATTACAAGTAGATGAAGGTAGATTTAAAAAAGGTGATTTTACTATTGGATATTTTGACCAGCACAGAGAAATGCTTGATGATTCAAAAACAATTATGGATATTTTTTGTCCAAATGGTGGAGATAGAGTTGTTTTAGATGATGGAAGAAATATGCATGTATTTGGATACTTGAAAAACTTTTTATTTCCAAGAGAGTATCTTGATAAAAAGATTGGATTATTAAGTGGTGGAGAAAAAAACAGAGTTGCTTTAGCACTTTTATTTACAAAAAATTATGATTGTTTGATACTTGATGAGCCTACAAATGATTTGGATATTCCTACAATAAATATCTTAGAAGAGTATTTACAAAATTTTCAAGGTGCACTTATATTTGTAAGCCATGATAGATATTTTGTAGATAAAATTGCTACAAAACTATTTGTATTTAGAGGAATTGATGGATTAGTTGAAGAGAGTTATCAACCATATACAGAGTATCTTGAAGTAGAAAAAGAGATAAAAGATTTAGAAGAGTATGAAAAAGAGCTTCAAAAGACAAGTCAAAATGAAGAAAAAAAGAAATCTCAACCAAAAAAGCAAAATAAACTAAGCTACAAAGATCAAGTAGAATATGATAAACTGCCAGATGAGATAGAAGAGTTAGAAAATAAAATTGAAGAGATAAACAACTGCCTTGCAAATCCAAAATGTTATGAACAAAAAGGTATTGTTGTTGTATCACAAGAATTAGAAGAAGTAAAAAGTGTCTATGAAACAAAAGTAGAAAGATTTTTAGAGCTTGAAGAACTAATAGAAAGCTTTAATTCATAAAAAGATATAATAAACAAAAAATAAGGATTTTCATGAGTTTAAAAGAACAATTAAAAGCTGATTTAAAAGATGCAATGAGAGCAAAAGAGTTAGTAAAAAGAGACTCAATAAGAGCAATAAATACAATGATTAAACAAATTGAAGTTGATGAACGAAAAGAGCTAAATGATGAAGATATTTTAAAACTTATTCAAAAAGGTATTAAACAAAGACAAGAAGCTATTATTCAATACAAAGAAGCACAAAGAGATGAGCTTGTTCAAAAAGAACAAGAGCAGATTGATATATTTAAACAATACTTACCAAAACAACTAGATGATGCAGAATTAGAAGCTAGAATTAAAGACATAATAGCAGAAGTAAAAGCAGAAAGTATCAAAGATATGGGTAAAGTTATGGGGACAGCAACAAAGAAATTTGCAGGAGTTGCAGATGGAAAAAGAATCAATGAAATAGTAAAAAAACTTTTATCATAAAAGGATTATATTATGGGAAATGATATCAAAGAAGTAGCAAAAAAAACTATTAAAAATCTATTTATAAAAAATATTGAACCAACTCCAAATGAGTATCATAAAGAGTTTTGTATAATTGCTAAAGAGTATAAACTAAATGCAAAAGAATGCACTCAATTTAAAGAATTAGTAAGTAGATTAAATAATGAAGAACAAGAAGAGATAAAAAGTAAAAAAATAACTACTTTTGAAGATATGATTCCCATACTTTTAAATAGAGTTGCTACAAAAAACTTAAAAACTTTGACATCACTTTTTAAAGAATCTATGACACCATCTATTTCAATTGGTTTAGATGATAAGATAACAAAATTTTCTGTTAAAATAGGAAACTCTCCAGCACTACTTTTTGAAGAAGAGATTCAAAAAGAGATGCAAAGCTTCATCACAAATAGATTTGAAGCTGATAAAAAAGTAGTTCAAGAAAAAACAGCAGAAATTGCAAAACTTGTAACACTTATGGGCAAACACTTAAATGAAGCTATTTCAAGTAGTGGAGATAGTGGTGTTGAAGTATCAAATATAAAAGATGAAATTCAAGCTATAAATCTTACAAATAATGGAATCAAAGAATTAACAACACTACAAAGTAAACTTATAAATGCAGCAATGTCAATAGAAAATGAGATGACAAATGTAGGGGAAAAATTATCTTCTGGAAAAGATAAAGTTCAAGAACTTGAAGATAAAGTAAAAATACTTGAAGAACAACTTTCTAAAACAAAAGAAGAGAATTTAAAAGATCATTTAACAGGCTTACTTACTAGAAAAGCATATGAATATGAAGCTAAAAAAACAGAAGAAAATTATAAAAGAAATGATACACAATATGCAATAGTATTTTTTGATATAGACCACTTTAAAGCAATCAATGACAAATATGGTCACGCAGGTGGTGACATGATACTATCTACTTTTGGAAAAATCTTAAGTAAATATACAAGAGATATGGATATTGTAGGAAGATATGGAGGAGAAGAGTTTATTGCTATAATTCATTTCAACCTAAAAAGAGAACTTTTAAAATATCTAAAAAGAATCAAAAGTATAGTAACACAAAATAATTTTATCTATGAAAATAAAAAAATAAAAATAACTTTTTCAGCTGGAGTTACTATTAGAAATGACCATGAGTCATATGATAGTGCAATACAAAAAGCAGATATGCTTTTATATAAAGCAAAAGAAGAAGGTAGAAATAAAATTATACTTGAAGATAATACAGTCATATAAAGTAAGATTAATTCTTATTTTTTTAAATTTTATAATTTAGAAATAATTTTATAGTTTTATATACTTTTATTGTTTATATTATGTTAAAATAGTGTAAATAATAAAAGAAGCTATTATGAAAAAGAAATTTTACATAAAGATTAGACCTACAATCTCATTTATTTTGGTATTTTTAATAATTTCTGTTATATCTATAACCTTACTTTTACAATATAATTTCTCTTTAGATTTAGCCAAAAATGCAACAAAAGATAATTTTTCACAAATCTCTGAAAAACTTGAAGAGAGACTACAAAATTTAGATAAACGCCACAATGACTTAATATCAATTCTTCAACTTTACAAAGAAATAGAACAAACACCACAAAAAAATAAACGCCACCCTCTTTTGAAACTTATCACAACTGCATTAAATAACAATAAGCATATCTATGCTTTATATGTAGGTCATGAAGATAATACTTTTTATGAAGTAATAAATCTAAATATAAATGAAAAACTAAGAAAAAAATATAATGCAAATAAAGAAGAAAGATGGCTTATAGTAAAAATTTATGATAAAAATGGAACTCATGTAAGATATGATGAATATCTAAACAAAAACTTAATACAAATAAGAAGTATAAAAAGTAAAACAAGTTACCGCCCTACTTCAAGACCTTGGTACAAAGAAGCAATAAAGGATAACTCTATAATAAGAACTGAGCCATATTTATTTACAAATTTAGATAATTTTGGAGTAACTTATGCAAAAAAGGTTACTAGTACTAAATCTGTAATTGGTCTTGATTTATCACTTCAAAGTCTTGATAATTTTCTTAAAAAACAAATTCATATTGATAAACAAGAGATATACTTGATAAAAAAAGATATGAAAATAATCTCAAAAGCAGGAAAGAATATAAAAGATAAAAAGATTGATAGTACTTTAAAAGAGAAAATAACAAAAATAATAAATACTCAAATAGCTTACAAATCTTTTAGCATGAAAATCAATGATATAAATTATTTTATATATTTTTCTAAAATTTAATCAATTTATAAAAATAAAGATTATCTTCTAATTACAGTACCACAAGATATTATTATGCAGCCATACACAAATAGAATTTACTACTCATTTTTGATGACTTTAGCTCTTCTTAGTTTTACTATTCCTCTTATTTGGTACTCAACAAAAATTTTAGTAACACCCATAGAAAAATTAGAAGAACAAAATAACAAAATATTAAGAAGAGAATTCACAAAAGTAGAAGATATAAATACAAATATAAAAGAGTTAGATGAACTATCAAAATCAAAATACACAGGTGCACATTGTGCAAGAGTTCCAAAACTTACTATGTTAATAGCAAATAAGGCACATCAAAGCAATGAAGGTATATTTAAAGATTTTATTTTTAAAGATGAAGATGAAAAAAGAGAACTAAGTATTGCTGCTTGGTTACATGATTGTGGGAAAGTTACTACTCCTGAATATGTTGTTGATAAAGCTACTAAACTTGAAACTATATATAATAGAATCCATGAAATAAGAACTAGATTTGAAGTTATTTATAGAGATATGATTATACAAATGTACAAAAATATATTAGATAAAAAAGATAAAAAAGAAGAAGAAAACCTCCTAAAAGAGAAGTTAAATAATCTACAAGAAGAGTATAAAATTATTGCGAAAGCAAATATTGGTTCTGAATTTATGAGTGATGAAGATATAGAAAAAATTAAACAAATATCAAAAAAACAATGGACAAGATATTTTGATAATACAATAGGTTTATCAAAAGATGAAGAGTCAAGATTAGATAAAAATAAAATACAAACTCCATGCAAAGAGTATTTATTAAGTGATAAAAAAGAGCATATAATAAAAAGAAATAAAGAAGATATTAAAGATTATGATAAATATAACTTCAAAATTGATGTACCAAAAAATCTTTATAATTTAGGAGAAGTATATAATCTAAGTATAAAAAAAGGCACACTTACAAATGAAGAAAGATACAAAATCAATGAACATATCATGATGTCAATTATCATGCTTGAACAGCTTCCTTTTAGTGACAACTTAAAAAGAGTTCCAGAATATGCAGGAGCACATCATGAAACTCTTATTGGTACAGGATATCCCAAAAAATTAAAAAAACAAGACATGTCAATCCCAGCTAGAATCATGGCTATTGCTGATATTTTTGAAGCTTTAACAGCTTCAGATAGACCATATAAAAAAGCAAAAACATTAAGTGAAGCTATTAGTATACTTAGTTTTATGGTAAAAGAAGAACATATTGATAAAGATATTTTTAGACTATTTTTAAGCTCAGGCGCATATAAAGAGTATGCTCAAAAATATTTAAAAAAAGAACAAATAGATGAAGTAGATATATCTTTATACATCAAGTCTTAAACTTCTGTTAACTTTTTCTTTATATACTTTATCTTAATAAAAAAAATTATCATTTGGGATATTATCAAGCATGAAAAAAATTATATTAACTCTATTTTTAATCACCTTACAAATTGTAAGTGCAAATTCAAATACTAAAACAATTCTTTTTTTAGGTGATTCACTAACAGAAGGTTTAGGAGTTGCACAAAAAGATGCATTTCCAAACTTAGTGGAAAATATGATTAAAACAAAACTAAAAAAAGATATCAAAATTATAAACGGTGGGGTAAGTGGTTCAACTACAAGTGATGGTTTATCTAGACTTAAATGGTATTTAAAAAGAAAGCCAGATATAGTATTTATTGCTCTTGGAGCAAATGATGGATTAAGAGGTCTAAATCTTCAACAAAGTCAAAAGAATCTTGAAGAGATTGTAGAGTTTGCACAAAAATCAAAGGCAAAAGTATTCTTAGCAGGAATGCTAATACCTCCTAATTATGGTCCTGAGTATTCAAAGCGTTTTAAAAAGATGTATGAAGAGATAAAAGATAAATACAAACTTAAAAGTATGCCTTTTTTACTAGATGGTGTTGCTGGAGAAAAAGAGCTTAATCAATCAGATGGAATTCATCCAAATGCTCAAGGACACAAATATATCGCAAAAGAAGTTTATAAGTTTTTAAAGGAAGAGTTATAATGCTAAAAATAAAATCACTAAAAAAATCATACTCTCAAGGTTTAGAAACTATTGATATTTTTCAAGATTTGAATTTTCAAGTACAAAAAGCACAAACAGTTGCTATTATGGGTAAATCAGGAAGTGGTAAATCAACACTACTTTCCTTAATATCAGGAATAATCAAGCCAAATAATGGAGATATAGTTCTTGATAAAGTTTCTTATAAAGATTTAAAAGAGAGCCAATTAAATGATTTTAGAGCTTCAAATATAGGTTTTGTTTTTCAAAATTTTCATTTAGTTTCTTACTTAAATGCTTTGGAAAATGTAATGCTTCCTGCAAAAGTTTGTGGTATTTCAAATCCAAAAGAAAAAGCTATAGAACTTCTAAAAGATGTAGGCTTAGAGCATAGATTAAATCATCTTCCCTCACAACTAAGTGGTGGTGAAAAACAACGAGTTGCAATAGCAAGAGCACTTATTCATAATCCTAAAATAATCTTAGCAGATGAACCAAGTGGAAACTTAGATGAAGAAACAGGCATTGCTGTTATGGATAAACTTTTTGAACTAATCAAAAAAAACAACACTACTTTGATTTTAGTGACACACTCAAAAGATGTTGCAAAACGTTGTGAAGAGACTTATGAGCTTGTATTGGGAGATTTGACTAAATGCTAGTATTGGATCTTGTTTCAAAAGCACTTGCACGCTCAAAATCTTTTAGCTTGATATTTATATTAAACTTTTGTTTAGCCATAGCATCACTCTCTTATTTACAATTTTTCAAAGGAAGTATGGAAAGCTCACTAGATACAAAAGCAAAAATATTACTTGGTTCTGATCTTGTGGTATCTTCAAGATTTCCTATAACACCACAACAAATAGAAAACATAAAAAACAAACTTCCAAAAATAAAAGACTTTTCACAAGGAGTTTCTACTGTTAGCATGATCTCTTCATCTAAAAGAGCTAGACTAATGGAAGTTGTAAAAATAAATGAATCTTACCCTTACTATGGAGGATTGGTTTTTAAAGATAAAACAATCTATCCAAAAGGTGAACCTTTACCAAAAGCAAATGAAATTTGGGTTTCCCAAGAAGTTATTGATCTTCTTGGCTTAAAACTTTTAGAAAAAGTAAAAATAGGTAAAGAAAGCTTTATCATAAAGAAAATCATTGAAGAAGATAGCTTAAAAACAATAAACTTTTCTGGCTTCATGCCCAAAATTTATATAAGTGAAAAAGGCTTAGAAAAAACAGAGCTTTTGCAGTTTGGTTCTACTGCTAGATACAAACTAAACTTTCTTTTCCAAGATAATCTAGACAATGACACATTGGAAAAAATTGAAAATAAATTAGAAAAAAGTATTGAACAAAACCTAAGAGTACTCTCTCCAAATGATGGGAAAGACCGTCTATTGCGTGTTTTAAACTTCCTTACAGACTTTTTATCTTTAGTCTCTCTTGTTTCGTTCTTTTTAGGACTTGTGGGGCTTATTTATTTATATTCAGGCTTTTTAAGAAAGCATCAAAAAGATATTACAATCTTGAGTGATTTGGGTTTGAGCAAAAAAAATTTAGCAATTACATATATTCTTCATCTATTTATACTAATAACAATTTCAAGTATTATTGTTTTTTCACTTATGGCAATATCTGCACAATTTATAAGTCCAATACTTGAAAAACTTATAGATTTTAATTTTAATTTATCATTGGATTACTATTTTTTCTTGAAATCTTCATTAGTATTATTGCTTTTAAGTTTAAGTATAGGACTTCCTTTGATTTTACCTCTACTTCAAAGAGAAAAACAATCATTTTCAAAAACTATTTTTAGTTTTACTCCTTTTGTTTTACTATTATTACTTATATCACACTTTGTAACACCTAGTAAAAATGTAGGACTTATATTTGCTATAGCAATGCTTTTACTTATTATTTTATTTTTTACAATTGGCTCATTTATTTTAAAAAGATTTGATTTTGTAGGACATTTAGAAAACTTATCATTATCTTTAGCCTTGAAAAATATTATTAGACAAAGAAAAACATCATTGACTTTATTTACTGCAATTGTTTTATGTACAACATTTTTTAGTCTAATCCCTCAAATAGGCTCATCACTATCAACTGCTTTAACTCAAAGTATTGATGAAAGACCTCGCTTTTTTGTTATAGATGCAAAAGAAGAGCAGATTAAAGATATAAAAAATGCAGTTAATAGTATGAATGCAAAATTAGAAAACATCTCACCCATGATTAGAGGAAGAGTAGTAAAAATAAACAATAAAGAAGAGCTTGAAAATACAGCTGTTAACCTCTCATATAGAACTAAACTAAAAAATAGCGAAGAGATTGTTCAAGGTAGAGAGTTTAAAGGAGTTTATAACTCAAAAGATTTTTCAAAACCAATAGAAGTAAGTGTTGAAGAAAGATATGCAAACAGAAGAGGAATAAACTTAGGAGATACTCTTGTATTTGATGTTTTAGGATTGAAGCTAAAAGCAGTTGTAGTTAATATAAGAACAGTAAACTGGACAGAATTTGTACCAAACTTCTTTTTGATATTACAAAAAGGAGCCATTGATGATGCACCAAAAACTATTTTAGCCACAATATCAACAGGAGATTATGATGCCTCAAGTATGCTTTTAAAACTAACAGATCTTTTTCCAACCTTAACTGTTATAGATGTAAAAAATCTATTTGAAACTTTTACAAGCCTTGTAAAAAATGTCACTAATGTAACTGAGAAGATGAGCTTATATTCCATCATCGTTGGTCTTCTTATGAGTTTTATTATCATTCAATACCAAATGAATTTACAAAAAAACAATATACTAAGACTAAAAATGATTGGAGTAAAAAATAAAACCATCAGAAACTCTTTTTTAATAGAGTTTGGTCTTATATCTTTTAGTGCAAGTACTTTAGGAATAGTTTTAGGAAGCATAGGCTCTTATATTATAAGTACCATACTCTTTGAATCATACTGGAATTTTAGAGCCGATATTCTTTTACTATATTTTTTCTTTATTCCAGCACTAACCATACTAATAGTTAGCTTTTTTACTTCAAAAATGATTCACCAAAAAGAGAACATTCTTTTTGGTGAATAGTAGGAGTTGTTAAAAAACTTAATTTATAGTATTTGTTCTTGCCCAATTCTATATAGTGCAAAATCATATTTTATTGGATCTTGATTATCGAACTCTTTTAGTTTTTGTGTTAGTAATATTGCTGATTTCAAATCATAAGTCTTTCTATCAAGTAATCCAAGCTTTTGTGATACTTTAAAGGTGTGTGTATCAAGGGGGATTATCAAGTCTTTTTTATCAACTTTTTTCCATAATCCCAAATCTAAATTATCATCTCTTACCATCCATCTTAAAAACATATTCCATCTTTTATATGGGGCATTTCCTATTTGTTTGATTTGTAATTTTTTATCTCTTTTAAATGGGCTTGATACTAAAAAAGTAAAGCCTTGTGAGTTATAGTTTGCTACTTCATGGATTTGTTTTATCAATGTATCTAGACCGTCTAAAATGCTGTTTTCTTTTTTATAACCTTGTAAAAAGATATCATTTAAACTATTTGTTTGTTTTAATCTTCTAAATGTTTTAAAGATTGTTTTTACATCAGTACTATTTTGAAATCTATAATAAAACTTATCAAGTTCTTTTTCAATAACTTCTTCTTTTTCATCTAAAAGTTCAAAGTTTAAACTATCTAAAAATTTTACTATTAAAGAGGCTTTTCCATATCCAAAAAGTGCGCATAATAAAATTGTATATTCATCTTTGTATCTACTTGCTACTAAAAGTGGGTCAGGTTTTTCATATGAAAGTTCACAATTGCTATTTCTTGTACAAACTTCACTATCTAAAAGTTTTTTGATATTTTGCATTATTTTGCCTAAAAATTTATTTTATATGTAGTAATAAAAAGTAACTATTATTTTTAAAGAAAAACAGATAATATTATCTATTTTTCTTCTGCTTCTTTAATTTTTTCTTCATTTTTTTTGATGTGCATTGCAGACTTTGCCATCAAGTGAGCACTAATTGGAGCTGTTATAAATAAAAACAGTGTTATTAAAACTTCATGTAAACTAAGTTCTCCTGTTGTAAATGTAAAATACAATGTTGAGGCTACTAAAACTGCACCTACTCCTAAAGTTGTCGCTTTTGTAGGGGCATGTAATCTTGTAAAAAAATCAGGTAATTTCACTAATCCTATAGAACCAACAAGAGTAAAAAAAGCACCTAAAAAAATAAGTAATGATATGATAAATTCAAACATAAAATCTCCTGTTTATTCCATAATATCGCCACGTAACAAATACTTGCTAAGCGCAACTGTTCCTACAAATCCCATAACTGCAATTAATAATGCAGCTTCAAAATATAATGTGTTTCCAAGATGTAAACTATATATTATTAAAAGTGCTATTGAATTAATATATAATGTATCAAGTGAAAGTATTCTATCAGCAACACTTGGACCAACAATCAATCTATATATATTAAATATCATTGCTATTGTAATCATTATAAATGCTATTGGTAATACAAATTCTAACATGACTTAAATACCTCCATCAAAGGTTTTTCATACCTTTTTTTAATCTCTTTTATTGTCTTTTTTGCATCATCAATAACTAAACCATGAATAATTAAATATTTTCTATCTTCACTTAAATCACAACTAACTGTACCAGGAGTTAGTGATATAGTACTTGCAAGTGTACTAATACCTAAAGGGTGCGTTATATCAAGAGGTAATTTAAAAAAAGTTGGTTTCAAATTACTATTTGGTCCAATTACTTGTTTTGCAACTGTTAAATTAGCAACAACTATATCATAAATTACAACAAGTGAAAACTTTAAAAAAGTCAAAGGATTTCTTATATAAACCCTTTCTGGCCAAAAACTTGATGTAAACCAAGGAATTAATACAGCCAAAAATGCACCTAATAATATATGTCCTGGTGCAATAGTATTATTTAATAAAAGCCAAATTATTACTAGAATAACACTTAAAATTGGATGGGGTAAAATTCTATTTTTATTTTTCATTTTATTACCTCTTCAATATTGATTACAGTTGTTATATACTTACTTGTATCAAATAGATTTGCTGCTATTGTATTTGTAAATTCTGTAATTGGGTTTGCAAATATTACTAATAATGGAGCAAATAAAAACAAAAAGAATATTGAAGCTAAAGTTGATTTTGATAGCTTATACTCATCTAAAGGCTCTACATCTAAAGTAGTATCATAAAATATTGCTGAACCACTTTTTGATAAAGCTATAATAATAAATAAACTACTAATAAGAACTGTTGATAAAATTATTGCTGTGTGTGTATGCTCTAATGAAGCTGACAAAATCATTATTTTCCCAAAGAATCCTGATAAAGGAGGCAATCCAGCAACTGCAACTGCAAACATAAAAAATAGTGATCCAATAATAATAGCTTCTTTGAATATTGGCATTTGTTTATCAAAATATCCTGTAGTTCTAGCTTTTATTATTACATCTGCCACTAAGAAAAATCCAGCAGCAAGAAATGTTGAATGAATCATATAATAAATTGCTCCACCTAAAGCATCTGGAGAATTAATTCCAATTGCTATTAATAAAATACTAACAGAAGTTAATACTAAATATGCAACTTGATTTCTAATCTCTTTTGAAGCTAGTACTCCAAATGTTGCTAAAGCTAATGTTATAAGTCCTATATTTAAAACCCAAGGTATATAATAATATGCTAATTCACCTGCATTTTCACCAAATATTGTTCCATGCACTCTAATAATTGCATATAAACCTACTTTTGTCATAATTGCAAATAGTGCTGCTACTGGAGCACTTGTCTTTCCATATGCACTTGGCAACCATAAATATAAAGGAAACATAGCTGATTTTAATCCAAAAACAACTAGTAGTAATAAACCAGCTGCAGCCACTACACTTATATTTTCAGAATCTAATAATGAAACTTTATATGCCATATCAGCGATATTTAAAGTTCCTAAAACTCCATATAAAGTACCTACTGCAAATAAAAATAGTGTTGAGCCTATTAGATTAATAATCACATAATGCAAACCTGCTTTTGTTCTTCCTTGTGCTTTTCCATGTAAAAGTAAACTATAACTTGCTAAAAGTAAGATTTCAAAAAATACAAAAAGGTTAAAAATATCTCCTGTTAAAAATGCTCCATTTAAACCAAAGATTTGCAATTGAAATAAAGAGTGAAAATGTACACCCTCTTTATCTATCTTTTCACTTATTGCATACCATAATGCACCAAAAGCTAAAAGTGATGTAATACTAACCATCAAAATTGATAATGAGTCTAAAACTAATACAATTCCAAAAGGAGCTTCCCAATTACCTAGTTTATAAACTAAAACTTCTTCCGTTGAAGTAATATCTATTAATGCAAAAATAGATACTAAAATTAAAGCTATGATAGATAAAAGTGAAATTGTTTGCCCTACTTTAAATCCATACCTTTTAGTAATAAGAATTAAAAAAGCAGCTATTAAAGGTATTAGAAGAGGTATTATTGGTGTATGTGTCATTATTTGTCTCCATCCTTATCTAAAACTTTTCCATCCACATGGTCACTATTTAATTCACCATATGCTTTTAAAGATAAAACAATCACAAAGGCTGTCATACCAAAACTAATCACAATAGCTGTTAATACCAAAGCTTGAGGCAATGGATCTGAATAACTTGTCACATTTTCTTGTATTATCGCTGCTTGATTTATATTTAATCTACCCATTGCAAATAAAAATAAATTAACTGCATAAGCTAAAAAAGTCAATCCCAAAACTACAGGAAATGTTCTAGCTCTTAGTGTTAAAAAAACTCCAACACCTGTTAGTACTGCAATAATTAATGCTAATAATATTTCCATTAGTTTTCACCTTCTTTACTACTATTTTCTTCACTTTGTAAATGTGATTCTTTACTTAACTTACCAAGTTGTAAAAGTATTAAAACAGTTGAGCCAACAACAACTAAAAATACACCTAAATCAAAAGCAATTGCACTTGCAAGTTCAAACTCACCTACAATTGGCCAATGAACATGAGTAAATGCTGTAGTTAAGAATGGATAATCTATCACCATAGAAACTAAACCTGTAAGTGTTGCTATTAGTAAACCAAATGAAATTAAAGTCTCTTTTTCAAATCGTAACCTAGCTTTTGTCCAATCAATTCCATTTGCTAAATACTGCACAATTAAAGCAACTGCTGCTATTAATCCTGCAATAAAACCACCACCTGGCAAATTATGACCTCTTAAAAAGATATAAGCAGCAACCATCAACATTAAAGGAAGAACTAGTCTTGTTACAGTTTGCATCATAGGTGGATGCATATCTGTTGACCAAGCAAAACCTCTTTCATCATATTTTGGTGCATAAAGTTTAAGACCTTGAAGCATAGAAAAAATTCCAAGTCCTGCTATTGCTAAAACTGTTATTTCTCCTAATGTATCAAATCCTCTAAAATCAACTAATATTACATTAACAACATTAGTTCCACCACCGCCTGATACAGAGTTTTCTAAAAAGAAGTTACCTATTGTTGTATACTCTCTACTTAATACGGCTAAAGCTAAAACAAAAACTCCCATTGCAGCTAAAATTGAAATAATCAAATCTTTATTAATTCTTGTATTTGATGACTCTTTTGGTGTAGTTTGTGGTAAATAATATAATGCTAATAGTATTAATATTATTGTTACTACTTCAACACTTAGTTGAGTTAGTGCTAAATCAGGAGCTGAAAATTTAATAAATATTAAAGATACAATTAATCCCACTACTCCAATTGATATTAATGCAAGCAATCTTTTATGATGGAAAATCGCAGTTACAAAAGTAGAAACTATTAAAATACAAACTGCAACTATACTAACCCAATCTATACTTAAAAATTCTCTATTTCCAAGTAATGAAGAATCCCCATAATTAAATCCAAAGAAACCTACAAATAAAGAAGCCACTAAAAACCAGCTTATCATACTTTGAAGTGAGCTTTTATCAAAAATAGAAGTGACTTTATTTGCAAAAGAAAATATGAAATTAATTACTGCATTAAAAGGAACTCTTGCATCTATTTTTGAAACATATTTATCATATAAAGCGTAACTTTTCTCTCTTTTTGAATATAAAAAGATACCACCTAAAAAGGCAAGAATACTCATAATTAAAGGTGCATTAAATCCATGCCAAATTGCAAGTGAATACTCAGGTAATGGCGCTTGTAATGAGCCCATCACAGCAACTGCTAATAAAGGTGCAATTGTAAATGCAGGAATAGATCCAACAACAAGACAAGTAATCACAAGTAAATCTACAGGGATCTTCATAAATCTTGGAGGTTCATGGGGTTGCTTTGGTAAATCTTTTAGTTTACCATTGAAAAATACATCATGAATAAATCTTAAAGAATAAGCTACAGAAAAAACAGCTGCTAATATTGCTAATAAAGGAGTGATAATATTAAATAATTCAGCATCTTTTAATGCTCTTTCAAAAAACATCTCTTTTGATAAAAATCCATTTAGTAAAGGAACTCCTGCCATTGCAGATGCTGCAACCATTGCAAGTGTAGCAGTATGAGGCATATATGCCCAAAGCCCACTTAATCTTCGCATATCTCTAGTTCCTGTTTCATGATCAATTATTCCAGCAACCATAAATAATGATGCTTTAAATGTTGCATGATTTATAATATGAAATATTGCTGCAACTGTTGCAAGAGGAGTTGAAAGACCAAACAAAAAAGTAATCAATCCTAAATGACTTATTGTTGAATATGCTAGTAAACCTTTTAAATCATGTTTAAACATAGCAGTAAAAGCACCAATTAGTAAAGTTAATAATCCTCCAAGACCAACAATTAAAACCCACTCTGTTGTACCACTTAATGATGGGTATAATCTAGCTAATAAAAAGATTCCAGCTTTTACCATTGTTGCAGAGTGCAAATATGCTGAAACAGGCGTTGGCGCAGCCATTGCATGTGGAAGCCAAAAATGAAAAGGAAATTGTGCTGATTTTGTAAATACTCCTAAAAGTATTAAAAGAATAATTGGTGTGTAAAGTTCATGGGATTTTATAAGCTCTGCATTTGCAAGAATATCTGTTAAGCTATAACTACCTACTATATTACCAAGCATTAAAACCCCAGCAAGCATTGCAAGACCACCAGCACCTGTAATAGTAAGTGCCATTTTTGCCCCATCTCTACCCTCTGCTTTATGTTGCCAATAACTAATTAGTAAAAAAGAACTAAGAGAAGTTAATTCCCAAAAAACAACTAATTGTAATATATTTTCTGATAAAACAATTCCTAACATTGAGCCCATAAATAAAAGTAAATATGAATAGAATCTACCCATACAATCTTTTTCACTAATATAGTACCTAGCATAAATAATTACTAAAAGTCCTATACCTAAAATCAAACATGAAAACAAAAGTCCTAAACCATCTAGCCTAAAAGCAAAATTTAAACCAATTGATTCAATCCATGTCCAAGATTGTATTGTTGTAATACCATTAAATGGAAGTTTGATATATTGTAGTAATACTAAAAAAGATAGTACAGTAGTAAATCCCGCGCCCCATGCAGAAGCTAGTCTATTATACTTTGCTAAATAAGCAACAAAGGGTGCTGCAATAAACGGTAAAAGTACTATTATAGGCAAGCCTATTGTTTCTGACATAATTTTCCCTATTTTTGTTGAGTTTTTTTATTTTATCCAAGTTTTTATTAAATTTTCTTTGCCATAAAAATCTTATAATTATACTATTATTTTAAATAATTAATTTAATACTTTGATTAACTTAATTAAAAGTTTTTCATTTGGTATAATAACAACGATATAATATAAAAAGAGATTAAATGAAATATAAACAAACAAATAAAATAATAATTATTAATAATTATTTGGATAAAAATTAATGGAAAATATTTTAATAACAGGCTGTTCTACAGGCATTGGTTTTGAAACTGCAAAAGTGTTAAAAAATCATGGATTTAAAGTTTATGCAACTGCAAGAAAAGAAGATGATGTAGAAATTTTAAAAGATTTAGGATTTTTAAGTTATAAATTAGATGTTACAAAAGCTGAAGATATAAAATACATTCTTGCTAAAATAATAAAAGAAGATGGAAAATTATCTGCTGTTTTTAACAATGCAGGTTATGGACAACCAGGAGCTGTTGAAGATATAAAAACAGAAGTTTTAAAAGAACAATTTGAAACAAATCTTTTTGGCTTACATGAACTTACAATTCAAACTATGAAAATATTTAGAAAACAAGGTTTTGGAAAAATAATTCAACACAGTTCAGTATTAGGTATAATTTCACTTAAATTTAGAGGTGCATATAACTCAAGTAAATATGCAATTGAGGGTCTTACTGATACTTTAAGACAAGAGTTAATTGGAAGTAATATAAGTGTGAGTTTGATTAATACAGGACCTGTTACTTCTAAATTTAGAGAAAATGCTTTAAAAATGTTCAATAAAAATATAACAATTGAAGGTAGCTTTTTTGAATCTACATATAAAAATGAAGTAAAAAAAAGATTAGAAGCAAATGATGATACAAAAGCACTTTTTAATCTTCCTGCAACTTCTGTTGCAAATGTAGTACTAAAAATAATGAATAGTAAAAAACCAAAACCTAGATATTATGTAACTAAAGCTACACATATTTTAGGTTTTGCAAAAAGAGTTTTAAGTACAAATTTACTTGATAAACTTTTAAATAGAGTATAAAAAAAGAGTAAAACTCTTTTTTTATTTATGCTTTTTGATTTAAAAATGGCTTCCCATAAAATCTTATTGTTAAAATAATAACAACAATTCCTAAAGGAAGTAAGATTGTAGCTGAATAGCCTAATGCAGCTGGAATATATCCAAAAACAATAGCAACTGCACCTACAAATAAAGCATATGGTAACTGCGTAGAGATGTGATCCATATGGTCACAACTAGCACCCATTGATGAAAGAATTGAAGTATCAGAGATTGGTGAACAATGATCTCCAAAAATCGCACCTGTTAAAACAGCACCAATATTTAAAATAATATAATCACCTAAAGCAACAGGTTCTAAACCAACATGAAGTCCAACAGCATTTGCTAAAGGAATAGTCAAAGGCATCAAAATTCCCATAGTACCATATGATGTACCAGTTGAAAATGAAATAATCGAACCTAATATAAAAATTATAGATGGTAAGATAAATTGTGGAGTAGAATCAGATAATAAAGATACTAAATAAACTGATGTTCCAAGATCTTTAATAATAGCAGAAATTGACCAAGCTAAGATTAAAATAACAGCAGTAATAACTAAAGCTTTTACTCCTAATACCCATGTTTCAAGTGCTTCACTTAAATTAAATATTTTCTGTTGCATCCCCATAGCAATAGCCACAATTGAAGCAAAAAGTGCAGCTTCAAAAAGTACAATAGAAGCATCAGCAGCACCAAAACAATCTCTAATTGAACTAAATGCATATGGATTAGCTTGAACAGCTTTTAATGTTTCACCCTCTAAAGAACTCATTCCATTAAAATAAAATCCTAAAAATGCTACTACAATCAATGAAAAAATAGGAATTATAGCATTCCACATTGAATACTCAACATGTTCTTTTGGAGCAAGTGTTGATGATTCTTGATTTAAGTGTTCTTCTTGTCTTTTATGTCTTGAAACTTTTCCTGTATTAGCAGCTCTAATTGCTGCTGTTCTCATAGGTCCAAACTCTCTTAAAAAATATGCAGAAAAGAAAACAAATGCTAACATTAAAATATTGTAAAATCTATATGGAATAGTTTCAACAAAAATAGCATAAGCATTAATATCAGGTTGTCCAATCATTACATAGGCATCTTTTATAAGTGAAATTTCATATCCTATCCATGTAGAAATAAGTGCAATACCAGCAATTGGTGCAGCAGTTGCATCAATAACAAATGCTAACTTTTCCCTTGCAATTTTTAACTTATCTGTAACAGGTCTCATAATAGGACCAATAATTAAAGAGTTTGCATAATCATCAAAAAAGATAAAAAACCCCATTAACCAAGTATATATTTGAGCACTAGCAGGTGTTTTTGCCTTTTTTGCAAGTTTTTGTGCAATTGCTCTTGGACCACCCATTTTAGTAATTACAGCAATTAGCCCACCAATAGTAAGAACTTGTAAGATAATTCCTGCATTCCATGAGTCAGCCATTGATCCAATCATCTTTCTAACTAGATCCACAAACGCACCTGCAAATGCTTGAAAAATATTTCCATCTACCACATTTACCATAAATGTTCCCACAAAAATACCCATAAATAGTGAAAAAATCACATTTCTAGTAATAAAAGCTAATACAATTGCAACCAAAGGAGGAAGTAAGGTCCACACTCCAAACAGTTCTGCATTAGCATTCTTATCAGCTAATAGCATTACAGGTAAAAATACTATTAGCAACACGCTTTTTGTTAATCTATTCAAATTAAAATCTCCGTTTAAAAAATTTTGCTATTCTAACATAAAAATCATTTAATTGTTATTTGTAAGTTTCAATTACTTTAAAGAAAAGATAAGATTATTATAAAATATCTTTAGTATTTAGTTTTTGTTGTAAAAAATCTGAAATCTGAATTAAAGAAAAAGTAACAAGAAATATCATAAGACCAGGGAAAAAACTAACCCACCAAGCTATATCAATTACAGCTTTTCCATCACTTAATAAACTCCCCCAAGACATATTAGGAGGATTAATTCCAAGTCCTAAAAATGAAAGTCCAGATTCGGCTAAAATTGCACCTCCTACTGTAAAAGTAAAAGATATTAAAAAAAGTGGTGCTAAAAGTGGAGCAAAATATTTAAATATAATCTTACTATTTGATACATTTGCTAATTTTAAAATTTTAATATATGGTTTATTGGAAATAGCAAAACTTTCACTTCTAATAAGCCTTGCCATTCCCATCCAACCTGTTATTGAAATAACAATAATTAAGATTATTGTTGAAGCTTGTATGTAAGAAACCAATGCTAAAAGTAAAAAAAATGTAGGAAAAGTCAAAAATAAATCTATTAAAATTATTATTGATTTATCTATTTTACCTTTAAAATACCCAGCATTTATTCCAATAAAAAGTCCAATCAATGAAGTAATAATTGCAGATAAAAACCCTATAATTAGTGAAGTTTGACCCCCTTGAAGAACCCTTGCTAGAATATCTCTTCCTAATCTATCAGTTCCTAAAGGATGAGAAAGAGAAGGTGAAGACAAAATCTCACTTGGATTTAATGCATATGCAGATGTAGTATAAATATATGGAAGAAAAAATACCATTAATATCAGTGATACAAGTAAAACAACTGCAAATTTAAACATTAGTAACTCTTATTTATAAATATAATATGATAATGAACTTTTACCAAATTTTTTTGTTTTTTTAAGTTTAAAAAGCCCTAATTCTTCTGGCATTTCTAAGCTTGTTACATGTTCAAAAGTAATCATATAAATATTTTCATTTTTTATATTTCTTACAATTTCAAAAGAGTTTTCATAAATATCATCCATCCCATCTCTAAAATCAAATGGAGGATCAATATAAACAATTAATTCATCACTTGAATTTTTTAAACTATTAAGTATTGATGGTAATTGAATAAAAGTATCTGCATGCATTGTTTGACACTTACTTGCTTCTATTAAGTTACAATTTCTAACTAATGTTGAATAAGAGTTTTTATCTTTTTCTACAAAATATGCTCTTTTAGCATCTCTACTTATTGCTTCTAAGCCTATACTTCCACTTCCAGCAAATGCTTCTATAAAAATTTTATCTATTATATCAAACTGCAATACATTAAAAAATGACTCTTTTAATCTTGCTTTTGAGCTTCTTGTAACATCAAGAGATGGAAGTTCAATCTTTTTACCCTTATATTTTCCTGCTATTATTTGTGTTGTTAATATATTATTATTTTTCATATTTCCTAAAACTTATCTATTTAAATTACATTGTTTTTAAATACTGTTCGTATTTAACATCTTCTAGTTTATCAATCTTTGTTTGTACCTCATCAAGCATTTTTTCTTTATACTCTTTGATTTTTTTTCTTGTATCCTTGCTTTTTACACCAAGTATTTGTGCTGCTAATATTCCTGCATTTTTTGCACCATTTATTGCAACTGTAGCAACAGGAACTCCTCCTGGCATTTGAACAATAGATAAAAGTGAATCCATACCCTCTAAAGAAGAACCTTTTACAGGTACACCTATTACAGGAAGTGGTGTAAGTGAAGCAACCATACCAGGTAAATGTGCAGCACCACCAGCACCAGCTATAATTACTCTAAGTCCTCTTTTTTCTGCACTTTCTGAATATTTTACTAATCTTTTTGGTGTTCTATGTGCTGATACTATTGTAACTTCATACTCAATACCAAACTCTTCACACATTTGTGCAGCTGCTTTCATAACTGGAAGATCAGAATCACTCCCCATAATAATTCCAACTAATGGCTTACTCATATTTTTTTGCTCCCTTTAATCTTTAAAATATTTTTTGCTTTATTTGCTTTTTCTAAAGCTTTATTTATATCATCATCTAAAACAGTAATATGTCCCATTTTTCTAAATGGCTTTGTTACACTTTTACCATAAAAATGAAAAGATAACTCAGGAATAGCAAGTGCTTCATGAATTCCTTCAATAAATGGCTCACCCTCATATCCCTCTTCTCCAAGTAAATTAACCATCACAGAAGCAGATATAAGTTTTGTTGAACCTAAAGGTAAGTTTGTAACAGCTCTAATTATTTGTTCAAACTGAGATGTTGCACATGATTCAACTGTATAATGACCCGAATTATGAGGTCTTGGAGCAATTTCATTTACTAAAACCTCACCTTTTTTAGTTAAAAATAGCTCAACTCCAAAAATACCAACACCATCAAGTGCTTTAATTGATTGTGTTGATACCTCAATGGCTTTTTCTTCAATCTCTTTTGAAATTCTAGCAGGAGCCATCACGCTATCACAGATATTTACTCTTTCATCAAATAACATTTCAACTACAGGGTAACATTTAATCTCACCCTCAATATTTCTAGCAACAATAATTGCCAACTCTTTATCAATATCAACTAATTCTTCAATAAATGATTCAGTTTTTATACAATCTTTTATATCTTCTGGTGTTTTTAACATTTGAACACCTTTTCCATCATAACCACCAAATTTAGTTTTTTGGATTACAGGAAAACCAAAAGAAGCTAAATCATCTTGAGTTTTTACATCTTTATAAGCAGGAACAGCAATACCTTTATCATCAAGAAGTTTTTTTTGTTCATATTTATTTTGTATTAGCTCCATTACATAAGGAGAGGGATGAATATTGTGTCCTTTATCAAATAACTCTTTTAAAACAGATGTATCAATATGCTCTAATTCAAATGTAGTAACATCACTCTCTTCTACTATTTTTGTTAATTTTTCTTTATCATAAAATCCAGCAATTATTTGTTTATCTGAAACTTGAGCAGCAGGACAATTAGGTGTTGGATCTAAGATTGTCACATGAAAACCCATTTTTTTTGCTTTTTGAGACATTATTCTACCTAATTGTCCCCCACCTATAATTCCTAATTTTAACCTTGAATAGTTAAAGTTTTTATCCATTAATAATTTCTCCATATAAATTTTTGCTATTTAAAAATAGCACCAAGTATTTTAAGTTAGTAAATTGACATTTGATATTATATTATATCAAGTCCTTCTTTAAAAGTTGTTCACCCAAGATAAAATGGTCTTTGTTTAATGTTTGTTAATAAATGAATAAATATTCATTAAGGAAATAAATGTACAATTAAAAAAAATAAGGAGTAAAAAAGAAGTGAAAAAAAAATTTAATTTATCACAAACATTTAGAAAATGGCATAGAGATTTAGGTTATTTAGTTATAGGAATTACAATTGTATATTCTCTTTCAGGGATTATGTTATCATTTAGAGATCTACATATTTTTGAAAAAGAGTATATGCTTACAAGTAAAATTGAAAAAAATCTAAAAAATCCAGAAGATAGTTTTGTAAATAGTTTTATAAAAAATGAAGAAAAATCAAATTTACCAAGTCATGTAGTTAAAAAATCAGTTATTGATTCACTAAAACAAATAGAAGATACAAATACTTATATAAAATATCAAGTTTCTAGAAAAAAAGATTTGAAAACTATAACTTATTACAAAAATAGCGGAGAGGTAATATACTCTATTAGCGCTTACCCTACTTTTATTAAGCCTTTTATTGATGCCCATAAATCATCATCACAAGACAAATGGTTATACCTTTCATTGACATATTCAGTAATACTTTTTTTCTTAGCAATATCTGCTATTTTTATGGTTAAAGGAAAAAATGGATTTAGACAAAGGGGAGTTTACTTAACTCTTTTAGGAATTATTTTAATAGCTTTATTTTTATATATATAATCTTATGCATTTTGCATAAGATTATATTTTTAAGTTATTTATCTAGCATAACTTTCTGCTCGTGATTCTCTAATAACATTAACTTTGATTTCACCAGGATATTGAACTTTTGCTTCTATATCTTGTGCAATTTCATTTGCAAGAAGTACAGCTTCATCATCATTTATCAATTCTGCTTTTACTATAACTCTTACTTCTCTTCCTGCATTAATTGCAAATGCATTTAACACACCTGTTTTACTAGTTGAAATATTTTCAACCTCTTCTACTCTTCTTAAAAAGCTTTCTAAAACTTCTCTTCTAGCTCCAGGTCTTGCAGCACTTAATGCATCAGCTGCACATACTGCTGCACTTTCTACATTTATTGGTTCTTCATGTCCATGATGAGCATAAATTGCATTGATTACAGTCTCATTTTCATCATATCGTTTACACATTTCTGCACCTAAATGCACATGTGAACCTGGCATGTCATGAGTTAAAGCTTTTCCAATATCATGTAAAAGTCCTGCTCTTCTTGCTAGGATTGTATCTCCACCCATTTGTGCAGCTAATAATCCAGCTAAATTTGCAACTTCTAAAGTATGTTTTAAAGCGTTTTGACCATATGAAGCTCTATATCTTAGTCTTCCTACTAGTTTAACAAGCTCTGGATGCATAGAAGTAATTCCAAGTTCTAAAATAACATCTTCACCCTCTTTTAAGATATTTTTATCAAACTCATTTTTTACTTTTTTATAAATCTCTTCTATTCTTGCTGGTTGAATTCTTCCATCTTCTAGCAACTCTTCTATTGTTCTTGTTGCTATTGCTCTTCTATATAGATTAAAAGAAGAAATAGTGATTGTATTTGGAGTATCATCAATAATAATATCCACTCCTAAAAGCATCTCTAAAGCTTTTATATTTCTTCCTTCTTTACCAATAATTTTTCCCTTAGTTTCTTCATCACTTAATGGCAAATTATTGATTAATCTCTCAGCAGCAAACTCACCTGCATATCTTGTAACTGCTTGAGATAGCATATTGTTTATCTCTTCTTTTGCATTAGTTTCTGCTGCTTTGTATTGTTTTCTAAAAATAGAAGCTATTTGAGCTCTACTATCTTCTTTTACTTTTTCAAGCATAAGCTCTTTTGCCTCTTCAAGAGTAAGTCCAGAAGCATTTTCTAAAACTTTTATTGCTTTACTTATTTTTTCATCATAAGTTTTTTGTTGTTTTTTCAAGCCTTCTTTAATTGTAGTTATTTTTTTATTTTTTTCTACAATTTCAGCTTTTTGCTCTTTTATAACTTTAAGTTCAGATTCTAAATGCTTATTTAGCTCTTTTTCTTTTTTTTCAATCTGAAAAAGCATATCATCATACTCTTTTTTTGCTGCTCTAAACTCTTTGTCATAATCTCTTTTTGCTTTAACTTGAGCATCTTTTAATATTACTTCTGCTTCATGCTCAATAACTTTTGCTTTTGCTTTTGCTTGTTCAATTAAAATATCAAACTTAGCACTATAAAACTTTTTTACTATTAATACACTAATCAAAGCTGTAAGAAGTGCTGTTATCACACCTACTACAATTGATTCCATCATTATTAAATCCATATTCAAAACCTTAATTTGTAATTATATAATTAGCTTGAATATCGTAATCATTAGATAATATTTTTGGCGTTTTACAAAGTTTAAGTTGAGTAAAAACTATACATGGAGTATAGCCTAAACGGTAAAAGAACCTATCATACATCCCTTTTCCAAAGCCAATTCTTTTACATAGTCCATCCACTCCCACTACTGGAACTATTGCTAAATCAATCTTTTTTGCTTTGAAGCTAGAATTTGGTGGCTCTTTTATACCAAACTTTTTTTTCTTCAATGGTAATCTATATTTAACTGCTTTAAAACTATCTCCTATCATATAAGGAACATAAACTTCACACACCCTCTCTTTGCGAAGTCTATTTATAAGTGGTAAAACATCAACTTCAATTCCCATTGGAATATATAAAAGTACTCTTTTTGCTTTATATTGTTTTATTAATATATGTAAATTTTTTACTACTTTTTTATCTTTATAAATCTTTGAAAAACGACTCTCAAATTCTAATCTTTTAATACACGATTTTCTAAAATCACGCTTGTGACTCTCTTTCATATTTAAGCCTTACTTGGATAAAATTCTTACCCAGCAAATTATTTTACCAAAAGGAATTAAAATGCAGTTTAAGAATATAGCATTTATAGCAATTTTATCTATACTTTTTTTCACAGGTTGTGGTGATTCAAAAGTAAATGAAGATGGTAAAACTGAAGCTAAAATACAAACTAAATTTCAATTAAGCAATATTGATGGAACTACTTTTACAATTAATAAAGAAGGTGAAAAGCTTATATTTGATTTACCAAAGAAAAAAATAGTATTACTAAACTTTTTTGGGACATGGTGTAATCCTTGTATAGCAGAGATACCTCATTTGAATAATTTAATAAATAAATATCCAAAAGATTTAGAAATTGTTGCTGTAAGTTTGGATAAAAAGAATGAAAAACAAACTACAAATGAAGCTTTAGAATCATTTAAAAATAAATACAATATTCAATACAAAGTAGTAAATAGTGAAGAAAACTATAAGTTAGCAAGTGCATTAGGAGAGATAAAAACTATTCCTACAATGTTTTTAATTGATAAAAAAGGAAACATTAAACAAAAATACACAGGTGTTATTCCAGAAGAGATGATAGAAACAGATATAAAAAAAGAGCTTGAGGAAAAATAATGTTTAGTTTTTTTAAGAAAAAAAAAGAAGAAGACAATAATGAAGAAATAGCAAAAGAAGAAGTTGAAAAAACTACTCAAAAAGCTTTAGATGAAGAAAAAATTCAAGATAATAATGAAGAAGAACACAAAGGCTTTTTCTCAAAAGCTTTAGAAAAAACTTTTGCAAATATTAAAACTGTAGTTCCCCATAAAAAAGAGAAGATAAGTTTTGATGACATTGAAGAACTTTTAATTGAAGCAGATGTTGAATACGAAATAATAGAAAAAGCTATGGATGGACTTCCTGAGATGATTACAAGAAAACAATTAAGACACAGACTTGTGATGCTTTTTGAACATGCTCCCAATGTAGATTTATCAAACCTTCCAAAACCATTTGTAAGACTGATAATTGGAGTAAATGGTGCAGGTAAAACAACAACAATAGCAAAACTTGCTGCAAAATCAAAAAAAGAGAACAAAAGTGTTATTTTAGGTGCAGGAGATACATTTAGAGCGGCTGCTATTGAACAGCTTTCATCTTGGGCTGATAAAATTGATGTTCCAATTATAAAAACAAAACAAGGACATGATCCAAGTGCTGTTGCATTTGATACAATTTCATCTGCTGTTGCAAGAGGAATTGATAATGTTATTATTGATACAGCAGGAAGATTGCAAACTCAAACAAATCTAAATAATGAACTTAAGAAAATTGTAAAAGTTTGTAATAAAGCATATGAGGGTGCTCCTCATCAAAAATTACTTATAATAGATGGAACACAAGGAAATAGTGCGATTTCTCAAGCACAAGCTTTTAATGAGATGGTTCAAGTTGATGGAATTATTGTAACAAAACTTGATGGAACAGCAAAAGGTGGAGCTTTATTTTCTATCTCAAACAGACTTGAACTACCAATATTTTATGTGGGTGTTGGGGAAAAACAAGATGATTTAATAGAGTTTAGTCCCGATGAATTTGTTGATAGTTTATTGGATGAAATCTATACAAAAGAACAATAAAACATAAAACATGAGGTGAATATTGCAATTTTTTAAAGCAAATAAATACTTAATAATAATTGTATTTGTAACCTCATTTTTTATCTTACTAACATTTTATTTTTTAAAACATTTAAATAATAGCGATGATTTATTAAATAAACTAGAAAACTCTTTAAATACTACTAAAAATCTCTTTGAAGAACAAAAAAGATATGCTTTATCATTATCTATTTTATTATCAGAAGATAAAGAGATTGTAAACAGCTTTTTAAATAATAATAGAGTTGAAACTTTTAATGTAGTAAATAGAAAAATAAAAACACTGAAAAAACTTCAAAATAGTAATTTAGAAGTTCAAATTCATAACAAAGATTTAAGTACATATTTAAGAAGTTGGGATTTAAGCATAAAAGATATACCTCTTTCAAGTTTTAGAAAAGGACTTGTAAAAGTAAAAGAAGAAAAAAAACCAATTGTTTCAATAGAACTTGGTAAAAGATTAAATATAAAAGCCATATCTGCTATAAAAAACAATGGAAAATATATGGGTTCACTTGAAGTTATTGTTGGTTTTAATTATCTTACAAAACAATTAAAACAAAAAGGCTGTACTCTTTATGTATTATTAAATAAAAAATATTTAAATATTGCTACAAACTTAAAAGATAATCCCAAAATAAAAGATTATGTTTTAGTAAATAGTGTAAATATTGATGATTTAAAAGATTTAAATTTGAATGATTTGAAAGATTATGGATATGTTTCAACAAAAAAACACTCCTTTGCTTACTTTTCATATTATGATTTAAACAATAAACATTTAGGTTATATTTTTACATCAATTTTAAATAAAAATCAAATAAATTTAAATAACTCTTTTAATTATGAAGAGATTAATAGTAACAAAAAGGTAGAGATAAAATGAGACTTTTACTACTTGAAGATGATTTAGAATACAAACTTAGCATAAAAGAGTATTTAGAATCTTTAGGATATGAAATTGATGATTTTGATGATGGAGAAGATGCCTTAAGTGCAATATATGAAAATAAATACCATTTACTTATCTTAGATATTAGAGTTCCAAATATAAATGGATATGAAGTTGTAAAAAATATAAGAGAAAATGGTGATAATACACCTGTTATTTATATTACTTCACTTACTGATATAAATAATCTAAGCTTGGGGTATGAACTTGGTTGCAATGATTATATAAAAAAACCATTTTCACCAAAAGAGTTAAAATATAGAGTTGAACAACTTTTAAAACTTTTTTATACAAATGAAAACAGTGATAAAATAGATTTAAAATCTAACTTTACCTATGATATTTTAAAAAAACAACTCTTTAAAAACTCAGAATTAATACAGCTAACAAAAAAAGAAACAGAAGTTGTTTTTTGCTTAATTACTAATAAAAACCAATTTGTAAGCATAGATAAATTAAGAAGTGAAGTTTGGGATGATAAATATATTTGTGAAGCAGATATTAGAGTTTGTATTAAAAAAATAAGAGATAAAACCTCAAAAGATTTTATAATAAATCAAAGAGGAATTGGATATAAAATTGATAGAGAAAAATAGACATTTTATATTTAAAATATCTTTATTTTATACAACAATATTTTTTATATTTATTGCAATACCAATATATTTTTATACAAACTTAGAGTTGGAAAATTATAAAAATAATCAAAATAGACTTCTAATAGAACATGCACAAAAAATACAAAGAGCAATATATGACTTTTCAAGTTCAAAAAGCGATACATTTAATTTTCCAAAATCTTTTAAATTTGAAGCAACACTAATCTCAAAAGAAAAAAAGATTATATACAAAACTAGAAATATAAATATCAATAAAAACTCGAAAATAAGCATAAAAGTAGAGTTAGCAAAAAATAGATTAAATGCAAAATATCTAAAAGTTGAAAAAGAACTCTCTTATAAGGAGATATATTTAAAGATTTTAGTACTTATTTTATCTATTGGATTATTTGTATTCATATCTATATATTTAATTATAAAAGCAAGTATTGAACCATATAAAAAAGCAAATGAATATTTAGATGCTTTTTTCAATGATGCCATGCATGAGTTAAAAACTCCTTTGGGTGTAATACAGTTAAACTTAGAGATATTAGATGAAAAACAAGCAAATACAAAAGAGATAAATCGCTCAATAAATGCTGTTAAAAATCTTTTTTTAGTTTATGAAGATATAGAATACTTAATTAAACAAAAAAGCGTGAAATATAATAAAGAAGAAGTTGATTTTAGCTATATTTTAAAACAAAGGGTTGATCAATTTGAAAGTTTAAGTGTTACAAAAAATTTAAAATTTATCTTAAATATAAAAGATAATATTAATATTTATATAAATAGAACTCATCTACAAAGAATCATAGATAATACAATCTCAAATGCAATAAAATACTCTTATAAAGATACTAATATAACAATAACTTTAAAAAATGATGATAAAAATAATACCATTTTTAGTGTACATAACTTCTCAAATCCTATAAAAGATACTAAAACAGTTTTTAATAGATACTATAAAGAAAACCATATAAAAGGGGGCTTTGGTATAGGTTTGAATATTGTAAAAAATATTTGTGAATTAAATAATATTAAAATAGAACTAAGTTCTACAAAAGAAAATGGTACATGCTTCACATATACTTTCTTAACTAAAACTTAATTTATACTATTAAAAGTAAACATAAAAGTAACTTTATATTTATATAATAACTTATAAATAAAAGGAGCTACCATGAATAAAAAAAATTTAGTTGTTACAACAGCATTAATTACTTTGTTTTCATCATTTGCATTTGCAGCACAAGAAATGGCTGCACCAAAAACTTATCCAACAGGAGAAGTTGGTAAAATAGTTAAATTAGGTGAAGATATTGTAAATAACACAGATACACATCCTTTAACAAAAGATTTTGTTGGAAATAAACTACAATGTAAAAGTTGTCACTTAAAAGGTGCAGATGGCAAAGTAGGTACAGCAGAGGGTATATCAAGTTGGATTGGAACAGCAGCAGCATTTCCAGCATGGTCAAAAAGAGAAAAAACAGTTCAAACACTACAAGATAGATCAAACAACTGTTTTATGAGAAGTATGAATGGGAAAAGACCAATTATAGATACAGAAGCAAGTGTTGCTATTGCTGCTTATATAACTTGGTTATCAGAGGGTAGTAAAATAAAAATGAATGAAAAAGGTCCTTGGAGTGAACATAATACTAAGTTATATCCAAAAGCTGTAAAACACTTCAAAAAAATACAAAAAAATGCTACTCATGAAAATTATCTTTCAGGAAAAGAGATCTATAAAAATCAATGTGCATCATGTCATGGAGCAAATGGTGAAGGTCTTGCAACATTTCCACCATTATGGGGTAAAGATGCAAATGGAAATTGGTTAAGTTATAATACAGGTGCAGGAATGAGTAAACTAGATAAAGCAGCAGCATGGGTTAAATCAAATATGCCTTTAGGACAAGGAAATAGCATGAGTGATCAAGATGTAGCAGATGTTGTTTTATATATGAATGCACAAGAAAGAGCCTCTTTTGATCTTAAGAAAAGACTTCTACCAAAAGAAGAAATGGGTTATTATAACTCTAAAGTATTTGAAGAAAAACATACAGTTGAAAGCAACTTTAAAGCTTTAGGACTTGATTTAAATAAAATAAAAAATGGTAAATAGTAAGTAAAGACTTACTATTTATTAAAAAAAGAATCAATTTTTAAAAAATAGTTTTCTATATTATAAAAAGAGTGATTCCCTCCTTCATAAACTTCCAAATAACTATTTGGAAGTTTTTTAATAGCTTGTTTATAATCTAAAATTTCATCACCAGTTTGAAGCAATGTTAAAAAATTCTTTTCATTTTCTATACTATTAACTTCAATTTGTTTTAGTTGTTGCATATGTTTTGAAGTTATTTCAAAAGATGTTTCATCAAAATAGTTCTTTGCCATACCAATTTTATCTAATGTTTTATATGGAAAGATTGCTGGATTTATTAATACGGCTTTTAAGTTATACTTATTTGCTAAATAAATAGAGTAATATCCACCTAAAGATGAACCAATTAGCTTTACTTCTTCACCTTTTGATTCAAAAGCTTTTATTAGTTGTTCTAAAGTATCAATTGCTAAAGTAGGAACATAAGATAAAGAAGGAGTTATAATATCATCTTTAAAAAACTCTTTAAATAAAGAAGCTTTCCCTCCATGTCCACTACTTCCAAAACCATGTATATAAATTATCATTTTTTAAGCCTTTTATTTTTTTGTAATAAAAATGTTGCAATAGAAGTAATTATAATACCTGGAATAACTATAGTCTCAATGCTTTTATGATCAAAAATTAAAAGTAAAATAGCAACAGCAACAGGATTTAAATATATATATGACATAACTTTTGTAGGTCCTAAAATCACAGTACTTTTTTGATATAAAAACAAAGTTATAATTGTAGTTCCAATTATTAAATAAAGCATATTATAAATCAAATTACCTTCAATTAATTCCCAATTTAGTGGTTTTTGAAAGATAATTATTCCAAGTGCCATCCAAATTGCCCCACCAATTAATGTACAAAATACAAGAACTAAAGGATTATCATTTCTATATAAAAGTTTAATAGAAATTGAGTAACAACACATACAAAAAGAGCCTATTATAAATATATAATCACCATCATTTAAAGAAAAAGATAAAAGCAATTCAAGATTTCCTTTAAAAATAACCCATAAGGTTCCAATTAAACCAATAAAATATACAAGTAGTTTATTAAAACTGATTTTTTCTTTAAATATAAATAGTGCTAAAATTGCAGTCATTAAAGGAACAAGTGTATATAAAGTTCCAGTATTTAATACAGTTGTTGATTTTAAAGCCTCAAACATTCCCATAAAATACAATGAATAAAAAAGACTAATAACAAGTGCTCTTGGCAAAGTTTTTAAGATGCCATCTCTTAATGATTTTCTAAATAAAATAAATGGTGCCATTATAATTATAGCTCCAATAAATCTAAGAAAAGTCAAAGATAAGGGATTAACAGCATTTGCTAATTTTTGAGAAGCTAAAAATGAACCCGCTACTAAAAAAGTAGCAAATAATACATACATATGTGCTTGTAAAGTTGAAGTATTTTTCAATAATAATCCTTGATTTTTTTGAAATTTTAGTAAATAAAAAAGTTTTTGTCATTTACATATGTTGATGCTTTTTCTAATTCTACTTAATTGTGTAGCTGATATACCAATATGAGAAGCGATATGGTGTTGTGCAACCCTACTTTCAATATTGGGGTGTTTATTAATAAAATTCAGATATCTTTTTTTTGCATCATCTATAACTAAAGATATTTCGATATTTTCTTTTTCAATAATCCAATTTTTTTCAATATATGCAATATAAAAATCTTTTAATTCATTGTTTTTATTTATCAATTTTTTATACAATTCAAAATCAATATCAATAACAATACTATCTTCTAAACTATCAATACCTAAGTAAGAGTCTTGTTTTGTTAATAATGATACAACAGATGCAGAAAAGAAGTTTTCAAAAAAAAGATTTTTATTATATAAAGCACCATTTTCATCTAAAAAATAAGTTCTTAATAAACCTTTACATATAAAATGAATATATTTTGCTTTATCACCTAAGTAAAGTAATGTTTCACCTTTTTTTATCACATTTAATGTGCAAAACTTTTTAAATTCATTAAAAGTTTCATCACTAATAGTGGAGTAACTATTAAGCGCTTTATGAAGTTGCATAAAATAATTGTTTTTATTCAATAATAATCTCCATTAAATATTAAATAATAACAAAATTATGATAAGAGAGTACTTTTGATTTATTTATAAGTTAGATTTTAAATAAAAATTAAAATAGTATCTTAAAAAAGATACTATTTTTGAATAAATTTATTCTTTTTAACTTCATTTTCAATCTCTTTAGACATACCCTCAACAGTTTTTACCACTTCATTTGTTTGTGTTGCAATCAAAGCATTTTCTTGTGTAGTATTGTCTAATTGTGAAATTGCACTATTAATTTGCTCTAAGCCTTTCATCTGTTCACTTGAGTTAGTTGTTACAGTTTCAACTATTTTTGTTGTATGTATAATATTTTCATTTAAACTTTCAAAGCCTTTATACATTTGCTCAACAACTTCTTTACCACTAGTAGTACTAATTGTTGCACTTTCAACTAACTCTTTAATTTTACTTGCAGCTTGGGCACTTCTATTTGCCAAGTTTCTAACTTCAGCAGCTACAACAGCAAAGCCTTTTCCAGCTTCACCAGCAGTTGCAGCTTCTACTGCTGCGTTTAGTGAAAGAATATTTGTTTGAAAAGATATTTGGTCAATAATTGTTATTGATTCAATAATTGCTTGAACATGATTATTTATATCTTCCATTGAATTTGTTGTTTTTCTTGATAACTCTTTACCTTTTGATACTTCATCTTTTAAAGAGTTTGAATTTTTTGCAAGTTCATTTGTATATTTACTATTTTCTCTCATAGTTTGTGTTATTTCTTCAAGATTTGCAGCACTTTGCTCTAAAGAAACTGCTTGTTCATTTGCACTTGTTGTTAGTCTATTCATATTTGAAGAGAGAGTATCTGAACTTTCACTTAATATTTCTCCATTATGCAAGTTTATATTTAGCATCTTTGAAATTTCAATTCCTAGGTTATTAACCCCACTCATTAAAGTACAAAGATGCCCTTTACATGACATATTAGTAACTTTTGTAAAATCTCTTTGTTCATAAGATTTTAAAACCTCAATTGTATGCATAATTGTTGTTTCTAAATTAGTAATCATAATATTTAAATCTTCTGTTAGTTCATTTATAACTGCATTTGAAGTTGTTGCTTTAACCCTATTTGACAAAATACCTGAACTTACATCACTAACAACTTTTGATACATCTTGTAAAACGATATCATCTTGTTCAATTGTTTGCTTGATTTTTTTGATATTTTCATTTATTTGTTTTGTCATTTTTCCTATTTCATCTTTTGTTGTAACTTCAATAAGTTCAACACTTTTTTTCTCTTTATTTAAAAAAGATAAAAATGAAAGTAAGCCTTTTTCAAAAACCTCTAAAGGCTGTATCAATGATACCTTTGAAATATATGAAACTACTAAAACTAAGATTATTAATATAACAACAATTATCGAAATAAGCGTAATAATCAAACTACTTACATTATCATCAACTCTTTTTTCAATTTTACTTACTTTTTCTTCAATATCATCAAGATAAATTCCAGTAACTAAAGTCCAATTAAATTTATCTATATTTTTTGAAAAAGCCATTTTCTTTATTAATTTAGTAGTATTTGGTTTTTTATAAAAATATTCAACAAATTGAGTATCATCTTTTGCTTTTTTAACTAAAGCTTCTCTAAATGCAAAACCTTTAATATCAGTCTTTGATAAATCAGTTTTTGTACCATTTAGTTCAGGCTTTGTACCATGAAACCCAAAATAGTATCCATCTTGCTTTTTTTCATATGCAAAGAAATATCCACTGCCATCTAGAAATCTTGCTTTTGATATAACATCTATAACCCTCTTTTTTGCTTCTTCTTTTGTTTTACTACTATTTATAATACCCTGAACTATTGTATGTATAGTCATTATTTGATTTTTAAGTAACTCTTTTTTTTCATTTACTACAGAGTTCTCAAAATCTTTAATTGTCTCCTCACTATTTTTATATGTTAAGTTTACCGTAATAATAGTAGTAATCAGTATTGCAACAAATACTGGTAATACTACAAGTGTTAACAGTTTGCTTTTTATACTATTAAACATCGCCATCTCTTTCCTCCTAGTTTGTGTATGATATATGTATTGAAATTAAATTTTAGTTTAAATTTAAAATTTAATAATAATTTATAAGTTATGGTTCAGTTTGTAACAAAAGTGTAACAATTTAATGACAATATCATTTTATTACAATTTGAAATATTTTATTTCTAATAAGATTTTTTTGTGTATTATTTCATATAGAAAAGCTAAAGGTATTATAAAATGGCAAAAAAGAAAAGATCTTTATTTGAATGTCAACACTGCGGAGAACAAGCAACAAAATGGCTAGGTAAATGTCCCAATTGTGGTTCTTGGGACAGTTTTATTGAGTTAAATGAAGAACAACAAGAAGTTTTAAAAAAAACAACAAAACTAGTATCAACAACATCAAAAGCAAAATCAATTACTCAAGTCAAGCAAGATGATATCACAAGGTTTACTTCAAACAATAGTGAATTTGACTTAGTTTTAGGAGGAGGCATAGTTCCTGGAAGCTTAACCTTAATTGGAGGAAGTCCAGGTGTTGGAAAATCAACTTTACTTCTAAAAGTAGCTGGAAATATCGCACAAAGCAACAAAAAAGTTTTATATGTTTCAGGAGAAGAGAGTGCTGGACAAATAAAACTAAGAGCAAATAGACTTGAAGCAAATCATGATGACTTATATTTATTAAGTGAAATTAAACTTGAAGAGATAATGGATGAGTTATTAAGAGAAAATTATGAAGTAGTAATTATTGACTCTATACAAACAATTTATTCAGCAGCTTTAACTTCAGCTCCTGGTTCAGTTTCACAAGTACGAGAGATTACTTTTGAACTTATGAGAAAAGCAAAAGATACTGATATTGCTATGTTTATCATTGGACATATTACAAAAGATGGTGCAATCGCAGGTCCAAGAGTATTAGAGCATATGGTTGATACTGTCTTATATTTTGAAGGTGATGCAAGTAAAGAGATACGAATGCTAAGAGGTTTTAAAAATAGATTTGGTTCAACATCAGAAATTGGTATTTTTGAAATGACAAATGAGGGATTAGTTAGTGCAAAAGATATAGCCTCAAAATTTTTTGATAAATCAAAACCACAAAGTGGTTCTGCTTTGACAGTTGCTATGGAAGGAAGTCGTGCACTTATTCTTGAAGTTCAAGCTTTAGTTACAGAAAGTACCCATCCAAATCCAAAAAGAAGTGCGACAGGCTTTGATGCAAATAGATTAAATATGCTCTTAGCACTACTTGAGAAAAAAATTGATTTACCATTAAACCATTATGATGTATTTGTAAATATAAGTGGAGGAATAAGAATAAAAGAGAGTTCTGCTGATTTAGCAGTAATCGCAAGTATTATAAGCTCTTTTAGAGATAGACCATTATCAAAAGAATCTGCATTTATTGGTGAAGTTTCATTAACAGGTGAGATAAAAGATGTATATTCAATAGATATGAGATTAAAAGAGGCTCAAGCACAAGGAATAAAAAAAGCAATATGTGCACAAAAGCCATCAACAAAACTTGAAATAAAAGTTTTTGCTGTTGATGAAGTTACAAAAATGTTAGAACTTTTTTAATAATTAAAAGCTCAAGGGAGCTTTTAATTTTATTTATCTACATTTTCCAACTCTTTTTCAGCTTTTTGCCAAGAAAGTTCAACTCTTTTATAAGCTTGTTCAAAACCATTTTTAATAGTTTGCCAAGCATCTAAAGAACTAGATTTTAATTGACCTAAATTTTCAGCTAATTCAACTCTTTGCTTTCTTAACTGGTTTAAAGTTTCTCTAGATTTTTCTTTTGCTTTTGTACTCATTTTTGTAAAGTTTTTATCAACTTTTTTTTCTAGAGTATTAATTCGCTCATCTAGTCTTTCTAAACTCTTTTCACTCTTTTTTACTAGTTGTTCTTTTTTATCAAAAGAGTAGTTTTTAATTGTACTTACTAACTCTTTTGTATCTTGCTTAATATCCTTAATAGTAATATCATTTGCACTTAAAGGAATAGCAATCACAACAAAACTGACAACTAAAAAATAAAATAGTTTTAATATTCTCATTTTGAAGACTCCTCATCTTTAAATTTTTTCTTTAAATTTGTTATCTCATCACTTAGTTTATCCCAATTGTGTTCAACTGATTCTTTAAAACTCTCCCAAGAATCATCACCTTTTTGTTTGAATTCACTAAGTTTTTCTTCTGCTTCTTTTTCTAACTTTTTAAGTTTTTCTATTTGATTTAAATATTCAAGTTGTACATCATTTTTTGCATTATCAACTCTTGTTTTTAAAATAACAATTTCATCTTTTAACTCTTCAAGTCTACCCTCAATTTTTTTCTGATAAAGCTCTTTTTTAGTCATAATGTTCTCCTTGTTTTAAATTTTGTTTTTTTGGCAAGTTCTTAAACCTAACGCTTATCAAGTTAAATCTTGCTTAAATATTTTTTTAATCTTATTTCAATCTATTTTAGATATTATTTCAAAAAAAATAGGACAATTAATGATTGATTTAGACAATCGTGTAGAGTTTGAAGTAGATTTAAAAAAACTTGAAAAAATCACTTCGAATTTAACAAATAAAGATATTGAATTAATTATCACAAATAATGGTGAAATTCAAGAAATGAACAAAGAGTATAGACAAAAAGATATGCCAACTGATGTGTTAAGCTTTCCATTGGAGTTTGATATGCCTGATATGCCTTTAGGTTCTATTGTTATATCAAATGAATTTGTTCAAGAAAAAGCAAAAGAGTATAATCACTCAACACAAGATGAATTTACTCTTTTATTTATACACGGTCTTCTTCATCTTTTAGGATATGACCATGAAGTTGACAATGGTGAACATAGATTAAAAGAAGAAGAACTAATCAAAAATTATAATTTACCAAATAGTTTAATTGTAAGGAACTCGTAAAAATGGATTTTTTAATTTTTGTTATCTCTATGGCTGCACTTATTTATGGTGCTGATTTTATTATACAACAAAGTGAAAAAATCGCACTTCATTATAATATTTCACATTTTGTTATTGGGGCAACTTTAGTAGCAGTAGGAACAAGTTTACCTGAGATGGCTGTATCAATGTCTGCTGCTATTAAAGGTAATGCAGATATAGCTGTTGCAAATGTAGTAGGAAGTACTATATTTAATATTTCCCTTGTTTTAGGTGCAGTATTTTTAGTTGCAAAAAAAATATCTCCAGATAGGGATTTATTTGCAAAAGATTCTGCTTGGTCACTATTTCCAATATTAATTTTTATCCTTATGGCAATTGATGGAAAATTAAATGCTATTGATGGAATTTTATTTTTATTATTAATGGCAGGATATGTTTTATTTTTAATTGGTTCAAACCAAGTTGAACAAATAGATGAAGAACTTACTAAAGAGAAGTTTGATTGGAAAAAAAGTATTGTACTTTTATTAATAGGATTTGTTTTTGTTGTAGTAGGTGCAGATTTTGCAATTGATAGTGCATCAAATATTGCAAGAACATTTGGAATTAGTGAATGGGCTATTGGACTATTTTTAATTGCCTTTGGTACAAGCTTACCTGAACTTACAATTTCTATTAAATCTGCACTTAAAAATAATGCTGATTTAGCAATTGGTAATATTATTGGTTCAAATGTAGCAAACTTTACTATGGTTTTAGGTGTTAGTTCTATTATAAGTGTATTAAATGTAGATTTATCTAAAAACTTTTTTGATATAGCAGCTGCATTTATAGTATCATTAATGCTTGTATTTATAACAGCAAATAAACTTTATAATAAATCTGCTGGTATTGCACTACTTGTAGTATTAGCACTTGTAATTCAAAATAGTTTAGTTTAAACTAAACTATTTTGAACAATCTGGACAAACTCCAGCAAAAATAATACTTGCTTGATTTATAGTATAATTTTTTGAAGAAGTTGCTTCTTGCACTAAATTAGAAATATCTAAATCAACATCTTCTATCTTTCCGCATGATGAGCATACTAAGTGTGAATGTTCATCCTTTACTAATTCATAAACTGATTTTGCATTTGGTATTTTAACTTCATTTAAAAATACTTTTTCTATCATTGCATTTATATTTTTATAAATAGTTGCTAAAGAAATAGATGGAAACTTTTCTAATAATTTTTTATATAGGTCATCAATATTCATGTGACCATTTGAATAAAGCTCTTCAACTATTGCTACTCTTTGAGGAGTAACTTTTAAATCATACTCTTTTAATAAAGTTGTATAATTAATCATTTTTCTACCCTTTTATACCTTTCGTGAAATATTACTATATATATCTTTTAATTTCCTAATTTTTTTGATATTATAAGTTTATTTAAAAAAATAAAAAAATTAGATAAGTATTAAAAACTATTAAAGGAAAATTATTTTCCTTTAAGTTTTTATTGATATAATTTATCTAAAGAAAAAAATTATCCAAAGGAGAAAAGATGAAAAAGCTATTAAAACAGTTAAAACTAATACAAGGAAGTTCTTTAGTAATGTATACTAAAGTACATAACTATCACTGGAATATAAAAGGTTTACAGTTTTTTGCAATTCATGAAATGACTGAAAAACTATATGGTGAATTTAGTACAATTTATGATGATGCAGCAGAAAGACTGCTTCAATTAAATGAAAAACCTCTAATATTAATAAGTGAAATAACTGAAAACTCATTTATTAAAGAAGATAAAAAAACAGATTTTGATGCAAAATATGTATTGTCAAATATTTTAGAAGATTTTGAAAAATTCTTAAAAGAGTTTAAAAAACTTTCAGAACTTGCAGATGAAAATGGCGATAATACAACAGTGGCATTTGCTGATGATAATATTGCACATTTAGAAAAAAATATTTGGATGATTAAAGCATCTATTTCTTAATCATATTGTCTTTTTTAAGTTTAGATGAATTATAATCACTAATGATGAATATTCATCTAAACATTATATAAAATATTTTAGGAGATAAAATGAGACAGTATGAATCTTATAAGTGTAATAAATGTGGAAATGTTGTTGAAGTACAAACAGTAGGTGGTGGTGAACTACACTGCTGTGGCGAAAAAATGGAGATGATTACACAGAATTTAACTGCTGTTAATCTTATGAAAGCTTTTGCTGGTGAATCAATGGCAAGAAACAAATATGAATACTTTGCGAAGATTGCTCAAAAAGAGGGATTTAGAGATATTGCAGAACACTTCCAAAGAGCTGCAAACAATGAAAAAATGCATGCAAAACTTGAACTTAAAGCCTGTAATGAATTGCTAACTGGCAAAGAGTTTGAAGATACTATTGGTAATTTAAAAATTGCAATTGCAGGTGAAAATTATGAAAATGAAACTATGTATCCAGATTTTGCAAAAATTGCAAAAGAAGAAGGTCATAGACAAATCTCTAAAATGCTAGAAATGATTGGAAAAATCGAAATTGAACATGAGAACATGTATAAAGAACTTCTTGAAAGATTAGAATCAGGAAAAGAGTTTGAAAGTGAAGATGATGATGAAGAGTGGATTTGTGAAGTATGTGGACATGT
Organism: Malaciobacter canalis; assembly: GCF_008000835.1. Classification (GTDB taxonomy): domain Bacteria; phylum Campylobacterota; class Campylobacteria; order Campylobacterales; family Arcobacteraceae; genus Malaciobacter; species Malaciobacter canalis. The sequence goes on from NZ_CP042812.1 coordinate 1,831,088, forward strand.
ACACAGAGGCAAAAAAGCTTTAAAAATGTGTCCAGTATGTAAACATCCACAAGAATACCAATCAAGACAAAATACAAAAAAATAAAGTAGAGAACTCTCTACTTTATTATCAATAAGCCAAATATGAAAAAATATCTATTTTTATTTACATTTTTATTATCTTTTTGTTTTGCAAATGAGTTTAAAGTTGCATCATATAATGTTCAAAACCTTTTTGATTTAAAATATGATAAAACTGAATACAAACAATACATACCAAATACAAAATCAAATTGGAATAAAAATACATATAACACCAAAATAAAAAATCTTGCAAAAGTTCTAAAAGATTTGGATGCAAATATTATTGCATTACAAGAAATTGAATCAATACAAGTTTTAAAAGATTTAAAAAAACAACTTCCAAGATATAAATATACATCACTTTTTAAATATAAAAATGGCGCAGTTGGTCTTGGCTTTTTAAGTGATATAAAAATCTTACATAATAAAGAAATTTCTGTAAAATTTAATAATAAAATCTTTCGACCCATTATGGAAACAACCTTTTATTATGAAAATATAAAATTTAAGATTTTCAATAACCATTGGCCTTCAAAAAAAGCACAAGAGAGCTATAGAATAAAATATGCTTACACACTTTTAAATAGAATAAAAGAACTACCAAAAGATTATGATTATATAATTTTGGGTGACTTTAATTCAAATTATGATGAAAAACAAACACTTTATTTAAATAAAAATCTTGATGATAGTTTAAATATCACAGGAATAAATGATATTTTAAATACTATAAATGAAGATAATACATTTATAAATAAAACATCTATTAAAACAGAAGAAAAAAGAGCTCATTATAATCTTTGGTTAGAGTTAGCATATCAAGAAAGATTCTCTTATAAATATAGAGGAAGAAATACAACACCTGATAATATGCTTTTACCCTACTCTTTATTTGATGGAAAAAATATATCTTACATAAATGGAAGTTTTAAAGTTTTTAAACCAAATTATTTATATAAAAATAATAAAATAAACAATTGGGAAGTAAAAAGAGGAGTACATCAAAATAAAGGTTATTCAGACCATCTTCCTATAATTGCAAGTTTTAATGTAAATGCATATGAAAACGAAGCTCAAAATGTAACTTCAATAAAAGATTTGTATAAAGTAAATAATATAAATAAACCTCTAATTATAAAAGATGCAGTAGTAATATATAAAAATGATAAAAGCGCTATTATAAAACAAAAAAACAATCGTGCAATTTTTGTTTATAATGCTAAAAATTTAAAAGAGTTTTATAAATATGACCTAAAAATCTTTTCAATTGAGAGTTTTCATGGATTAAAAGAGATAAAAAGCCTTGCAATTATAAATGAAAAAAATAAACTTGATAATATTGATGAATATTATTTAAATAATACAGAAGATTTAAATAATATAAAATTTCAAAATGAAATAATAAAAGAACTAAAAGTTACTTATAAAAAAAGATATGCATATTTCAATAAAAATAAAATTAGCATATACTTTAAAGATAAAGAACTAATTCCAAAAGACAATACGAAACTTCTTTTAAAAAAAGCTCATATTGGCTACTTTAGACAAAAACCACAACTTGTAATTTATAAAAAAAGTGATTTTGAGATACTTAATTAAGAGTTTTTAGCTTTTTGTATCTCTTTTGTATATTTATATTCAATAAAATTATAGACATTTGCTTCTTTATTTTTTGATAAAAATAAAAACATTTCAAATAACTTAAAGCCTACTTTGAAAAAGCCTGTAAAAGGAAGCATATAAGCTAACAATGTCATTTGTTTATGATATGGATAATATTTATCATACTCTTTTTTTAATTCATTTAATTGAATACTTTGCTCTTTTAATTTTTCAGCATCATTTGTCTTCACAACCATTAAAACAACTAGAATATTTGCAAATATCATAAAAATATTTGCTAACCAACCTAAAATAAAAATCTCTTCATAACTCAAAACAAAACATTCCTTATTTAAATTTTATATAATTATACAATAATTTCTTTGAACCTCTAAAGCAAGATTTGGCTAATATATCAAAATGTTAATTAAATCAATTTTTACAAATAGTAGTGGTATTTTATTTTCTAGAATTTTAGGTTTTATAAGAGATTTACTAACTGCCTCAATTTTGGGAGCAAATATATATAGTGATATATTTTTTGTTGCTTTTAAATTACCTAACCTTTTTAGAAGAATTTTTGCAGAAGGTGCATTTACACAAGCTTTTATCCCAGCATATGCAAAAGCAAAACATAAAATTAGATTTTCATCAATTATTTTTTTACAACTTATTGGTTTTTTATTGATTTTATCTTTATTTGTTACACTTTTTTCAGAATTAATAACAAAAGCAATTGCATTAGGATTTGATGAAAAAACTGTAAAACTAGCAGCACCACTTGTAGCTATTAATTTTTACTATTTGCCTTTAATATTCATAGTTACATTTATGGCTGCTTTATTACAATATAAAAATCATTTTGCCACAACTGCATTTTCAACGGCTCTTTTAAATTTAGCATTAATAGCGGCTTTATTAATCTCAAAAGATTTAGATAAGTACCAAATAACATACTATTTATCATATGGAGTTTTAATTGGTGGTCTTTTACAAGTTATAGCTCATCTAATTGCAATTAAGAAGAAAAATTTATTAAAAATTTTCACTTTTGATAGAAAGAAAAAAGAAGAAAACAGATTTTATAAAAGCTTTTTAGGTGCAACAATAGGAAGCTCAACAGCTCATATTTCAGCATTTTTAGATACTTGGTTAGCTTCATTTTTAGTTAGTGGATCTATCTCTTATCTTTATTATGCAAATAGAGTTTTTCAACTACCATTAGCTCTTTTTGCAATTGCCACATCAATTGCACTTTTTCCAATGATATCAAAAGCTATAAAAAATAAAGATGAACAAAAAGCACTGCGGCTTTTAAAAAAATCAACTTTTATACTTTTTATTTTATTAAGTATTGCAACAATAATTGGAATAATATTCAATGAATTTATAATTTACTTACTTTTTCAAAGAGGTGCTTTTACACAAATTGATACACAAAATACAGCCCTGATTTTAATTATGTATTTAATAGGTCTTTTACCTTTTGGAATAGCCAAAATTTTTTCACTTTGGTTATATTCCCATGAAAAACAGTTTTTAGCAGCAAAAATATCAATGAAAGCATTAGCTTGGAATATTGTATTTTCACTAGCTTTAATTATTCCTTATCAAGCAGCTGGACTTGCATTAGCAAGTACACTTAGTGGGTTCATTTTATTTTATCTAACTATTAAAGAGTTTGGACTAAGTAAATTTCTCAATCTTTTTACAAACAAATCTTTGTTATAATTACAGCTTTAATTTTTAGATTAGGATTTTTATGAAACAATTTTTAAAACAATACATACCATATTACAAGGACTATAAACTTAAATTTTTTTACGCATTTATAGGTATGGCATTGGCTGCTGGAGGAACTGCTGGTTCTGCTTATGTAGTTAAGCCATTACTTGATGAAATCTTTATAGCAAAAGATTTAGATTTACTTTATACAATCCCTGCTTTAGTAATATTATTATATTTTGCAAAAGGTTTTGGAAAATATATTCAATCTTATTATATTTCATATATAGGACAAGATATAATTAGAAAAATCAGAGATAAATTACTTGGTCATACCTTAACTTTAGATATTGATTTTTTCCAAAAAAAACAAGGTGGAGAACTTATATCAAGAATTACAAATGATATAAATAAAATCCAATCAGCAGTATCTAGTCAAATTGCAGAACTAATTAGAGAATCACTAACTATTTTTGCTTTGATTTTTGTTGTAATCTATCAAAGTCCTGAACTTGCTTTTTATGGCTTAGTAGTTATGCCAATTGCTATTTTACCCCTTTCAAAACTCGCAAAAAAAATGAAAAAACTCTCTTATGCTTCTCAAGAAAGTATCTCTGATATTACAAGTCATTTAAGTGAGATTTTTAATAATATAGAAATAATAAAAGCAAATTCAACGGAAAAAATCGAAACAGACAAATTTCAAAAACATAATAAAAAGTATTTTGATATTTCAATAAAAAGTGTAAAAACCAATGAATTAGTATCTCCAATAATGGAAACACTTGGAGCTTTAGCAATTGCTACTGTTATTGTGCTTGGTGGTACAAAAGTTATTGATGGGGATTTAACTGTTGGTGAGTTCTTCTCTTTTATGACTGCTTTATTTATGCTTTATACACCTATTAAAAAGTTATCATCTTTATACAACAAAATGCAAGCTGCACTTGCTGCAAATGATAGAATTAATTCACTATTTGATATAAAAAGTAATATTCCATCTGGTAAAACAATACTAAATGAAGAGATAAAGAAAATAACTTTAGAAAATGTAAACTTAAGATATGATGATATTCCTGCACTTAAAAACATCAATCTTGAAGTAAATCAAGGTGAAACTCTCGCACTTGTAGGTGATAGTGGTGGGGGAAAATCCTCTTTAGTAAATTTAATAGTAAGATTTTATGAAACACATAGTGGTGAAATTAAATTTAATGATAAAAATATTAAAGAGTTTGATATAAAATCATTAAGAGATAATATCTCAATAGTTACTCAAAGAGTTTATATTTTTAATGATACTGTTTGTGCAAATATTGCTTATGGACAAGAAATAGATGAAGAAAGAGTAATTAAAGCATTAAAACAATCCCATGCATATAATTTTATAAAAGATATGGAGAATGGGATTTATACTAAATTAGATGAATTTGGTACAAACTTAAGTGGAGGACAAAGACAAAGAATTGCAATTGCTAGAGCTTTATATAAGAATCCTCAAATACTTATACTAGATGAAGCAACATCAGCACTTGATAACGAGAGTGAATCTATAATTTCAGAAGTAATAGATGAAATAAGTAAAGATAAAATCACTTTTGTAATTGCTCATAGATTAAGTACAGTAAAACATGCAACAAATATAGCCGTTTTTAGTAAAGGTCAGATTGTATGCCTTGGCAATGAATCAAAACTAAAAAAAGAGTGCAAAGAGTATAAAAGACTATATAACTTAGCAAATTTCTAACTTTCAAGCCTCATCTTGAGGCTTGCTATGATATTAAAACGACTTTTTAATCTAATTTGGATAAAATAATGAAATTTTCAAAAAGGTAATATAGTGTTTAATTATAAAAATTTAAAAAAAGTACTATTTTTATTTCAACCAGAAACAGCCCACAATATTGCAGAGCTTGGATTAAGAGCACTTCCAAAATGCAGAATTATAACAAACTACTTGACAAAAAGAAATTTTGTAAGTGATCCAAAACTTGCACAAGAAATTTTCAATGTAAAATTTATAAATCCAGTAGGACTAGCAGCAGGTTTTGACAAAAATTGCACTATGGTAAAATCAATGCCAGCACTTGGTTTTGGATATACTGAAATTGGTACAATGACACCAAGACCACAAGATGGAAATCCAAAACCTAGAATGTTTAGATATCCAAAAAAGAACTCTGTACAAAATGCAATGGGATTCAATAACGAAGGTGCACATGCAGTACTTAAAAATCTTCAAAAAGTTTATCCTTTTGTTTTGCCAATTGGAGTAAATATTGGAAAAAATAAAACAACACCTGAAGAGTATGCTTTAAGTGATTATAAAACATTAATTAAAAAATTTGAAAAAACAAGTGATTATATAGCAATTAATATCTCTAGTCCTAATACACCAAATCTTAGAGATTTACAAAATGAAGAGTTTATCACTGCATTATTTGAAATGGCAAAAGAGCTTACAAATAAACCAATTTTATTAAAAATAGCTCCAGACATGCAAGCACAAGCAGCTATAAACCTATGTAAAACAGCTGTTGATGCTGGTGCTGCTGGAATTATTGCAACAAATACAACTATTGATTATGATTTACTTCCAGGGTGTAAAGACTTTGGTGGATTAAGTGGAGAAGTATTAAGCCAAAAAGCATATGAACTATTTAAAGAAATAGCAAATGAGCTATTTGATAAGACTGTTTTAATTTCAGTTGGAGGTATAAGCTCAGCGCAAGAAGCCTACAAAAGAATTAAAGCAGGTGCTAGTTTAGTACAAATATATACAGGAATGATTTTTGAGGGACCTTCAACTGTAAAAAATATAAATGAAGGTATTTTAGAACTTATGAAAAAAGATGGATATAGCCACATTAGTGAAGCTATTGGAGCAGATTTAAAAAACAACTAAAAGGTGAAAAAGATGAAACTTAAAAATGTTATAAAAAGAACAAATAGTTCTATTTTATATCTACTGTTTTTCACTATATTTATGGGGGAACTTATGAGTAGTAATAGCTTACCAAAATATTATACAAAAAGCTTAGAAAATGGATTACAAATTGTAGCTATTCCTATGGATAATGGCTCAAATGTTGTAACAACAGATGTTTTCTATAAAGTGGGAAGCAAAGATGAGAAGATGGGTAAAAGTGGAATTGCTCATATGTTAGAGCATTTAAATTTTAAATCAACTAAAAACCTAAAATCTGGTGAGTTTGATGAAATTGTAAAAGGTTTTGGAGGGGTAAACAATGCTAGTACAAGTTTTGATTACACTCACTATTATATAAAATCAAGCTCGAAAAATATGGGTAAATCTCTTGAACTATTTGCTGAACTAATGCAAAATCTTACTTTAAAAGATGAAGAGTTTCAACCAGAAAGAGATGTTGTAGCAGAAGAGAGAAGATGGAGAACAGACAATAACCCTATGGGATATATGCAGTTTAGACTTTTTAATAATGCTTATATATACCATCCATATCATTGGACTCCAATAGGATTTATGAATGATATAAAAAATTGGAATATAGAAGATATTAGAAACTTTCATAGTACATTTTATCAACCAAAAAATGCAATTATTGTAGTTGCTGGAGATATTAACAAAGATGAAGTATTTGAGCAAACAAAAAAATATTTTGACAATATAAAAAATAGTAAAGAGATAATAAGACAATCATACACAGTTGAACCAAAACAAGATGGTGCGAAAAGATTAATTATAAAAAAAGATAGTCAAGTAGAAATGCTTGCTATGGCTTATCATATTCCAAATTTTGAACATAAAGACCAAGTTGCACTTAGTGCATTAAGTGAGTTATTAAGTTCAGGTAAAAGTTCAATTTTACATAAAGTTTTAGTGGATGAAAAAAAATTGGTTAATTCTATATATGCATATAATATTGAACTTAAAGATCCAGGATTATTTCTATTCTTTGCTGTTTGTAACCAAGATGTTAAAACAAAAGATGTAGAAAAAGAGATATTAAAAATAATAAAAGATATAAAAAAAGGAAATATCTCTAAAAAAGATATTGAAAAAATAAAAATCAATACAAAAGCTGATTTTATTTTCTCACTTGAAAACTCAAGTTCAGTTGCTTCTCTTTTAGGAAGTTACTTTGTAAGAGATAATATAAAACCACTTTTTGAGTATGAACAAAATATAGAAAAACTTAAAAAGAGTGATATTATTGAAGTTGCTAAAAAATATCTTATAAAAGATAATTCTACTACAGTGATTTTAAAAAAGGGAGAGAAAGATGAAAAAGAAGAGCTTTAAAATTACAACTAAAAAATAAAAAAAGCAAATATATAAAGGATCGTTCAATGCAAAACATTATTGGTGCGATGACCGCACTTATAACACCGTTTAAAAATGGAAAAGTAGATACAGCAAAATATGAAGAACTTATCAAAAGACAAATAGCTCAAGGTATAGATGTAGTTGTTCCAGTTGGAACAACAGGAGAGAGTGCAACTTTATCACATGAAGAGCATAGATTATGTATTGAAATAGCAGTTGCTACATGTAAAGATACAAATGTTAAAGTAATAGCAGGTGCTGGTTCAAATGCAACACATGAAGCAATAGGTATTGCACAACATGCTCAAAAAGTTGGAGCTGATGGACTTTTATCTGTTGCTCCATATTATAATAAACCAAGTCAAGAGGGTTTATATCAACACTATAAAACTATTGCAAGTTCAGTAGAAATACCATTTATGATTTATAATGTACCAGGTAGAACAGGTGTTGATATAGAAGCTGATACAGCTATTAGATTATTTGATGATGTATCAAATATTTATGCAATAAAAGAAGCGACTGGTTCACTTGAAAGAGCTATTGAGTTAAGTTCAAAAAGACCAGATTTTTGTGTAATATCAGGTGAAGATTCAATTGATTATGCAATGCTTGCAAATGGGGGTAAAGGTATTATCTCTGTTACAGCAAATCTTTTACCAAACTATAAAAGCAAATTAGTTGATAGTGTATTTAATAAAGATTTTGACACTGCAAAAAAAATAAATGATGATTTATACTCTATAAATAAAGCACTTTTTGTTGAAAGTAACCCTATTCCTATAAAAGCTGCTATGTATCTTGCTGGGTTAATTGATACATTAGAGTATAGATTACCATTGACTCCTCCAAGTAGAGAGACAATGAATAAATTAGAAGATGTACTAAAAGGTTATGAGGTAATTAAATAATGAAAGAAAACAAAAAAGGTAAAACTCTAGTAATCTCTGGAGGAACAAAAGGTATAGGAAAAGCATGCGTTTATAGATTTGCACAAGAGGGTGTAAATGTAGCTTTTACTTATAATTCAAATGCTCAAGTAGCACAAGAAATAGCTGATGATGTTGAATCAAAATTTGGGGTAAAGTGTAGATGCTACCCTTTTAATATACTTGAGCCTGAAAAATATAAAGAACTATTTTTAGAAATTGACAAAGATTTTGATAGAATTGATTTTTTTATTTCAAATGCTATGATTTATGGAAGAGCAGTTGTTGGTGGATATGGTAGATTTATGAAACTTAAACCAAGAGGATTAAACAATATCTATACTGCAACTGTTAATGCCTTTGTTTGTGGAGCACAACAAGCTGCAAAAAGAATGGAAAAAACAGGTGGTGGTTCAATTGTTAGTTTAAGTAGTACTGGAAACTTAGTATATATTGAAAACTATGCGGGACATGGAACAAATAAAGCAGCAGTTGAAGCAATGGTTAGATATGCAGCAACAGAACTAGGAGATATGGGAATTCGAGTAAATGCTGTAAGTGGTGGACCAATTGATACAGATGCACTTAAAGCCTTTACAAACTATGAAGAAGTTAGAGATAAAACAGCAGAGTTATCTCCATTAAATAGAATGGGACAACCAACGGACTTAGCAAGTGCTTGTTATTTTTTATGTACAAAAGAAGCATCATGGGTAACAGGACACACGTTAATTGTAGATGGTGGGACTACATTTAAATAGTTTATGTTTAATTTACCAAATATATTAGCACTTTTTAGAATAGCATTAGCCCCACTAATGCTATGGTTTTTAGTAGATAGAGAAAATGTTATTTTCTCTTCTTGGCATCCAACATGGTTAGACTATTTTGCTGGTTTAATCTTTGTTATTGCTTCTGTTACAGATTTTTTTGATGGTTACATAGCAAGAAACTGGAATCAAATGACTAAACTTGGAGCTATTCTTGATCCACTTGCAGATAAGATGCTTATTCTTGCAGGTTTTCTAGGACTTATGGTAATAGATAGAGCCTCTGCATGGGCAGTTTTTTTAATACTTTCAAGAGAATTTTTCATTACTGGACTTAGAGTTGTAGCAGCTGATGAGGGAAGAAATGTCGCTTCAACAATGATAGGTAAAATAAAAACAGTTGTTCAAATGATTGCAATTGGATTTTTACTTATGAATTGGCCATACGCAACACAGCTTTTATGGTTGGCTGTTATACTAACTTTATATTCTGGATATGAATATTTAAGAGATTATTATAAAGATTAATTGGAGATTATATTGGGTACTATTACTTTTTTAGTTGTTCTATCAATTCTTGTATTTATACATGAATTAGGACATTTTTTAGCAGCAAGATATTTTGGAGTGACAGTTCATGTATTTTCTATTGGATTTGGTAAAAAACTTTATTCAAAACAATGGATGGGAACTGAATGGCAGTTTGCATTAGTGCCACTTGGTGGTTATGTAAAAATGAAAGGTCAAGATGACACAAAACCAGGTCTTGTAGAAAATGGAAATGATTCATATAACAATAAAAAACCTTGGCAAAGAATTATTATTCTTTTTGCTGGACCCTTTGCAAACTTTTTATTAGCAGCAGTATTATACTTTTCAATAGCAATATTAGGAGCAAACTCTTTATCTCCAACAATTGGAAAAATTATTGAGGGATCTCCTGCTCAAAGGGCTGGGCTTCAAGCTGAAGATAAAATAGTTAGAATAAATGAAACAGATATAAAAACTTGGAAACAAATTGGTGAAACAATTACACAAACAAAAACAGCTTTAAAATTCTATGTTCAAAGGGGAAATGAACTTAGAACCTTTGTTATAAATCCTGAAATAAATGATTCTGAAAATATTTTTAGAGAAAAAATCAAAAAAAGAATGATAGGAATTGCTCCAGCACCTAAACTTGTTACTATTTATCACTCGCCTATTGAAGCTATTTCATATGCATATGATAAAACAATCGAATCATCAACAATGATTTTCAAAGGTGTACAAAAATTAATTCAAGGAATAATTCCAAGTAGTGAAATTGGTGGAGTTATAACTATTGGTAAAGTAATATCAGATGCAAGTGAATCAAGTTTTATTGCACTTTTAGCAATAAGTGCATTAATTTCAGTTAATTTAGGTGTACTAAATCTTCTTCCAATTCCTGCACTTGATGGTGGGCATATAATGTTTAATTTATATGAAATAATTACAAGAAGAAAGCCAAGTGACAAAGTATTTATGTACTTAACACTTTTAGGATGGTTTATATTAGGTTCACTAATGTTACTAGGTATTTATAACGACATTAATAGAATATTTTTAAAAGGTTAATATTATGCAAATGCAAAAAGCAATTGATAACTTAGATAGACTAATTGCAGATGTTGAAGATGCAAGGCTTCAACTTTCTGAACACCATATTGTTAAAATAATTGGAATTAGTAAATATAGTGAAAGTAAAGATGTTTCTACTTTGTATAAAGCTGGACAAAGAGCTTTTGGTGAAAATAAAGTTCAAGATTTAAAACAAAAAATGACTGACTTAGAGGATTTACCACTTGAATGGCACTTTGTAGGAAGATTACAAAAAAATAAGATTAATAATCTTATTGATTTAAAACCAACACTTATGCAAAGTTTAGATTCGATTGAATTAGCACAAGAATTAAACAAAAAACTTGAAGCAAAAGATAAAAAGATGAACTGTTTACTTCAAATAAACTCTGCTAAAGAAGATAGTAAAGCAGGTGTTATGCCAGAAGATGCAATAGAAATTTACAAGCAAATTATACAAACTTGCCCAAATATAATACTAAAAGGTGTTATGAGTATTGGAGCACATGTACAAGATGAAGAAATTATTGAAAAAAGTTTTAATACAACAAAAATTATTTTTGATGAATTAAAACCACTTGGAGCAAAATATTGTTCAATGGGTATGAGCAATGATTTTAAACTTGCAATAAAGTGTGGCTCAAATATGATAAGAGTTGGTTCAAGCCTTTTTAAATAAGAGAAAAGTTTTTTTCTCTTATATTTTTTTATTATTTTGTGCTAAAAGTACATAAGATTTAACTTTTATTATGAATAGTTTATGTTTTATAGATTAAAATCTACTTATAAAAATAAATTAAGGAGATTTTATGAAAAAGTTCACGTTAGCTTTAGTTCTTGCAACATCTACAATGTTTGCTCACCAAATTACTGCAAAAAAAGCTGAGAACAACACTTACCAAGCTCAATTTTGGGCACATGGAAAATATCAAAAATTTGAAGCAAAGCAACTAAAAGGTGCAACTGCTTATGATTTAAACAATAATATTATTAAAACAGGAATTGATTACTCAAAAGGTACTACACTTTTAACTGCTAAAAAACCTGCAATGATTAGTTTAACTTTTGATGCTGGTTATTGGGTTGAGGGAGATAATGGTTATGAAGCTATAAAAAACCCATCAAAATATAAAGGTATTGTTTATAATAGTTTAAAAAGTGTTAAATATGGAAAAAGATATTTTCAATGGAGTGATAGTTTCTTAAAACCAATTGGAATGAAACTTGAAGTGATTCCTTTAATTAATCCATTAAATATTAAAGTAGGAGAAAAACTTCCAGTATTAGTATTAAAAGATGGAAAAGCTTTTGAAAATGCATCTTTTGAAACTTCTGATTATGGTGATTTAAATGTTAAAACAAATAAGTATGGAATTGCTAATATCCCAGTAAAAAACAAAGGTTTACAAATTATTGCTGCTGTTTTTGTAGGTGATGAAGTAAGTGATATAAATGTAAATAGTATTACTATTCAAAGTAGTATTTCTTTTGAAGTAAAATAGTATGATTTTAAGAGCTATAATTACAGCATTATTATTAAACCTAAGTGCATTTGCACATGGTGTATTTTATGAATTAGTTGATGGATCAGTTGGAGTTAGAGTAACTGCACCTAATAATATAGCAATTAGTGATGCAGATATTACTATTTATGCACCAGAAGCTTCACTTCCATTTACAAAAGGAAAAACGGATGTAAATGGAAACTTTGCATTTATACCTGATAGCCATGGACAATGGAGAGTAGTTATAAATGTAGGAAGTGATCATGGAGCACATATTAAAGATTTTAAAATTACTATAGATGAGAACCAAAAAGTTAAAGAGTTTGAAAAAACACCTTATGAAAGATACATGAAAATTTTAAGTGTATTAGGTCTTTTACTTGGACTATTTGGAATAATCGTTTTACTTAAAAATAGAAAAAAAGATACAACTAAATAGTTGTATCTTTACTCTTCTATTATCTCTTCATTATTAAGTTCAAAAAACTCACTATCATTTAAAATTTCTTCATTAAAATACTCTATTTTTGTTTCAGCAGCTTCTAGATTTTTAAACTTAGCTATATGAAAAATTGCATCACCTTCTTGAACTAAAGGTATTTCTGATTTTCCAATAATTATTCCATCAAATAATGATTTTATTTCAAAAGAAGCATCTCCAAATGGTTCATCTATAAAAGCAATGATTTCATCTTTTTTTACAATATCTCCTAAGGCTTTGATTGTTCTTAAAACTCCACTTTCACTTGCTCTTATCCATTGACTACTTCTTGTAATAACTGGTAATCTTTTAGATTTTCTTTTTGAAATAGGAAGCATATTTAACTCTCTTAATACATTTACAATGCCTTTTACTCCTATTCTAATACATGTTTCATCAAATCTCAAAGCTTCCCCTGCTTCATACAATAAAATAGGGATACCCTCTTCTTGTGCCACTTGTCTTAAAGAGCCATCTCTTAATTCTGAGTGTAAAACAACAGGTGCTTCAAAAGCTTTTGCAAGTTTATAAGTAAACTCATCTTTTGTATTTGTTCTAATTTGAGGCAGGTTTGATTTATGAATAGAAGCAGTATGTAAATCAATACCTAAATCACATTTTGAAACAATCTCTTTGAAAAATATATTAGCCACCCTACTTGCAAGTGAACCTTTAACAGAACCTGGAAAACTTCTATTTAAATCTCTTCTATCTGGCATATATCTAGATAAAGTCATAGTTCCATAAACATTTACAATAGGAACAAGAATAAGAGTACCTTTTAATCTTTTTAAAATATTTAATTTTCTTAATCTTCTAATTATTTCTATACCATTTAATTCATCACCATGTACAGCAGCACTAACAAAAACTACTGGACCATCTTTTTTACCCCTAATTACATGAATAGGAAGTTTTGTTGGAGTATTATAAAGCTTTGGAAGCTCTAGATTTATTGTAATGTTTACCCCTTTAGGAATATTTTGCTCTCCTAAAGTTACAAAATCTTTGTCCATTTTATTATGCTCCAATATTATCTTTTCTTAGTTTTCTTTTTCTCAATGTATCATTACTTGGTGTTACATTTTGAGCAATATAATCCATAATTTTACCTGCAATATCAAGGTTTGTTGATGTTTCAATTCCTTCTAAACCAGGAGAAGAGTTTACTTCCATTACAAGAGGTCCTCTTTTTGAGGGAATCATATCAACTCCACATACACCTAATCCCATAGCTTTTGCTGCTGCTATTGCTGTAGCTTTTTCTTTTCTTGTAAGTTTATGTGCCATTGCTGTTCCACCTTGATGTAAGTTTGATCTAAAATCACCCTCAGCACCTTGTCTTTTCATAGCTCCTACAACTTCACCACCTACTACTAAAACTCGAATATCAGATCCATTTGCCTCTTCAATAAACTCTTGAACAAGTAAGTTTACATCCATCCCATAAAAAGCATCAAGTACTGATTTTGCTGCTTTTTCACTCTCAACTAATACAACACCTACACCTTGTGTTCCCTCAAGTATTTTCAAAACAAGAGGAGCACCACCACTTAGAGCTATTACATCTTTTGCACTTGATTCATTTGAAGCAAAAACAGTTTTTGGCATATCTATTGATTTTTTTGAAAGTATTTGTAGACTTCTTAATTTATCTCTACTTCTTTTAATAGCTAAACTTCCTGTAACTGTAAATACATCCATCATCTCAAAGTGCCTAACCATAGCAGTACCATAAAAAGTTCTACTTGCTCCAATTCTTGGAATAATAGCATCAGGTTTTGGTAACTCTTCACCAAAATAGCTAATTTTTAATTCACCTTTCATAATCTCAATACTGCACTTTAAGTAATCAATAACTCTAATTTCCCAACCTCTTTGTTCACCTGCTTCTACAAGTCTTCTTGTTGAGTAAAGTTTTGCATTTCTTGATAGTATGTATATTCTCATAAATCTTTTCCTTAGTAAATTCTATAGTGTAATTATAATGCATTTTTGGTATTTTTCATCAAAATTTTATAAAATTTAAAATAAAAACTATAATTTATAAAAATAAAGTTTGTAAGTTTGTAAATATATTTAGTTTAAAGTAGAAATAACATAAAGATTTTATAAAATCTTTATGTTATTTTATAGCGTTTTTAAAAGTTTCAAGTTCATCTTTAATAGATGGAACTCTCATAAAATGTTCTCCAATTAAGAAGGCATCTGCTCCAATTGAGCTAAGTCTTTTTATAGTTTCTGTGTTACTTACTCCACTTTCTGCAACTATGATTTTTCCATTTGGTATCATAGGAATTAATTTATCACAAAGTTGCATATCCATTTCAAAAGTATCTAAATTTCTATGATTTATTCCTACTATATTTGCACCACATTTCATAGCTTTACTTAAGTCTTCTTTATCATGAATTTCAACTAAAACCTCAAGTCCTACATATAAAGCATACTCATATAACTCTTTTAGTTCTTTTGTACTTAAAGCTTTTGCTATAAGTAAGATAAAATCAGCTCCATAAACTAAAGCTTCAACTATTTGGTACTTATCTACAATAAAATCTTTTCTTAAAAGTGGTGTTGGAACATATCTTCTTATTTGAGTTAAATACTCCAAATCACCTTTAAAATAGTGAGGTTCAGTCAAAACTGAGATTGCATTTGCACCATTTGCACTATACTCTTGTGCAATTGCAAGTGGATCAAAATCCTCTTTTATTATACCCTTACTAGGACTTGCTTTTTTAACTTCTGCTATAATTCTTACAGGTTCATCTTTTGTAGATGTAAGATACTTTTTTACATCTCTTGGGGCATATGGATTTGAAGATAAACTTCTTCCAAGTAAGTCAAGAGGAATTTCAACTTTTCTTCTTTCTAAATCCTCTTTTGTTTTTTCAATAATTTCATCTAAAATCACTTATTTACACTCCTTAATTTTATTCCAATGCATTTTAATTTCTGGTTCATCAAGTCCTATTGCATCTACTACTTTTTTCATTTGAATATATGCTTCTTTACATCTTTTTTCTTTATATAAACCCCAAGCATATGAGTCAATGTATGCTACATTGTTAGGAGCTTTTTTTAAAGCTTTTTCAACCAATAAAACACCTTTTTTTATATCAACTTCATAATCAATTAGTAAATAGCCTAAATAGTTTTGATAAATATGATTATCTAAAATCATTAATGCACTCTCAAACTTTTCAATAACCTCTTTTAATACTTTTCTTTTATCTTTTGCAACTTCAAATTTAAAAATAGCAATTTGTGCTAAAAGGTCTATATTTCCTGTACTTTTATAAAGCTCTTTTAAAAGTTTAAGTGCATTTTTTTTGTCATCTTTTTTTTGATATAAAGTTAATAGTTTAAAATCATCTACTCTATTCTCTTCTAAAAATTTTATTGCTTCATCAATATTTTTTTGTTCTAAGTAAGCGATTAAATACTTATAAGTTCTATTCATAGAAAATAAATCACCTTTTGCTTTATTTTCAAAATATGACTTTTTAAGAACTGAAATAATTCCATCTATATTTTTTTGTTCTGAATAAAAAGAAAAAAGTTTTGTGCAAACTCCACCTTGGCAACCATAAAGTCTAATATGTGTCTCTAAATATGATATTGCTTTCTCTTTTTTATTTAAATATGAGTATAAAACATCTACAAGATTTGTAAGTGTATCTCCACTAACATTTGAGATATAGGCACTTTCAAAATACTCTTCTGCTTGTTTATATTGTTCTTTTTCAAAATATACATTTGCGATTAATTCATAATTATCAGAATTGTTAAATCTTTCAAGAAGTTGTAATGATACCTTTAAAGCTTCATCTAATTCACCTAATTTCAATAAAGATATCGCATAAAATCTTAATACATCTTCATAATGAGCTGTATCTTCATCTAAATATTTATAACTATACTCTTTTACATCTTCAAATCTTGAAAGTTGCATACTTATAGTCAAAAATCTCAGTAAATACTCATATCTATTTGTTTTATCAAATAGTTCAAAATATACTTGTCTTGCTTTATAAAAATCTCTATTTTTTTCATATTCCAATGCAAAAAGTATATATTGATCTTCTGCTTCAAATAGTTTAATATCGCTTCTTTGTAAGTTTTTATTTCCTACACAAGATACAAAAAACAGTGATAAGATTATTATTACAAGGGTTTTATAGCTGGGCACTCTTCATACACCTCTTTTTCATTATTTTTAAAATAGTCCCAAAAAGGGAAAGTTCTACATTGTGTTGGTCTTGCTTCATAAATAGAGCATTGTCTTTTTTTTAAGTCAAAGAAAACACATGCATAATTATTTTCTTCTAGTTTTATCTCTTTTAAACTATATTTATATGCTACTTTTTTTAAATACTTCAATCTTAGTTCTTCTAAGCTTATATTTAAATATCTACTTAGGTTATCTATTTCTTCCTTAGTTATCCAAATATAACCACTTTCACCAATACAGCAATTACCTTGACAACTTGAACAAACATTTGCATCAAAGCAATAATTATAACCATTTTCTTTTAAAATCATATCTCTACTTTTATACTATGTGTTGAACATTTTGTATAGACTTCTAAAGCCTCTTTTGAAAATTCCTCTTTTTCAAAAACAAAAATAGGAGATAAAGTCTTTGTTAAAGATTTTGAATCTTTTCTTGCATAAACTAAAACCAAAGTTGCATCTTTGTCTTTTTTAGGATGAACAAACTGCATACTTTCTAAATTAAATTTATATTTATTTAAAAGCAATAGTATTTCATTTATTTGTTTTACATCATAACAAAAGAAAAATTTTCCTTTTGGCTTTAAAACTCTATTTGTTTTTGAGATAAACTCTTCTAAAGGCATAGAATCATTATATCTTGCAATTTTTAAACTTTCATTTTCACTTTTTATTACACTACTATGATAAAAAGGCGGGTTTGAAACACAAATATCAAACTTTTTATCAAACTCTTGTTGTAAAAATGAACCTTTATACATATTAGCTTCTATTTTATTGCATTTGCTATTTATTTGACTTAAAAATTGAAACTTCTCTTGAATTTCAGACTGATTTAAACTAAGCTTGGGATTATCTCTTGCTAATAAAAGACCAAGTATCCCACTACCACTACCAATGTCCAAAATTTCACCATTAATATTTTTAAATTGATTTAAATTTCTCATTATAAAGTCATATAAAAAATGAGTGTCACTATTGTAACAATAACCATCTTTTGGCTGATAAAGAAGCAATATTTAACCTTTAAATTTTTTTGTATTATAGCAAATAAACCAAATAATAGATTTAAAGAACAAAAAGAGAATAAAAAAAGTAAATTTTTACTTAATCTTGAGTAAAACAATAGGCTAAAAATGGCTTTAGTAAAGTATATTTTAAGTATGTATTGTCTAAAGTTTAATTATTATTTATAATTGATTTAAGTTATTACGCTTTTATAAAATTTAGAAATAATTACAATTAATTATTACAAAAGAGGAAAATAATATGGAAACTATACAGGCGCCAGAAAATACACCTGTTTGGGTAGATGAAAGTAGATGTAAAGCATGTGATGTTTGTGTATCTGTTTGCCCTGCTGGAGTATTGGCAATGAGACTTGAGCCTGGCTCTACACTAGGCTCAATGGTTAGTGTTGAGAATAAAGATTCATGTATTGGATGTATGGACTGTGAACTGTCTTGTCCTGATTTTGCGATTTTTGTAGCAGATAAAAAAGAGTTTAAATTTGCAAAGTTAACAGATGAGGCAAAACAAAGAAGTATTGCAATAAAAAATAACAACTATAGAGTACTTAGCTAATACAAGGATTTATTAAATGGCAAGAGAAATAATATCAACGGGAAATAATTTAGCTGCAATGGCAGCAGTTGATGCAAAATGTGAATTTTTTGCAGGTTATCCAATTACTCCATCAAGTGAAGTAATGCATACAATTTCAGATTTATTACCTGCAAGTGGTGGAGCTGCTATTCAAATGGAAGATGAAATAGCAGGAGTATGTGCAGCACTTGGTGCAGCAATGAGTGGGAAAAGAGCACTTACAGCAACAAGTGGTCCAGGAATTTCACTAAAAGCTGAAAATATTGGATTAGGTTATATTGCTGAAGTTCCACTTGTAATTATAAATGTTATGAGAGGAGGTCCATCAACTGGTCTTCCAACAAGAGTTCAACAAGGTGATATTCTTCAAGCAAAAGCACCAACTCATGGAGATTATAACTCTATTACACTTTGTGCTTCTACACTTGAAGAGTGCTATACACAAACAATTAAAGCTTTTGATTTAGCAGATAGATTTATGCAACCTGTATTTTTACTACTTGATGAAACTATTGGGCACATGAGTGGAAAAGCTATAATTCCAGATTTAGAAGAAATACAAGCATCTATTAAACCAAGAAGAGTTTATGAGGGTGATCCAAAGGATTATAAACCTTATGATGTACCACATGATGAACCTGCTATTTTAAATCCAATGTTTAAAGGATATAAATATCATTTTACAGGATTGCATCATGGACCAACGGGTCATCCAACAGAAGATGGTGACACATGTCAAAAGCTAATAGATAGACTTTTTGATAAAGTTAATTTACATTTAGATGAAGTTAATCAATATGAAGAGTATATGCTTGATGATGCACAAATTATGATTATAGCATATGGTTCAGTGGCACTTTCTGCAAAAGAAGCTATAAAAAGGCTTAGAAAAGAAGGTATAAAAATAGGACTATTTAGACCAATTACTCTTTGGCCAAGTCCTGAAGAAAAGATATATGAGTATTGTCAAAAAATAGACAAAGTTTTAGTAACAGAGCTAAATAAAGGTCAATATTTTCAAGAAATACAAAGAGCAAGTCAAAGAAAAGATTTTGCAACTTTATTTAAAGCAAATGGAAGACCAATAGCTCCAATTGAAATAATCGAAAAAATCAAAGGAATGTAATATGGCTTTTAATTATGATAAATACCTAAGAGTAGATAAAATGCCAACACTTTGGTGCTGGGGTTGTGGTGATGGTGTTATTTTAAAAGCACTAATTAGAGCCATTGAAAAAGTTGGTTGGGATATGAATGATGTCTGTGTTGTATCAGGAATTGGATGTTCTGGTAGATTTTCATCATATATAAACTGCAATACAGTTCATACCACACATGGAAGAACTATTGCTTATGCAACAGGAATAAAACTTGCAAACCCTGATAAACATGTAATTTGTGTTACAGGTGATGGAGATGGATTAGCAATTGGTGGGAATCATACTATTCATGGTTGTAGAAGAAATATTGATTTAAATCACATAGTTGTAAATAATTTTATTTATGGACTTACAAATTCACAAACAAGCCCAACAACTCCACAAGGTATGTGGACAGTTACAGCAAAAAGAGGTAATATAGACCCTACTTTTGATGCATGTAATTTAGCAATTGGAGCAGGAGCTACTTTTGTAGCAAGAGAAACAATGCTAGATCCTAAAAAACTTGAAAGAGTTTTTGTAAAAGGTTTTCAACATAAAGGTTACTCATTTTTTGATATATTCTCTAATTGTCATATAAACTTAGGAAGAAAAAATAAAATGGGTACTGCAATGCAAAACTTAGAGTGGATCGATTCTATTTCTCTTGCAAAAACAAAGTTTGATAAATTAGAAGATGAAGATAAAGTAGGAAAATTTCCAACAGGTGTGTTAAAACAAGATACAGAAGCTTTAGAGTATTGTGACTCTTATGAAAAAGTAAAACTAGCACATCAAAACAATACAAAAGTTGAGCTTTAGGAGATAAAATGGCTAGAACATTAATGAGATTTACAGGAGTTGGTGGGCAAGGTGTTTTATTAGCAGGAGAAATTTTTGCTGCTGCTAAAATAGAAGCTGGAGGTTATGGATTAAAAACAGCTACATATACATCTCAAGTAAGAGGTGGACCAACGGTTGTTGATATTACATTAGAAGATGAACCTATTTTATTTCCATATGCAAATGATGGTGAGATTGATTTTATGCTTTCAGTTGCACAAATCTCTTATGACCAATTTAAAGATGGAGTAAAACCTGGTGGAATTATAGTAATTGAACCAAATCTTGTAAAACCAACACAAGAAGATAAAAAAATATTTAAAATATATGAAATTCCAATTATTACAATTGCAAAAGAAGAAGTAGGCAATGTAATTACCCAATCAGTAATAGCTTTATCAATTGCAAACTACATGACAAATAATACAGTTGATAATGAAATTTTAAGAAAAACAATGCTTTCTAAAGTTCCAGCAAAAGTACACGATATAAACAATAAAGCTTTTGATTTAGGTTTAAAATATGCAGAAGAAGCAATGAAAAATAATTAATTTAGAAGCAAGTGCTTCTAAATTAATTTGATACTAGTTTTAAACCTATAATTGAAGAAATAAGTGTAAATAAAAAAAACAATCTCATCATACTAGCTGGTTCTTTATAAAATAAAATTCCTATTATAATAGTACCAAAAGCACCTATTCCTGTCCAAATTGCATAAGCTGTTCCTATTGGTATATGCTGTACTGCTTTTGTTAAACTAATGAAACTTCCTACTGCAAATAGTATAAAAATCAAAGTTGGTATAAGTTTTGTAAAATTCTCTGTTAGTTTTAGCATTGAGGCAAAACCTACTTCTAAAACACCTGCTAAAATTAAATAAATCCATGCTGACATAGATTCTCCTTTAAATATTTATCTTTCTTGGAAAGATATTATATTTTTACTTAATTTTACCTTTCTAGGAAAGATAAATTTATTTATGTTATAATCTCTTTATGAATTTAAAATCCTTTGAAACCAATCTTGAAAATGTAAAAAAATTAACGCCAGAAGTTTATAAAGATAGTATGAATATCACTATTCCATTTTTTATTTTACATAGAAAAATATTTGAACATGGAGATGAGTTTTTAAAGAAAAACTTTTTATTAAATCAAAGTGAGCTTGATATATTATCAACACTTTATTATAAGGCTGAAAATAACTTTACTATGAGTCCTACAGATTTATATGATGTGATGTTTTTTTCTTCAGGTGGAATGACAAAAGTATTAAAAAAACTTGAACAAAAAAAGTATATTACAAGAGTTGATAATATATTAGATAAAAGAAGTAAACTTGTACAACTAACAAATCTAGGTATAGATATAACAAAAAAATCTTTAAAACAAATAGTAGAACTTGAAGATAAATATTTTGCTAAATTAGACAAGGAAGAGCAAAAGCTTTTAAATAAACTACTTTTAAAAGCTTTATCTTAAATCTTAATCAATATATTGATTATAATCTTCTATTTTTTTTTCTAATCTTGCTGATAAATAAAGATTTGAATTTTTTAAACATGAAAGAATAAACTTAGCCTCTTTTAAATAAGCTTTTTTCTTTTCATTATCCCAATGTTCTGATGGCTTTTGTAAGTTTGTTATTCTATCTGCAAGCTTTACTAATTGTATTTCATATGGCTGTTCTAAAATTCTATTTAAACTATCTTGCATTTGCTCTTTTTTTGGCAAATCAGAGTTTTTACTTAAAGCCTCTACACCCTCAGCTATATCTAAACCAAACTCATCAAAAATATCATCAAAAGTAAAAGATGTATCTTCAAGTACATCATGTAAAAGTGCACATGATATTGCTTTATTTGCTTTATCATCATCAAGTTTTGATTCTATACTTGCATGAATCACTTCCATTGCTACACTTGCAACATGTGTTAAATATGGCAAACCATAAGGTGTTTTTTGATCTTTATGTGCTTTTGCTGCAAACCTTAAAGCTTTTAAATACTCTTCTTGAGAAAACATAATTATCTTCCTTTATTTATAATGTTATCAGATTTTGAAAAGTTTATTAACTCTTCTGTTGTCAAAACATTAATTGGTAAATTTTTTAAAGACTCTTGTAATATATATGTTGTACTTAAAGCATCACTGTAAGCTCTATGTAAATTATCAATTTTTATATGTAAAAGTTCCTTTAAAAAATCTAAACCATACCTTTGAGCATCAATTGTTCTTCTTGCAAGAGCAATAGTACAAAGTTTTCTATTTTCCAATTGCCCCAAATGATATTTCTTTAAAGAATCTGATATAAAATTGTAATCAAATTTTATATCATGAGCAACAAAAACATCATCTTCCAAAAAAAGTTTAAACTCTTTTAATACTTTTTCAATAACAGGTGCATTTTCCAACATTTTAGGTGTGATATTTGTAACTTCTTGAATATATCTTGGTATACTTTTTGCAAAAACCAAAGAATCAAAACTATCAATTATTTTTCCATTTTTATACTTAACAGCACCAAGCTCAATTATTTGCCCTTTACTTACATCAGAACCATTTGTTTCTATATCAACTATACAAAAAGTCTGCTCTTTAAAAGGTGTTTTATTTGTCTTTAAAAAGATATTTTCACCCTCAAGTTCTATTGGCAAACCATTTGATAATAGTAGTTCCATTTCTAGTTCTGCATTTTCATAAAAAGTATCTTTAAAACTATCTAATGTAGCCAAAAACTCATCTAATGGCATATCTTTTTTATTTAATCTTGCTATTAATTTATCGATATTTGAAACGTGAGTACTTTTTCTATTTCTATTTTTTCTATTTTTAGATCTCATGTGCTTTTTGTATAAACTCTTTCATTTTTTCTTTATCTTTTTTACCTTTTGATGATTCAACTCCACTACTAACATCAACAGCAAAAAAATTATAGTTTTTTAACTCTTTTAAATTTGAAGCTTTTAATCCACCTGCTAAAATAATTTTTGAACAATCAATTTTGTCAAACCACTCTAAAGCGACTCTTTTACCAGCCCCTCCAAACTCTTCAACAAAAGCATCAATTAAATAATAAGATTCTTCTAAATTTTCTAAATCTTCTTTTGATTTTGCTCTTATTACTTCAATATATTTAACATTTAAGTTATCAAACTCAGTTTTATCTTCATCATCAATTATTTGAGCTACTTGCATTCCAGAAAGAAAACATATATCATTTATATGTTTTGAGGATTCATTTACAAAAAGACCTACCGTTTGTACAAAAGGAGGAAGTTTATCAACTATTTTTTTTGCTTCTAGTGCAGAGATATATCTAGGGCTTTTTTCATAAAAAACAAACCCAAGTGCATTTGCACCTGCTTTGATTGCTTCTAGGGCATCTTCTAAGTTTGTTATACCACAAATTTTCACTCTCATGTTTCTAAACTCTCATTGATTTTTTTGGATTATATCATTTTTTATTTAATTTAAACTATCTTACTAAACTTGTAGACTTTTTATAGCTTTTGAATAATCACCATTTCCAAATACATAACTACCAGCAACAACTACATCTACACCTGCATCTTTAAGTTCATGGATATTTTTATCATTTACTCCTCCATCAACTTGAATAAGACAGTTTGGATTTCTTTTATTGATAAGTTGTTTTAACTTTTTTGTTTTTTCTATAACACTTGAAATAAATTTTTGTCCACCAAAACCTGGATTTACAGACATTAGTAAAACCATATCTAAATCTTCAAGCAAATACTCTATACTCTCAGGAGTAGAATGGGGATTTAAAACAATTGCTGGTTTTATACCATAACTTCTGATTTTTTGAATAAGTCTATGGGGATGCTTTTCACTTTCTATATGAAAAGATATATATTCTGGTTTTAATGGTGCAAATAAATCTACAAAAAATGTGTTATTTTCAACCATAAGATGAACATCAAGTGGTTTAGTAGCAACTTTTGCCACAGGAGTAACTACAACAGGACCTATTGTCATATTTGGAACAAAATGTCCATCCATTACATCAACATGAATTAAATCACAGCCACCATCACAAATAGCTTTTATCTCTTCATCTAATTTCCCAAAATCTGCTGATAATATAGAGGGTGCAACAAGCATAAATAATACCTTTAATAAAATTTTTGGGGAGATTATACCATTGTTTTTCTTGAAAAGCTATTTTAATCTTTTATAGCTTTTCAAACTTAGGATTCCACTCTAACCACTCATTTTTTACATCATCATACAAAATAAACTCTTGTAAATTTTGTGCTTTTTTCTCATATTTTGTAGGTGTTACAAGAGAGATTCCTCCTGAAATTAAAGTTTCTAAAGTTTCAGTTATAACTTTTACTCCAAACAGACTAATATCCATACCAAAAGCTGTTGCATTATAAAAAATAGAGTTTTCTCTAACTAGATGTTTAAACTTTTTGTTTATATAAAGTTGAAGTTTCACATGTGTTCCATCATTTGAAAGTTCAAACTTTTCAACAAGACCTATTTGAACTTGTCTATAATAAACAGGAGAATTAATTTTTAAAGAACTTTTTCTTTTTGCTTTTACAACAACTCTTAAGCCATCATTGTTAAAGTTTTGTTCTTTATAAATATCTTTTAAACTATCATAAAAACTAAAATTAAAATACCTATTTACATTTTTTGCTTTTTCATTTAAAGTAACAAAAGATACTCCACCTTTTATCAAAGTATTTAAAGAAGTTGTCTTTATATCTATTTTTTCCAATGAAAAATCAACATCAATTCCTCCAATTGAATAAAACTTAGTAGACTCATTTATATATTTTGCAAACTTATCAAATATAAAAACCTCAACATCTACACTATTACTTTTTTCATTATACTTTTTATCTATTATTTTTCCAGCTTCTACACCCTTATAATAAACACTACTTTTTTGAGATATTTTTGAGGCATCATCTATATTTATTATAAATCTTTTACCTTTTTGTTGAAGATATCTATCTTTTAACATCTTGTCATAACTTTCAAATAAATAAAATCTATTTGAAAGTTTTTTAGCTTTTATATCACTAGTTTCAAAAGCAATAGATGAGTTGATAAAACCACTTAAAGGAGCTGTTTTAAAACTAACATCTTCTAGTGAAGCCTTAAACTCAACTGGTGATTGCATATAAAAATTTGTAGTTTGATTTACTAAATATTGATACTTTTTAAAAATCTCTATTTCAAGTCTTAATTCATCTGAATTTTTATAAAGTTTTTTACTTTTAACTCTTCCAACTTTTATATCTTTAAAATAAACAGGTGCATTTTTTGATACTTTTATTCCCTCATCGCTTTTTAAAACAATAGTATAAACCTCTTTTGCCCTTGGCAATGAATGTAAGTTATAAATCTCTTTTTTATTTTGTTTTTTATTTGAAGTTTTAAAAACTTTTATATGATTTCCTTTTATCAAAGAAGAGATATTTTCTAACTTTTCAAGGGAAATTTCTGGTGAGATTAACTGAAAATATGGATTATGTTCCAATAAAGAGGCAAACTGTTTTTTGAATTTTATAAATAAATAGCCTTTATTATCATTTAGCATATAGCTCATATCATCTACATAAGCCACTTCTATACCATTATAATAAACTTTACTAAACTCTTTTTGTAAACCATGCTCTTTTTTAGTCTCTAAAATCACATAATCTTTTAAGTATTCTATTTCTTCTTTATTATCATATAAATTAAACACTTTTGTTTTATCTTTTAAAGTAGGACTTAAATCATCTGAATCAAACTCTATTCCACCTGCAACTAGTGAAGCTAATGTATCTATTTTAAATTTTATACCACTTAATGAAGCTTTTAATTCAACACCACTTATATTCCAAAAATTACTATCTTCTTTTACTAAATCCTTATAATCATTTTCTATAAATATTGTATAAAATATATCATTTTTAATAAGGTTTTTCTTTACTATTTTACCTACAATAAAACTTTTGTATAAGACTGAAGCACCAACTTCTAAAGTTCCTTTTTCAGACTTCAATGTCAAAAATACTCCATCATCAAAATAGTTTATTGGTTTTTCACTAACAGCTTCAAAAACATACTGAGGTTTCAATTTTTTTATCTCTTCTATATTTTGAACCATTGGCATTGCTTCTATATATATTCCACTAAGAATTGTATTAAGTCCTGAGATTTCTGTAATTGTGGCTTTTGGTTCAACTTTCCAAAACTTAGCCCCTTTTGTAGCAACTAAAGGTAAGGCTTTTTTATGTACTTCTATTTTTACTAAAAATCTATTTATATTTTTTTCATCAACTTCAATACTTGAGATAATACCTATTTTTATGCCTTTATATTTCAAAGGTGTTTTTCCAGCTACAAAACCCTCTGCATTGTTGAAATAAACACTAATCTTTTCTCCTTGGTCATCAAAATGTTTATATAACATCCAAGATGAAATAAGCAAGGCAATAAAAGGCAAAAGCCAAATAATAAATACAAACTTACTACTTTTTTTAACACTATTGTGCTCTACTTGTTCAATCATATCAATCCTTATCCCATAATAATCTAGTATCAAAACTTTGTGTTGCTATCATAGTTGAGATTACAACAACAGTAAAAGCAATTGCTGCTAAACCTGCACTTATATTAGTAAGATTTCCAAACTGTACCATTACAATCATTAACGCTACTACAAAAATATCAAGCATTGACCATTTCCCTATAAATTTTATAATTCGATAATATTTTGTAGCATTTCTTGCAAGTGATATTTTATTGTATTTTGTAATATACAAAAGATATAAAAGTACAGCAAGCTTAAATATAGGAACTGCAATACTAGCTACAAAAATAACTATTGCAATAAAATAAGATTTTGTTTGAAAAAAATATAAAATTCCATCAAAAATAGTACTTTTTTCTACTACACCCAAGGTTGTAACTTCCATCATTGGCAATAAATTTGCAGGAAAAAGAAATATGATAGCAACAAGGGTAAAGCTAAATGTTTTTAAATATGAGTACTCATCTCTTTGCTTTAATTTACTATTACATTTAGGACATACTTTTTGCTTACTTTCTAAAACCTTCATACAATGCATACAAAGAACTAAACCTAAATCTTTATCATTTTTATATTTCATTCTTCATTCCAAATATCTTGTGGATTAAATAAAGACATTGTTAAAAACATCATAATTAAAAAGCCAAAGAAAAAATACAAGCCCAAACCAATATGTAAAGTTGCCATTTTTTGAAGTTTGATAATAGCTACAACAATACTTATCATATAAACTTCAGCCATTTGCCACTCTAATAAGTGTTCATATAATTTCAAAAATTTTGATACATACTTTGAATTTTTTCCAAATTTCAAAGGAGTTAAAATAGATAAAATAAGCAAAAGCATAAAAAAAGGCACGACTATACCAATAAATGTGATAAAAATAGAAATAGCCACATATCCACTTTTAAAAAAAATCAATAAAGTTTCAACTAATGTTGTTGTTTGTTTTAAATCTAAAACTTCAAGTGTAAGTATTGGCAAAAGTATTGCGGGGAAAAATAGTATAACAGAAGTAATTGCAAGTAATAGTACAGTTTGATAATCTTGACCAAACTTATAAATGAGTGCGTTACATCTTGGGCAATGAAACTGATGTTTGTAATCAGTTTGTGGTTTATTTAAAACTAAGGCACAATCTTTACAAACTACTATATTTTTCAACTTATTTTGCAATATTTATTTCCTTTTTCAACAAAACTATACTATTATAATATACAAATAATAATTAAGAATATAAAAAAGGTTTATTTATGTATTTATCAAAAAGAATCACTGTGCTTATTTTTACTTTTATCTTAGCTATATTTATAACAGCATGCCAAGATAAAAAACAAAATCAAAATACTGAAGAAAAAGTAAAAACAGTAAAAGTTGATGTTCATACATTAAAAAAACAAACTTATCCTATTTGGGTTAATTTTTCAGGAAAAACACAGGCATATAAAAATGTTGCTATTACTTCAAGAGTCACAGGTGAACTTGAAAATAGGCATTTTGAAGCAGGTGAATTTGTAAAAAAAGATCAACTATTATTTAAAATAGATGACACAAAATACAAAAATATTGTAGAACAAAAACAAGCTACTTTGGAAAAAGACAAAGCAAGTTTAAATCTAGCAATAGCAAATGTAAAAAGATATACTCCCTTAGTAAAAAAAGGTCTTGCACCAAAAGAGAAGCTAGATCAACTAATAGCAGAACAAAAACAACTAAAAGCAGTAGTTGATGCAGATTTTGCAGCACTTAAACAAGCAAAACTTGATGTGGAATATACACTAATAAAAGCTACAATTGATGGAGTTATAGGAAAACCTTTAGTTGATATTGGAAATATGATAAATGCCTCTTCTACAGAATTAGCTAAAATAGTTCAATCAAACCCTTTATATGTAAACTTTAATCCAAGCACAGATGAAGTATCTCTTATAAAAAAGTATAAATCAGAAAATCAACCAAAAGTTGAAGTTATTCAATCACAAAATGAGTACAACACAGTAAAAACAACAGGACATGTTGATTTTATTGATAATGTGACAAGTGAAACAACAGGAACAGTTGCAATGAGAGCTATCATAAATAATGATGAAAACCTTTTACTTCCTGGAACTTTTGTTGAGATAAATCTATTTATTACTGATAAAATTCCAGTAATTGCAGTAAGCCCAAATAATATTGGTCAAAACCAATTAGGTTCATATGTACTAGTTGTAAATGAAAACAATAAAATAGAGACAAGACAGCTTGAACTAAATTATAGTAATAAAGATTTAATAATCATCTCAAAAGGTTTAAAAGAAGGTGATAAGGTAATTGTAAGTGATATTACTAAACTTAGAAATGGTGTAACGGCTGAAACTACAGAAGTTGCAAATCCAATAAAACTATAGGATTTTTTTATGTTTTCAATATTTTTTATAAACCGTCCTATTTTTGCAAAAGTTATTTCTATTTTTATAGTAATAATTGGAGTTATTGCGCTTTATTTACTTCCTATTGCTCAATTTCCACAAATCACACCTCCTACTATTCAAGTAAGTGCTACATATACAGGAGGAAGTGCACAAGTTGTTGAAACATCTGTTACTACACCTATTGAAGAGCAGTTAAATGGTATTGAGGGTATGATTTATATGGATTCAACTTCCTCATCAGATGGAAAATCTACTATAAATTTGTATTTTGAGTCAGGATATGATTTAGATGTTGCAGCTATTGATGTTCAAAATAGAGTATCTCTTGCAACACCTATTTTACCTGATAGTGTAAAACAAATTGGAGTAACAACAAAGAAAAAATCTACTTCAATGGTACAAATCTTAACAGTTGAATCAACAAATCCACAACATGATGCTCTATTTTTATCAAACTTTGCAAGCATAAATATTGCAGAAGAGTTAAAAAGAATTGATGGAGTGGGAGATGTACAAAACTTAGGTGAGAGAAAATACTCTATGAGAATTTGGATAAACCCAGATAAACTATCAAACTTAAATCTAAGTATCAATGAAATAATAGCAGCAATTAAAGAGCAAAATACTCAAGCAGCTCTTGGTTCTATTGGTTCAAGTCCAAACTCTTCATCAAATAAATTCCAATATACTCTTACATCTAAAACAAAACTAGAATCAGCAAAAGAGTTTGAAGATATTATTATAAAACAAAATAGTGATGGAAGCAAAGTAAGAATCAAAGACATAGCAAGAGTTGAATTAGGAGCTGAAAACTATAGTTGGTCAGCAAAACTAAACAATCAAGCAACTGCACTTTTAGGTATTTATCAACTTCCAGGTGCAAATGCACTTGAAGTAGCCCAAGAAGTTGCTAAAAAAATAGATGAGTTAAAACAAAGATTCCCAGATGGAGTTGAAGTAAATCAAACATATGATACAACTAAATTTGTGGAAATTTCTATTAAAGAAGTTATTGTAACACTATTTGAAGCTTTACTTTTAGTGCTATTTGTAGTTTATTTTTTCTTACAATCATTTAGAACAACAATTATTCCAGCAATTGCTATTCCTGTATCTTTAATAGGTACATTTGCTCTACTTTTAGCAATGGACTTTTCAATCAATACTTTAACTTTATTTGGTCTTATACTTGCTATTGGAATTGTTGTTGATGATGCTATTATTGTTGTTGAAAATGTAGAAAGTAATTTGGAAAAGAATCCTGATTTAAGTGTAAAAGAAGCAACAAAAATAGCGATGAAAGAGGTTTTTGCACCTGTTATTTCAACAACATTGGTTCTATTAGCTGTATTTGTACCAGTTACATTTATTCCTGGAATTTCTGGTGCTTTATACCAACAATTTGCAACAACAATTGCTTTTGCAGTTATTATATCTTCAATAAATGCACTTACACTTTCACCAGCACTTTGTGCAACACTTTTAAAAAGAAAACAAAAAAATAAAAAAGAAGATAAAAAAGCTATTATTTTTGAAAAATTTGACAATGCCCTAGAGAGTTTTAAAAAAGTCTATAAAAAAACTTTAGAAAAACTTATCAAATTTTGGTATATAGCAGCACTTGTGTATGCTTTACTTTTAGGAGCAACTTATTTTGCATTTAAAACTCTTCCAACTGGCTTTATACCAAATGAAGACCAAGGTACACTTGTAGCTTCTGTATCTTTACAAGCAGGAACAACTCTAAATAAAACAGAAGATACAACAGAAAAAATTGTGCAACTTATAAAAGAGACAAAAGGTGTAAGAGATGTTATTTCAGTTGCTGGATTTGATTTAATTAGTGGAGCTTTAGACTCTTCTAGTGCTACAATATTTTTAGTTTTAGAAGACTGGGAACAAAGAACTACAAAAGATACCTCAATTGATGCAATTACAAATATAGTAAATCAAAAAGCAAATGAGCAAATTAAAGCTGCAAGTGTTAGAGTATTTAATATGCCATCAATTCCTGGACTCTCAGCTGTTGGTGGATTTGAAGTAAAACTTCAGAATCTTCAAGCAATAAATATAAAAGATTTTGAAAAAAAAGCAAAAGATTTTATTCAAAAATTAAATGAACACGAAGCTATTATGATGGCATATACTAGTTTTAATAGTAACTATCCACAATACTATATTGATATAAATAGAGATAAAGTCGCAACCTTAGACTTAAAACTAAATGATGTATTTTCAGTACTTCAAACATACCTTGGTTCACTTTATGTAAATGATTTTAATAAATATGGAAAAACATATAGAGTGTTTTTACAAGCAGACCAAGACTATAGAACTGAGAAAAACTCTATCAATAACTTTTTTGTAAAAAATACAAAAGGAGATATTGTTCCATTAAGTGCAATAGTTGATATAAAAAGAACAAGTGGAGTAAGTACTATTACACACTTTAATTCATACCAAAGTATTGCAATAAATGGTGTTCATAATGTAAAAGGTGGATATAGTTCAGGTGATGCTATAAGTGCAATTGAACAAATTGCAAAAGAGACTTTAGGTAGCGAAGTTGGCTATGAATTTGCAGGTATGAGTTTACAAGAAAAAGAAGCAGGAAATGCAGCAATGTATATTTTCCTTTTATCTATTTTGATGGTATTTTTATTTCTATCAGCTCAATATGAATCTTGGATGATGCCTTTTATGATTATGCTTCCAATTCCAACTGTAATGTTTGGAGCTTTAGGAGCAAATATGCTTGCAGGGCTTTTAAATAATACTTATACACAAATAGGACTTGTACTTTTAATTGGTATGAGTTCAAAAAATGCAATTTTAATTGTAGAGTTTGCAAAAGATTTAAGAGAACAAGGACAAAGTATAGTAGAAGCTGCTATAAATGCTTCACTTTTAAGACTAAGAGCTATTTTAATGACTATTTTCTCATTTTTACTTGGTATTTTACCTTTAGTT
Organism: Malaciobacter canalis; assembly: GCF_008000835.1. Taxonomy (GTDB): domain Bacteria; phylum Campylobacterota; class Campylobacteria; order Campylobacterales; family Arcobacteraceae; genus Malaciobacter; species Malaciobacter canalis. The sequence continues at coordinate 1,863,845 of NZ_CP042812.1, forward strand.
TTTGCAAGTGGCGCAGGTGCAGTTTCAAGACAATCTTTAGGTACAGCAGTATTTGGAGGAATGGTAATGTCAACATTTTTAACACTTCTTTTAACACCTGTACTTTTTGTAGTACTTCAAAGATTAAGAGAGAAAAAAGGAAAAATCAATGAATAATAGATTATTAAAAAAACTATCAATTATTGCTTCTTTTAGCCTAGTTGTTTCATCAAGTTTTGCAAATGATTTAAATCTTGAAGATTTAATAATAATTGCTTTAAAAAACAATACAAATATTGAATTATCAAAAGAACAATCAAATATAAAAAAAGAGCAAATAAACAAAGCTACTTCAACTTATTTACCAAACTTATCACTAAATGCTTCAACAGCAAGAAAAGATATAGAACAACAAGGAAATAAAATAGATGATGATGTAAATAGTGTAGCAGTTAATGCAAATCAATTAATCTATGATTTTGGAAAAACTACAAGTAGTATTGACTCATCAAAATATAGTTATGATGAATCAAAAAGTGATGTAAAAGCAACTATTTCAAAAACAATTTTTCAAGTTACCTCTACATATTATGATATTTTAAATAAGTATCAACAAATAGAAGTTGCAAAAGAGTCTGTAAAACTTGATGAACTACAATTAAATCAAGCAAATGAGTACTTTAAAGCAGGAGTTAGAACAAAAATTGATGTAACAAATGCAAAGCTTAGATTATCAAACTCAAAATTAAAACTTATACAAGCAAAGTACAATTTAAAAACAACAGAAACAAAACTTGTATCACTTTTAGGTAAGGATTTAGGAAGTAGCATAAATATCAAATTTCACAACAAAGATATCACAACACTTGTAAGAAATACAGAATATAAAAACTACTCTTTAGAAAAACTAATAACATTAGGCTTAGAAAAAAGAGATGAAATAAAAAAATATAAAGCAAAAATCCAAACAGCAAAAGAACAAAAAAATGTAGCAAGTGCTGATTATCTTCCAAGAATAGATATAGATGCTTCATATACAAATAGCCAATCAGATAAAATAGCAACACAAGATATAGAACAATCATCAGTTGCATTAAATCTAAAATGGAACTTCTTTACAGGTCTTTCAACAGTTGCAGATAATAAAATAGCCCTTTCAAATTTAAGTAGCGCAAAAAAACAACTTCAACAACAAATCCTTGATATAAAACAAGAAGTAACATCTGCTTATTTAAATGTAAAAGAGAGCATTGATAGTTTAAATATTGGACTTTTAAATGTAAAACTTGCAACAGAAAATCTAAGCTTGGCTGATGAGAGATATAAAGCAGGATTAAATGACTTAATTGAGTTAAATGATGCAAAACTTGAATACACACAAGCAAAAAGTTCACTTGTAAATATCTACTATGCATACTTAACAAACTTGGCAAACTTAAACTATACAATTGGAACTATACATGAAAAAATATAGTTTTTTTCCAATTATATTTTTTGTAACTACACTTTATGGTAATAACATACAAGAACTTTATAAAAAAGCTTCTATTTATGAAAAAAATGGTGAGTTTAAAAAAGCTATGCAAATCTATAAACAACTTGCAAAAAAGAATTTAAAAGATGAAAATTCAAACACTAAAAAAATTTCATTAGAAAAAACATTAGTGAAAGAAGAGCTTCTACAAAAAGAAGAGAAATTCAAAGCTTTAAGAGGTAATTTTTTCAAAAGAAATATTGATAAGATAGAAGATAAAGAGACAGCAAATACAATAGAGCAGTTGATTGTCAAAGACTTTGGTTTATATACATATAAAACAAACTATCTACTTCCTGTAACTTATGATACAAAAAATAAAGATGGAAGAAATCAATATGAAACAAAATTTCAATTAAGTTTTGAAAAACCACTAACTTATAATATATTTGGTTTAGATGAAACACTATCTTTTGCATATACACAAAAATCTTACTGGCAAACATCAAGAGAATCTGCACCCTTTAGAGAATCAAACTATCAACCAGAAGTATTTTTAACATTTCCATATAAAAAAGAAAACTCATCTTTAAAAGCATATAAAATATCTTTACTTCATGAATCAAATGGACAAGATGGTGAAAAATCAAGATCATGGAATAGATTGTATTTAGAGAGTTTCTTTCAGTTTTCCAATCTCTTTGTAGTTCCAAGAGTTTGGTATAGAATACCAGAACAAGAAAGAAATGATGACAATAAAGACATTCAAAAATATCTAGGATATGGAGATTTAACCCTATTTTTTCCATACAAAAAACACACATTTGAATTAAAACTAAGAAACAACCTAAGACTTAGTGAAGATAATAAAGGCGCAGTAGAATTCAACTGGACTTTCCCACTACCAAGCTTTTTAAATCTACCAAATAGCTTTGGATACTTTCAAGTATTTAGTGGATACGCAGATAGCTTGATTGATTATGATGAAGATATAAATAAAATAGGTATAGGAATCGCCTTTTCAAGATAGATTTAATAAAGAGGGGTCAGGTGATAACGATAACTTTATCAACTACTTCTCTTGAGGGTCAGGGGTCAGGTGATAACGATAACTTTATCAACTACTTCTCTTAATTATTTTATTGACCGCGGGTTGAGATATACCAATTATTTTAGCAATTACATACTGTGAATACCCTTGCTCATATGCTTTTACTATATATTTATTTCTTGTTTGCTTATCTTTAATTCCGTCAAAAAATTTTATTAATTTCCCTCTATTAACTTTTTTATCAATATCTGGTGCATCTACTAAACTTGAAGCTTTTATTAATTCTTTTAAATCTGCACTATCTATTTCTAAAGTAAAAAAGTCTTTTATCTCTTTAATATTTTTTCCATATGTTTTTATTATCCATGAATTTTGCAAACATACAGGAACTTTTTCTTCTTTATAAAAATAGTAACTTGAGCTATATGGATAATACTCTATTTTTTCAACTATTTTTGCTTTTAATGGGTTTTGTTCAATATATCTCATCAGGATATAAAGGTAAGCTTCATTTGCAACATACCATGATTTAAATCTTCCTTGCCACAAATGCCCACTTCTTTTATACTTTTTATTAAAGTATATTGCATATATAGAATTTAGATATCTCATGAATTTTGAAAGGTTTCCTTCTTTTACTTCAATAAGTAGATGGTAATGATTATTCATTAGACAGTAGTTATGTAAAGTTATATTAAACTTTTCGCAACAATCTGATAATAAACTTAGAAAATATTCAAAGTCATCTTTATCATAAAAAACAACTCTTCTTTCTACTCCTCTATTTACTATATGATAATATCCTGATATTTCTATTCTAGGTCTTCTTGCCATACTCACACCTCTTACAATAAGATAAGAGTATTTTAACCCAATTATTTCTTTATAATTAAATTAATTACATTTTGCAATATTATTAATAACTCTTTTAGTTATTTAGTTATCGTTATCACCTGACCCTAATTTTCTGTTCTACTTTCAAGTTATCGTTATCACCTGACCCTAATTTTTTTGCATATACACAAAAATCTTATTGGCAAACATCAAGAGAATCTGCACCCTTTAGAGAATCAAACTATCAACCAGAAGTATTTTTAACATTTCCATATAAAAAAGAAAACTCATCTTTAAAAGCATATAAAGTATCTTTACTTCATGAATCAAATGGGCAAGATGGTGAAAAATCAAGATCATGGAATAGATTGTATTTAGAGAGTTTCTTTCAGTTTTCTAATCTCTTTGTAATTCCAAGAGTTTGGTATAGAATACCAGAACAAGAAAGAAATGATGACAATAAAGACATTCAAAAATATCTAGGATATGGAGATCTAACCCTATTTTATCCATATAAAAAACACACATTTGAATTAAAACTAAGAAACAACCTAAGACTTAGTGAAGATAATAAAGGCGCAGTAGAATTCAACTGGACTTTCCCACTACCAAGCTTTTTAAATCTACCAAATAGCTTTGGATACTTTCAAGTATTTAGTGGATACGCAGATAGCTTGATTGATTATGATGAAGATATAAATAAAATAGGTATAGGAATCGCCTTTTCAAGATAGATTTAAAGATAGGTTTTAAGAGGGTGAGTGACCCTCTTTTTTATCATCTGTACTTTATAAAAATTAATAATTAAGTTTATTATTGATATTATCTATTTTATAAATTTACTATAAAGTCGAAATAAAATGTTTGATGATTATGAAATTAAAAAAGCAGGTGATATAAATTTTCATGATTTAGGAAAGATAACATCTGAATTTTTTGGAAGAAATGATTTAAAAGATTTTTTAAACAAATATTCACCTGAAGAAGTATCTATAAAATTAAATGAATATAATGTATACACTAAAGAATATTGGTTTAGTCAATATAAAAAAGGAAATATTTTTGTATTAAGAAATTCTACATTTAGCGCTGCTTTAACATATACAAAAAATGCTTATCAATTAAAAGGTTCAAATAATATGTTTTTTGATAGTAGTTTAAATCGATTGATTAGAACTTTAAGACCTACTACTGCTCCGCCAATATATAGAAGAGTTGAAGAGAAATATATTGAAAAGACACATGACCAAATTGCTCATATTACAAAAGAAACAGAACTTACAGCTTTCTCAAAAATTATAAACGGTCTTGAAAAGAGTTTTAAAACATTAAACAAAAAGAAGTATGAAATATTAAATGCTCATTGGAAAGGATTAAAAGGATTTGCAGGAGCACTTGATAAACTAGAAAATATTGATAAATCATCGATGACTAAAGAACAAAAGTTAATGTATGATTATTTAAATATTAAGGTTAAAACAAATTCAAATGTAAGTGAAGCAATAAATGTACCCGCAAAAGTTCAAGATGTAAATGATTTAGTAGACTTTTTAGAAACATTAGAAAAAGGAGAAGCTAAATAATGATAGATTTATTTATAATTATTTACAATAATTTTTTAGCAATTTTGTTTCTTATACTATTAGTAATTGTATTTTTATACTTTTTAAATAAAGGTAGTAAAGATAAAAAAGAGAGCTATACCCAAAAAGAAATATCTCAAAAAAATCTATACTTAAATAGAATAGATATAATAGGTAATAAAGTTCAAGTTATTTTTATTTTAATACTTGTTATTATAGGATTCTCAGTTTATATGGTTTTTATTTGAAAACTGACCCTGCTTTTTCTATAAACTATCTAATAGCTTCTATTATCATAGATAATACAATTATTACTAAAAAAAGAAAAATATAATATCCTACTATAAAAATAATATACCCAATAAGTCTTTCTTTAAAAGATATATCTTTGTATTTTTCTTTTGCCTCACCACTTCCTATCTCTGTTAATATCTCAACAAATGGATATATAAACAGGTACATAAAATAAAGTAATACTTGTACAATTGCTCCCATATTTAACCTTAATAAATTTTCATGATATTATTTTTTATAACTTTAAATATTCTAAATAAAATTAAAGTGTTTTTTGTCTTTAAATAGTCTTAATTTTACTCTAAATTAGATTTATTTTTTAAGTTTTATTTCAAAAGTAACAGTTTAATCTAAAATTATTTTCTATTCAAATATATTTTTACTAGAAGCTATTTATACTTATTTTAATATAATGCATAAAATAAAATAACCAAGAAAGAGAATAATGAATAACAAAAATGAAACAATGTTAATAGATTTTTATGAGTTTACAATGGCAAATGGGTATTTTAATTCAGAACTAAAAGATAAAATTGTCTATTTTGATTTATCTTTTAGAAGAGTACCTGACAATGGTGGTTATGCTATATTTGCAGGGCTTGAGAGTATTATAAATTATATTGAGAATATAAAATTTTCACAAGAGGATTTAGAGTATTTAAAAAGCTACAATCTTTTTAGTGATGAATTTATCAACTACTTAGAAGATTTTAAATTTACAGGAGATATTTATAGTGTAAAAGAAGGTACTGTAATTTTTCCAAATGAACCTGTTTTAACTGTACGGGCAAATATTGTTCAAGCACAAATATTGGAGACTTTTTTACTTCTTAGCTTTAATCACCAATCTTTAATTGCAACAAAAGCCAGTAGAATTAAAAATGCAGCAAAAGGTAGAACTGTATTAGAGATGGGAGCAAGAAGAGCCCATGGAATTAGTAGTGCAAATAGTGGCTCAAGGGCAGCTTATATTGCAGGGATTGATGCTACAAGTAATACTTTGGCTAGTTGTTTATATGGTATTCCATGTAGTGGAACTATGGCTCACTCTTGGATTCAAATGTTTGAAAGTGAAGAAGAAGCTTTTAGAGTTTATGCAAAAACTTATCCAAATAATACAACTTTATTAGTTGACACATATGATACTTTAAGAAGTGGAATACCAAATGCAATAAAAGTAATCAAAGAAGAGTTATTGCCAAAGGGTATCAAAGATTTTGCAGTTCGTATAGACTCAGGAGATTTAACATACTTATCAAAAGAGTCAAGAAAAATGCTAGATGAAGCAGGACTTGAAAACTGTAAGATTGTTGTAAGTAATGCACTTGATGAGATTTTAATTGAAACATTACTAAATCAAGGTGCTCCAATAGATATCTTTGGAGTAGGAGAAAGACTTGTAACAGCAAAAAGTAACCCAGTTTTTGGAGGTGTTTATAAACTTGCTGCCATAGAAGAGAATGAAAAGATTATTCCTAAAATAAAAATAAGTGATAATCCAGTAAAAATAACAACTCCACACTTTAAAAAACTATATAGAATCTATGATAAAGAAACAAACAAAGCAAAAGCTGATTTAATTGCTGTACATGATGAAGTATATAATGAAAAAGAGTCATTGACTATTTTTGATCCTGTGCATACTTGGAAAACAAAAACTTTTGAAAACTATATTTTAAAAGATCTAAAACTACCTATTTATAAAAATGGAGAGTTAGTATATAAACTACCTTCAATAGATGAAATAAAAGAACATACAAAAAATGAGTTAAATCACTTATGGGATGAGATGTTAAGATTTGAGAATCCTCACAAATATTATGTTGATTTATCCCAAAAACTTTGGACGACAAAGTTAAACTTACTAAAAAAAATAAAACAAAGCTCTTCTAGTTAGAAGAGCCTTTATTTTTTCTATTTTTTCTAACTGTTTTAATCCATATAAAACTAACTAAATACATACTAATAGAGGCACTTATTACTCCTAATACTATTGCTCCACTCCATAAACACAAAGCTATTTGCTCAAAATTATCGTACATAGAATCAAAGTTAAACTCAACAGGATTTTCAGGCTGAAAGATTAGTTTTCCTATTTGATACTCAAAATAAAAAAGTGGTGGCATTGTAATAGGATTACTTATAAATATCAAAGCAAAACTTATGGGTAAATTTGCATTTAACACAATTGCTAAAAGACAAGCTAAAATCATTTGAAAAGGCATGGGTAAACAAGCTACAAAAACACCAATAAAAACACCAGTTGATACTTTTCTTCTTGATAATCCCCAAATTTCAGTTTTATGTAAAAGTTTTCCAAAAATTTTTAAGTATTTTTGTTGTTTAACTTTTTCATGTGATGGTAGTATTTTTTTCAACTTTTTTCTTGGCAAAGTTACCCTTTTTTTAAGATTGCATATTCTAGCAAAATTAACACTATTTTTTTATTACATGAAAAATTAGTTTTCTATCTTTATTTTCTTTATATTTTTATTGTCTTAATATAAACCAAAGGATTTAAAATGAAGAAGTTATGCAAAATAAAAAAAGCAGAACTTGAGTCTTTAAAAAAACAAATTTTAAAAGAGATAAAAAAACCCAAGTTTTACTGCACCAAGTGTTTTAGAGTAGCTAAGCACGAACAGTTTTTATGTAGTTATAAAAGTTTATAAAATATATCAAGTATTAAAAGAAACTCTATTTCTTCCTTCTTTTTTTGATTTATAAAGTAAATCATCAGTAGTTTTATACAAATTATCTACATTACTTATATTTGATGCATCTTGACAAGATGCACCCATAGAAACAGTAATATAATCACTTACACTGCTATATTTATGCTCAATTTTCATGTTTTCAATACCATTTAAAATCTTTAGTGCAAACTCTTTTGATTTTGAAATATCATTTGATTTATACAATAATCCAAACTCTTCTCCACCTAATCTAAAACAATAATCATCTGCTCTTTTCATATACTCTTTTAACACTTTTGCAACTTCAATAAGAACTTCATCTCCTTTTTGATGCCCATAATTATCATTGTATTGTTTAAAGTGATCAATATCCATCATCACAAAAGTTATAATCTCATTATTTCTTTTTGCATTATTTATATAATCTGGCAACATCTTATCAAAGTGTCGTCTATTGTAAATATCTGTCAAACCATCAGTTATAGATATCTCTTCAATTATTTTTTTATCTGTTATATCTTCTCTAATTGCTGTAAAAGCTACAATTTCACCTTTATTAAACTCAGGTGTAATTAGAGTATTTGTCCAAAAATATCCACCATCTTTTTTCTTATTTTTAATTTCACCATTCCACTCTTTTCCAGATTTTATGGTAGTCCATAAATCTTTGAAAATTTCTTTGTCCATATCATTATGTCTTATGATATTGTGATTTTTACCAATAAGCTCTTCTTTTTTATATTGGCTAATATCTAAAAATGCTTTTGAAACATATGTTATATTTCCTTTTATATCTGTACTTGTTGTCAAAACATTATTATCTATCATATTTAAATATTTACTCATTTTTCTATTTATACTATTAATTGTTCTATTTTTATATAAAATTATAAATATAATCAACATTAAAAAACTACTTATTGCAATTATTTTTTTTAAATCAATAGTTTCATGATATTTAACTGTAACCCAATTTTTATAAATCTCACTATGTTTTTCTGGTGTTATAGTATCAATTAGTTTATTCATTATTGAGTTTAAAATAGCTTCATCATTTCTTGTTCCTATATACAAACTCCACTCTTTATCAAACTTAGTAGAAACTTTTAATTGTGTAAAATAATCTTTTTGAATATAATAACCAATAGTAGGAAGTATACCAATAACACCATAAAGCTTATTATTTTTTACTTTTTCTAAGCCATCTACCACCGATTCAACTGCTACTAATTCAATCTTTGGATATTTTTTCTTAAAAAATTCTGTATATGCATAGTTTTTTACATACCCTACTTTTTTACCAAAGGCACTTGATACATCATTTGTAAATGTTTCTTCTAATCTTGTGACTAATACTAAAGGAAAAGTTAAATAATTTTTTGAAAAGTTTAAATACTCCTCTCTTTCCTTGTTTTTAAAAAGCATTGGAATAAGATCACACTTTCTATTTTTTACAAACTCTAATGTTTGTGTCCAGTTTTTAGTAGGAACCAAAGAAAAAGGCTTGGCTAATTTTTTTTCAAAATATTGTACATAATCAGATGACATACCAAAAATCTTATTATCTTTTAATTTTTCAAAGGGCATCCATTCAGGATCAATACAAACTTTTATTTCTTCTTTTTTATTAATATACTCTTTTTCTTTTTCACTTAAAATAATACTATTTTCTTCCATATCAAGTTTAGACCATTTGCTTTGTAACTCATCAATTTTTGAAGGAGAAATTTTATCATTTATCTTTTCTAAAATAGATTTTAATAATAAGTTATCTTTTGCATAACCCATATATAAATTAACTTTTGAAGTTTTTAAGTTTGTTTCAAGTGTTGAAGTTTTTAAGTTTGTGTACCAATTTTTTTTAATAATATACTCAAAAGTAGATAGATTACCAAGTGCAAGATCAGCTTTATTTTCCAAAACCATTTCAATAGATTTTTCAGAAGATGGCACTGTTAATAAAGAGATATTTTGATAATTTTTTTTAATACTATTATGTAAAAAAGAGTTATTTAAAACTGCAATAATTTTGCCATCTAAATCTTCTAGTTTATTACTTAACTTTATATCTTTTTTACCAACAAATGCAGGAATATAAGATATATAATTAAAATCACTATATAACACAAACTTTTCCCTTGTTTTAGTTTTTGCAATATTTGGAATAATATCAACATCTTTATTTTTAAGCATTTTTTCATAACTACCCCAAGAAGAACTTTGTACAAACTCAAACTTTAAGTTAGTTATAGAACTAATATACTTAAAGTAATCAATTACAAAACCTTTTGCTTTTTTATTTTCCACAAAATTATATGGAGGAAAAAAATTAAGATTTTGCACTTTTAAAACTGGATTATTTTTTATAAACTCCAACTCTTCTTTTGAAAAATCATATAAGTTAGACTCTTCCTCAAAAATAAAATTTTCAAAGTCTAAATCATTGATTTTTTCTGATGAATACTCTTCAAAAATTGTATTTATATATCTTAGTCTTCCTTTATCCAAAGTTCCTAAAGCAATAGTATCTTTTGATATTAACCTATCAATGGCATCTGCTTCTAATCTTAGATGTTCTATGCTTTTATTTTTTGTATACTTTTGTCTAATCAAAGATATAATCTCTTCTTTATTTTCTAAAGCATACTCCCAACCTTTTAAAGTAGCTTCTTTAAACTTTTTAACTCGCAAGGGATTGTTTTTTAACTCTTTTTGACTTGTAAAAATCATATCTCCATAGAAATCAAAACCATAGTTTGCAGGATTTATTATGTTTACTTCTATACCTTTTTCTTTAAAATAAAAAGGTTCATTTGAGATATATCCAGGCATAACATCAACAGTTTTGTCTATTAATCTTTTATAGTCATCTTTTCCTCTTTCTCTAATTATGTTTGGCTTTACTTTAAGTTTTTTTAATAATGCAAGTATTGTAAAACCATGTGCATCGTTTTCATAAAAAATCATATTTTTATTATCAAGTTTATAAGGAGAATCTATTTTACTATCTTTTAATGATAGTAAAATACTAGGAGCATGTTGAAAAACAGTAGATACTAATACAACTGGTTTTTTTCTTGCTTTATATAATAAAAGTATTGAATCTGCAATTCCATAATAAGACTCATTATTTAGTACTTCTTCAATATAGTTTTTACTTAAATCTCTTTGTTTTATCTCTACATCTAATCCAACATCTTTATAAAAGCCTTTCTCTTTAGCAGCATAATATCCAGCAAATTGAAACTGATGAAACCACTTTAACTGTAAGGTTATTTTTTCTTGTGCAAATAAACTAGTGCTAAAAAATAGAATAAGTATAACTACTTTTATAGTATTATTTTTCAAATCTTCTCCATTATAATAAAAAGTTATTTATTTTATCATAATTAAAGTATCAAGGCAAGTTGTGTTGGTTACAAACCAACACAATAAGTTTTATAAGTTTTTTAAAGTTTGCAAGTAATTTATTATATCATCTGATTCATTTTGCTTGTTTGCAATATCAATACAAAGTTGAACATCTGCTTTATATTTTACAAATAGTTTTGCTATTTTATCTTCGTTCTCTTTTGGTTTTTTTTCACTTTTTACAAAACCAACACTACGTTGACTTACAAAATTCATAGTTTTAACATACATCAAAAGAGCTGGTTCAATGCCTTGATGATAGTTTATATTAAAATCCATATTAATCAAAGTTTCCAAAATCTCTTCAAAAATTTTATTATGAAAATCTAAAACTAAAAGTTGATGCAAGACTGTATAGTTAAATTTATTTGCTTTATTTACATCAAGTTTTTTAGTTTTATAAAGCATATTTATAAAGTACAAGTCTTTAATTAAAAGTGCATAATATAAAGGCAAAGTATCAGTATAATCAAAAGTATTTATATCTACATTTAGATTAAGTAAAGTATCAAATATCTCTTTACAGTTTAATTTTATTGCATAAATAAGTGGTGTAGCACCAGCGTATTCACAAAGATTTATATTTGCACCAGCTTTTGCTAAGTCAATTATGATTTTACTTTTATTAGTCTCAAATCTAAAAGAAAAATCATAGCTATCTTGACCAATTACTGCATGATGTACTGCATTTTGATTACTATCATTTATAGCATTTACATTTGCACCTAAAAGAATCAACTCTTTTACAACTTCCCTTGCACCTACACTACAAGCTGCCATTAATGCAGTTTTTTGTTCTACACTAAATTTCTCAATATCTAAACCAAGTTTTACTAAAGTAACAACTGCTTTTGCTCTTTGAAGAGTTGCAACATGAGGATAAGTTACAATAGCTGTATGTAAAGCATCTAAATTATCAATTCCACCAGTTATTTTTATATTTGCACCTTTATTTGCTAAATATGTTAATGTTTTAGGCAAACAAGACATTGAAGCTGATAAGAAAATAGTTGTATCATGACTATTTTTATGTTCTAAATCAAAAGTATCTTTATTAAAACAATATTCTAAATACTCAAGAGCTAAATCATCATTTGTAATGTATCTTTGAATAAGTGATTGAATAGGCATCTCATTTAGACTTTCTTTTATAGGAGTAGCTAAACTAGCACCATACTCATAAAGTAAATCAAAAAGATGTTTATTTAACTTTTCTTTATTAAAAGCTTCAATAAAAATAGATATATTTTTAATAGAGTTAATATTATTTGCACAAATTGTATGACAATTTACATCTGCACCATTTTTTAAAAGTAGTTCAACTACTTTAAAACTTTTATGTTCACTATTTGCAGTTGCCGCTTTTTTTACGATATAAGATAATATTGTTTGCTTTTGTAAATTGCCATTTTCATCTTTAAAAGTATAGTATCTATTTATATTAGAATCTCTTTTTATCATCTTTTCAATAAACTCTAAAGTAAAAAATCTATGTTCATAAAACTCTAAAATAATTGGTTTTATTTCACTATAAGCTTTTAAATTACTATATGTATCCACAAGATATTCAAGGGTTTTTAAAGATAAATATATTGAACCTAAAAGTATTATATTTGCATCTTCTGTTTTTTCTTCATATTTATAAAAATCTTTTTTTATGTAGTATGGATTTATTTTTATGATTTTTTTTAATATTTCATCTTTTCTTAGATAAACAATTGCATAAAATATAGAATCATCATCTGTTATTTCTAATCTTAAATCATCTAAAATATACTCCAAAACTTTATGTTCATTTTGTATTATAAAAAGTGTAAAAAAAGAGATAAAATCCTCTTTATACTCTTCATCTTTTTTTGTTTCTTTAAAAAACTCTTTGCAAGAACACTTTGTATTAATATTTAAACCATAATCAACTAAAAGCTTTAAAACTTCTCTTTTTTTACTAATACTATTGACAACACTATTTTCTTTATAAAAATATTTTATTACTCCTTCATTATTCTTATCTATAAAGTTTACATTAGCTTTAAACTCTAAAAGAAGGTTTATTAAAGGTAGATGATAATTATAGACTGCATAAAAAAGAGCACTATGTTCACTAGTTTCTATTTTTGCACCTTTTTCAAGTAAAAACTTAGCAACACAAATATCTTTTGAAATATCTAAACTTTTACAAACTTCATAAAGTACATTTGTATCTTTTTTTTCAGTCAATTCTATACTTGCATTTTTACTTACAGCTTTTTGTAAAAGGTAGAGTTTTTCAACTTCAGTTAATCTTGCATTTGTAACTATTTGATAAACAGTTGTTTTATTACTTAAATCTTTAGTTTTATCAATATAGTTTTCCACACTTGATTTTGGCAATAAAGATAAAAACTCTTCAATGCTTTGTGCTTTTTTTTCAAACTCTATGGCTATATCTTCTAAATCTTTCACACAAAGCATTCTTTTTATTTCATGGTGAAAATCTTTATAATCAGCTCCTAAAAGAATCAACTCTTTTAAAGATCTAGTATCTCCACTTTGTATAGCAAGTTTTAATAAGCTATTGTTGTCTTTATCTACTTGGTTTAAATCAAGTTTATTTAGATTATGAAGTAGATGTAAAACCTTTGCTTTTGTGCTTGGCTCAAGATTTGAGTATATCAATTGACATACAAAAGAGGTGTTATCTTCTTCATTTAAAGGACATCCAGCTTGTATAAGCGCTTCAAAAATATCATACTCTCTTTTATTCATCAAAGCACACTCTAAAGGAGTAAATTTATCAAAACCATCTTCATAACTAATCATAGGAACATCAAGTTTTATTAAAAACTTGATAAACTCTAAAGGTGCCAGTTTTGAAGCAATTGCTAAAACACTTAAAGATTCTACTTCTATTTTATATCCATATTTTATAAATGTACTTAAAACATCAATACTTTTTGATTGGATAATAGTACTTATTGCACTACTTCCTTTAGTTTTCTTTGCATCTTGGAAATCACTTCCAAGTTCAAATAAGTAGTTTAATACATCAACTCTTTTGTGTATAGTTGCATAATATAATGCTTTTTTATTATCTTCATCTTCTTTTGCAAAGTTTGAACTATCTATTTTTGTTTTTATAAAATCAATACTCTTATTTTTTATGATATCTTCTAAACTATCTTCATGTAAAAAAGCAGATGAATCATCAAAAAAAGAAGATTCCTCTTCTTTTTTATTGTCATTAAACAGCTTATCTAAAAATGACATTATAATCTACTTTTTAAATACTCTAAAGCGTCTGCTGGAACTTCTTCTATTTGATTTAAACTATTTAAGGCAACTTGAATATCACAACCTTGTGATATAAGTTCATCTGTTACATCAACAAAACCAGCTAAAACACTTAATGCTAAAGCATTCATTCCATTATCTAATCTTTCATTTATATTTGCACCATTTTCTAAGAACTGTTTAATAACCTCAACTCTTTTATCTTGTTCAATATCTAAGTTACTATAAGAAGCCCACATTAAAGGTGTAAAACCTTGTGAATCTTTAATATTCATATCTTCAAAAAACCCTTTTACAATATCTAAAACATACTCATTTGCATAGTATCCAATTACATGAAGTAGTGATAATCCATCTCTTCCACTTGTAATTTCAATACCTTGTTGTAAGAAGAATTTCAACATTTTTGCACTAGTTTCATCAGATCTCATAACAGCACTAAAGTGAATAGATTCATTATTAAAATCAATAACTTTAAAATCTATTTCTTTATTGTTCATAAGTCTATTTACATAATACATATCACCATAAGCAATTGCTATCATAATAGGTGTTCTTCCATTCATATCTTGTGCATTTAAATCTAGCTCTAGTTTTAATAAAGTATTGAATATTTGTTGTTTATTTTCTAAAATACTCATATGTAAAACAGGTACTATATTTTTTGAACCTTTATCTAAGTTTGCACCTGCATCTTTTAATGCAGCTAACATTTTTGCTCTTATTAATTCAGGATTTTCTTCATCATCATATGTTTCATTTCCTAAAATTGCTCTATGAGCTGCACTTTGCCCCTCTTCATTGAAAAAGTCTGCATTTGCATTTAACTCAAGTAAAACTCGTAAAGCTTCAAAGCATCCATAATTTGCAGCACTCATTAAAGGAGTAAATTGTTCAACATCAATTTGTTCTATATCACAACCTGCTTCAACTAATACTCTTACAGTCTCTGCTCTTGCAATATTATCATTGTCATTGTAGTTTGATATAGCTTTATGTAATGCAGGTGAATTATCAAAACCTCCAATTACATTTATATTTGCACCTTTGTTTATTAGCCATTTTAAAACTTTTGGTCTATTCATCATACAAGCACCAAGGAAAATATCTGTATCAAAGCTATTTTTATGTTCTAAATCTACTTTATAACCTTTGCTTTCAAAATATTCCAAATGTTGTAAACAAAGCTCATCAGAAGCTAAGCTAAATCTATTAACTATTGAATGCATTTGAGACTCATTTAAGTTAGCTACTGGTTTATATGGGTCAACTCCATTATCTAAAAGAAAGTCTAAAACTTTTGGTTCAAATTTTAATCTATTTACAACTTGGTTTATTAATATTCCAACACTATCAAGATGTGTTTTAGTTTTGTTAATACGCTCAAGATAAGTATCAATAATTGCACCATTATCTTTTAAACATTGTAAAATCTCAACTTTAAAATCTTCATCAATTTCAAAATTATCATAACCTCGTATTAAACTTGAAACAACTGTTTGTGTTTCTGGTTCATCTGGGAAGATATAATATTTTCTGTTTAAATTAGGGTCTGCTTTTATAAGTTTTTTAATTGTTTGTATATCAAATTGATAATAAACAGCTTTCATAATATAAGAGTTTGCTTCTGAGTAAGCTTTTATATCAATATATGTATCTAAAATATAATTTACAAGCTCTTCATCTTTTTCAAAAAGTGCCATACCTAAAATATTTGAATCAAAACTTTCACTTCTAACTTTACAATACTCTTCATTTTCAAATACTACATAAGGATTTCTTGCAATTACTCTTTTTTTTACTTCTAAAGGTATATCTTTTCTTTTTATTACATATTCCATTGTCAAAGAATTAACTTCCAATGAAGAGAATTTGTCAATAATATGTTCAAGAAGTTCACTAGGTGCTACATCAGCAACAGCTTCTAAAATTGGTGTAGTATTACTACTTGAATCTTGATAGTGAGATATTGGTAAATTTATATCTAAACCATTTTCAAGCAATAAATCAAACATTTTCACTCTTTCTTGTGCATTTTTAAAATTAGCTTTTGGATGAATAATAAAATTCATAACTGTATTATCAAAATAGTTAACAAAGTTTACATTTGCACCTTTAGTTATTAAATACTTAGTGCATTTTATATCATTATCATTTACTACATTAAAAAATGCAGAGTGTCCATTGCATTCTATTTGTGCACCATTTTCCATTAAAAAATCTATAAAAGTTGTATTTGATTGCACAGAGAAATATGCTGTATATGTATATAAAGCATTAACACTGTGTCCATCACTATTTAACTCATTTATATTTACACCCTTTTGTAATGCAAGTTGAGCTAATTTAACTTTTTCTTTATCATGAAGCATCATACTTTTACTAATATTTGTTAATAACTCTTTATTTTTTACATCTTCTAAAAGCTCTATATACTCTTTAAATGAATCAAAATCCAATAAGCCTAAAATATATTCAGGTTTATTAAGTTTATTTTTCAAAACATAAGGACTTAATTCTTTTATCTCTTTTTGTTCTAAGAAATTAGGAAGCTGTTTTGCTATAGAGTTTATACAAGCACCTAATTTTATTAGTTCTTTTAGAAGCTTCATATCCCTTTGGTTAAAAACTCTAGAAGAAGCAGGAAGTTCATTTTGACTATGATTTATATCAAAATCATACTCTTCAATAAGTAGTTTTAAAAGTTTAACTTTTAAATTTAAATCAAACTTTTTAGAATCAACAATATCATGAATAAGATATCTTTTACCCTCTTCTCTTTCTACACCAAAGTTTTCAAAAATAAATTTAAAAGTATCGAAACTATTTGTATTATTTAAAGCAAGTTCTATCAAAACTTTTCCATTAACAGTACTATCACTACTATTTATACTATGCATATATTCAAGCATTTCCAAAGATGCATCTTTTTTTATAAGATAAGAGATGATAGTATCACCTTGGATAGTATCTTCTAAGATAGCTTTATTTTCAATCAAGTATTTGATAACTTTTACACTTGAATACTCCAATGCAAAATCAATTGGTCTTTTAAAGTCCTCATATTCTTTGTTTATATCCTCAATATCAAGTAGTTTCTCAACTTTTTTTACATTATCTTGTTTTATCGCTTCAACTAATTCATTATCAGTGGGATTTGAATTCATATTTAAAAACTTTTTAAAAAATGACATAAAATTTCCTTTCCATATTTTTATTATTTATAGTTATTATTTATTATTATTTTATAAGAAATAAATTATTATTATCTTAATATTTTATTAATTTATTTCTGATAAAAGTTATCAATTTTTTCCTAAAATTTTTGAAATTTTTTATATAAAAAGTTTAAAATTTACAGTATTGGAGTAATTTTTAACTTTATTATTTTTATTAAGTAGTAATTTTTGATATTTTCGTATCTAAAAACCAATAATAAGAAAACATCAATCCGGGAGTTTTTGCTTTTGATTCATCATAAATAAAATCTTTAAAATCATCAAATGGTATAAAAATAAGTTCAATTTGTTCATCATTTATTCCTCCACCACCATGAACTTTCATAGATTCATCAATTCTAGCAAAATATAAGTTTTGGCAACCTCCACTTATACCAACATTTGTATAAAAAGAAGTGACTTTTTCTATATTTTTCAAAGGTACATCATATCCACACTCTTCATCTATTTCTTCTTTTACTATTTGATTTAAATCTTTATTTTTATCAACTAAGCCAGCACAAAGTTCATATGTAAAAGTTTTTGATTTATCATTTAAATACACAGGAGGTCTAAACTGTTTTACAAGTAAAAAAGCATTTTTTTCTTCATGATATAGTAAAATAGCAACAGAATCAAAGCTTTTTACGGCTTCCCAACTTCTACTTTTTCCATCTTGTTCAAAGGTTATCTTTACAGGATGTACAAATTTTGTTTCATCTAATATTTGAGTTTTAAAGTTGGTGATTTTTGTATTCATATCTCTTCTTTTTAGGGTTTTATCTATTTTATATACTTTTTTCTAAAAAACATTTTAAAATAAAAATAGATATGTTACAATTAATCATACCATAAAAGGAGACACTAGTTATGAAACTAGAGTATGCAGGTTTAAAACCCATGATAAATGAACATGGAGTATGTTTTAAAGATGGCAAAGAAGATAAATTTGCTTATTTAGAATATGCCATTGATATTTTATTAGCAATTGACCATAAACATGAAAAAAAAAGAAAGTACTCCCATGAACTAAAAGCACAAAGAATCTCACCTCAAGAAATCATAGATATTTTAATAAAATATCATCCACATTTAGAAGAAACAATGAACAAAGAGATAAATAGCTATTTAATTCATTTAGACAATGAAGAAGATAGCGTAAAACACAATATTGTATTAAGTAATATAGAAAGAGAAACGTTTATTAATAATCTTAAAATAATGAGAGAATATAAAATCCAAAGGGCAAAAAATAAGATTTTTTATTTTCATTGTATTGAAACAATTGTAGAAGTTATATTAAAAAGAGAATTAAAAGAGATAGATGCACCTTTTAATGAAAGATTTTGGCATATTTTTCAAACTTTAGAGGGAGCTTTAAGTAAACATAAAATTAGAAGTGATTTAAAAATAAGTAGAAATAACGAACAATTAAAAGCAATGCTTTTAATTGATTTATACTAAAACCTCAGTAAAATCTATAGAAAATAGTGAGCCTGCATTTTCCATAGATTTTAAACTCAAGTTTAAATTATACTCTTTTACAATCTGTTTTACTATATCAAGCCCTATTCCAAAGCCACCTTCATTATTATTACCTCTTTTATATCTTTTAAAAATTTGAGTCTGTTCTTCTTTGCTTATTCCTATTCCAAAATCTTGAACACTTAAAACTGCATCTTTTAAAGTAACAATTATTTTAGAGTTATTATGACTATATTTAATTGCATTTGAAATTAAATTATTCACTACCTTTTGCATTTTATTTTTATCTACTTTTATTTTACAAGGTTCAACACTTGATTCAATAGTTATATTTTTTGTGATAGATATATCGTTAAAATACTCAACACTATGACTTATAAGTTCACTTAAACAAAACTCTTCTTCTAAACTTTCATCATTTTTTTCAAAAGTTGAAAAATGTATATCATTATAAAGCTGTGAGATTTGTTTTGAACTACTTATTATATATTTCATCATTTTTTCAGGATTTTTACCTTTTTTAAGCATAGAAACAGAAGTCATAAGTACTAAAATAGGTGTGTTTAGTTCATGTGCTGAATCTTTTATAAATTTATCCATAGATTCGACTTTTTCTCGTACTGGCTTTAAAAGAAGTTTTGCTAACAAATAAGCTATACATCCTACAAATATAGAACTAAAAATAAGTATTAAAACCATAATAATTTTTAATTTATTTTTATCTTGTACTCCTGTACAAGTTTGTATTGCAATATATCTAATAGGAATATTCTTTTCATAAAGATATGTCACATAATATGTATACTCTTGAGTTTCATACAGATTTTTTTTCAAACTAAACTCTTGTTCTTTGTGCATATTTGAAAAAATTAATTTTTTATTTTTATCAAAAAGTGCATATTGTATATCTTTATGTTTTAATTTTATTGGTCTTAGCTTTTCTTTATTCATGTATGAGTTTAATATTTGTGATTTTATTTCATTTGCTGCATTTGACATTTGCATATTACAATGCTCAGCAACTGATTTTAACTCATTTTTATAATAAAAATATAATAATAATCCAACAAGAAGTATTACAGAACCTACGTAAATAGATAAAAAACTAATAAGTGCTTTTCTTTCATCTTTATTCAAATTTATATCCTATTGATCTAATTGTTTTTATTCTATCTTTTCCAAGCAACTCCCTTAAGTTTTTTATATAAACTCTTATTGTCGCATCTGTTGGCATATCTTCATAAGTCCAAACATTTTGAAGTAACTCTTCACTTGAAATAACTCTATTTTTATGTGCACAAAAATATTTTAAAATATCTCTTTCTTTTAAAGCTATTTTTTTTATACTATTATCAATTTTAAGTTCACAAGAATTAGGGAAAAAACTTATATTTTCACAAAGTTTTAACTCTTCATCTTGATTAATAAAAAATACCTTGCAAAGTTTCATAATTCTTTGGTCAAGCTCTTCTAAATCAAAAGGCTTTTTAATATAATCATCAACTCCATTTTCAAAAGACTCTTTTAAATGCTTAGTATCTTGATATGCAGTTAATACAATAATTGGTGTTCTATTTTTATAATCTTCTCTTAATGTTTTTAAAACTTCTAAACCTGACATTAAAGGAGTATTTATGTCAAAAAGTGCAAAATCTACTTTATTATCAATTAAATATTCCAAAGCATCTTGCCCATTTGTTTTTGCAATAACTTCATAGCCTTTATCTTCAAGATGAAAACTAAGTAAATCACTTAAGGCACTATCATCTTCTAATAGTAAAACTTTCATAACGCCACTTCCTTTAAAAAACATATTTTATACAATTTTTGTTTATAATATGTGTATTAAAGTGTTATAGCAAAATTTACTATAAAATATCCACCTACACTTAACCAAATAAACAGTATAGAAGCTAAAATAACTGGTTTTAATCCCACTTTAAAAAATGACTTAAAATCTGTATTTATTCCCAATGCCATCATAGCCATTGCTAAACAAAAAGTATCAATATCATTTATTATATTTATGATTGAACTATCAATCAAATTAAATGAATTAAATAGTGCAACTAATATAAAAAATATTGCAAACCAAGGAATTGTAATTTTTGTTTTCTCTTTTGATGTTGATGTTTTTGCTAAAAAAAGCATTAATATAATCAAAAAAGGAGCTATTAACATAACTCTTATCATCTTAACAACAACTGCATCTTTTGCAATAATATCATTTGAAATACTATTTGCTGCACCAACTACATGAGCAACTTCATGTAATGTTCCTCCAATATACATAGCCATACTTTTTGGTAAAAAGTTTATAAAATCAATACTATATAAATATGGATATAAAAACATTGCAACTGTTCCAAATAAAACTACAGTTGAAACTGCAATTGAACTTTTATAAGCTTTATTTTTTAAAACAGCTTCTGTTGCTAAAACTGCTGCTGCTCCACAAATAGCACTTCCTGCACTTGTCAAAATTGTTATCTCTTTATCTAGTTTTAATATCTTTACTCCAATAAAATATCCCAATGCAAAAGTTGAAAATACTACTATAACGGCAACAATAATTGCTTGAAATCCAACATCATATATCTCTGTAAATGTTAATCTAAATCCATAAAAAATAATTGCTGTACGAAGTAATGTTTTTGTAGCAAATGAAAATGAATTTTCAAATTTTGGACTAACTTTTACTTTAAAGATATTTGTAAAAATCATTCCAATCAATATTGCAACAATCAAAAAAGAAAATCCCAAATTTTGAACTATTTGTAAACTTGAAATATATTTTGCTAAAGCTGTAAGAAGTGCTAAAAAACATAGCCCTAAATAAAAATTTTTATTCTTAATATTCTCTTTCATTATAACTTTCCTTTATATTTGTGAAAGTATATAATTTATCTTTTAATTTGTAAAATTAATTATTTTTGTTATAATCATAAATATTTTTAATAAGGTATATTATGTTTACTTTAAAAGAGTTAGATATTTTTTTTAAACTTTGTGAAAACTCTCATATTTCAAATCTTGCAAAACAGATTAATTTAACACAATCAGCAATCTCAATTTCATTAAATAGCTTAGAAAAAAAAATTGGAGAAAACCTTTTTGATAGAGTAGGAAAGAAGTTAGTATTAAATGAAAGAGGAAGATTTTTTAAAAATAAAGCTAT